>JAZLFB010000172.1:0-21811 GCA_045615585.1 Akkermansia sp.
GGACGGCATGCCCGCCACTTCGTCCACCCCCGTCGAACCCGCACAGGGAACCGCAAGCATCGAGGACATTCCGCGTTCGCTCAACGGCTATACGCTGCACCTGTTGCTGGGCAACAATATCTGTTACCAAAGCCGCGCCGATTTGCAGCATTGGGAGCAGATGGAGGAGCGCGATGTCATCGACACCCTGAAAGATGCGTTTTATGTGCCCAACAGAGAGCCTATCAACGCCCGCGTGAACCCCGATTATTTCAGTTTCGGAGAGACCGAATGGACAATCGGTGACAGCCATTCCGATTACACCTACAAGCGGTTGGAACACAGCGCCATGAGTCTTCTTGTTGTCGCCAATGCCCGCAAAACGGCAAAAATGCCTTACCTGCTGTGGTTCAGCAGCCCCGGTGAGGGGTTCATGGCTTTCCCGGTAGACAACGGTCTCAACATCTGGAGCCATGTCCGCTTCCGCTTGGAACCCACCGCAGGCTTTACACCGCCCAAGCGGCAGGAAGGCTCCGCCCCTGAATCCCCCGCCGGCATGTACCTCATCTGCGACCTCTCCAACGCCCAAAGTTACAAGGTTGCACCCGACACCTTGGCCAAGGAATCCGATGCAGGAATAGACAAAGAGAATCTGGATATCTCTCCCGTGGCGGCCTATGTCGGTCTGTTTTTCCGTGACGGCGAGCGGTGGGAATGCGGAACTTCACGCGGCACTTACACCTACGAACGTATTTCGCCGCATGAGGCACACATCATGCTGCACGGCGAAACGGAGAAGGTAGATATCTCGTTCTATCTGGACTTCACCCGCAACGGGTCCGGCTTCATGCGCCAGCATACGATGGGCGAGAAAATCAGCAGTTGCAACGTCTTTTTCGAGATGCGTCCCTTCGGCGTCTCGCCGCACGCAGAACAATTCAACCTTTTCTTTCGACCCGATGATTTAAGACCGACCGCCGCCCCGACAGCAGAGTGACGGCGGGGCGGCTCGGCAGACATGCGGTTATCTGCGCGTAAAGGGGATTCCGTAGGCATCATATTCAATGGTGCAAACTTCTACGATAGCCCAAATCATAGGGATGAAAAACAGGAACCCCATGCTGAGCACGCTGATAAGCAGCTGGGCTATCCCGCGACCGACATAGCCGGCATAGAAATTGTGAATTCCCAGATAGCCCAGCAAGCAGCCCAGCATTGCGTAGACAACCTTGTCTTTGGGGCGCCGCGGCATATATGCAACGGGAATGTATTGAGGCGGGGGAGCCGGATAGAGACAGGGCAAAAATCGCCCGCCGAGTCTGGTAAGACAGGGCGGGCACAGGCTGAGGTCTGAGACTGATCAAGCCTCTCGTTGCGTCGATTCTATGCGAAACGTTGTAGTCTGTTATGATTCAGGCTTTCATTTGAACAGCGACATCAGATAGCCTAAAAAGAGTTGGCCGAAGAACAACAAAAAGATAAGGGCGGCAAGGCTGAACGTCCATAAAAATTCTCGTTTCTTTTTCTCTCTCCATTCTTCCTCTGAATAGGAGGTATAGGAGCCGTCACTGTTTCTTTCGTAATGTCGGGGCATGGTTGTTTGATTGGAATGAGTGAAGAGTGGGAGTTCTTACTCCCCCAGCAGGGTGTGAATGCATCGCGCCACCAGCATTTCAACGGTACAGCCCTCTTTCATGGCACGTTGGACAAGGGTGCGATAACGGGCATCGGACAATTGCAGGGTCAGGGTAGGTGTGTTGATAAAATCTTTATCGCTTGCAGAATCATTTTGCGACAGATGGGCGCAGCGGTAAACCTCCTTGGCTGCGGAGGGGTCGCGGGGCGACGCAACCTCTTTATTGAGGCAAAAACTCCCTGTTGAAGCGGTATTCTGCATGGCGTTATGCTAACACCGAAGCAGGAGATTGTCAACTCTCGTATTGAGATTATTTATCTTTTTGTGATACATTTGCGCAAAAAGATATATATCCGGCGATAGATTTGGTCATGCCGGGGCAGTTGCGCGGGTGTCTCGTTCGTTTCTGTGTCCCCAGTCTGTATGGAATAGGTGCTTAGTTGCCTTATCGGATAGGGGCAGATAATCATCGCCCCGCCCCAAGGCTCATTTTACGCTTGCCAGCAGGGCGCATGCAGGTTAGAATACTCGCACGTATGGGGGACCTTGACATCAAAGCTCAACTCGCAGAAGCCAAAAGCCGTAAGTGGGACGACCGCACCTTGGCCGCACGCGCGGCGGAAATGGCACAGGAGTTACTGACGGCCTCCCAAAAAGTCATGCGCTCCGATGAGCGCACGCTGTTGGCCGCGTTGGGTCGCATGACGGGTGAAGAAAAGAACCGCGAGTTCGTGCGCGACCTCTGTGACCGCGTGCTGCATGTGGCCGATACAGCCCAACAAGTGGCCAACCTGAAACAGCTGGTGAACGATCACGGCGGTGTGCCCCCCATTTTCAGCACCATCGGCAAGCTGCGTTTCAAGGCGGCCATCATGGCGGCGGGCGGCATGCAGGGCGCGGCTATGGCAGAGGTTCAGCGCGTCTTCCGCGCCACCTTCAGCGGGCTGACCCTGCCCACGCAGGTGGAGAAACTGAACCGCCGCGTGCGCGACTGCGCCAAGGAGGGCGTGACCCTCATGCTCAACCCGCTGGTGCCCCGCGTGTTCGGTGCCAAGAGCGCCGAGCGTTACATGAGCCACCTTCAGGCCATCATCACCCAGCAGGAGGGCGTGGGTATTGTGGTGCAACCGTGGCGTCTCTGCCCCTATCTGCACCCCTACTCCCCCACCACCAGCGCCAAGGAGCTGGCGGAAAAACTGCGCACGCTGCTGCGCCTGACCCTCAAGGGCGGCAAGGCACGCCCCGTGCTGCTGGAGAGCGGCGAATCCCCCTGCATGGACATTGTGGCCGAGGCGCTGAAACTGGCGCTGGCGGGGGCCGAATTCCACAAGGCGGATGTGGCTATCGAAATCCCTGCCTATCTGGCGAACAGCCCCGCCCTGCTGCGCGGGCTGACGGAGTGGGCGGGGGGGCGTGCCGCCAAGGGTGCCGCCCCGCTGAAAGTGCTGCTGGTCAAGGGCAGCCACTTAGCCGCCGAACAGGAGCACACCGCCCGCCACGGCGATGCCAACCCCGTGTGCACCACCAAGCTGGAGACGGACACCCGCTACAAGCAGCTGTTGCACACGGCCATCAGCGCCAAGCCCAAGGCGATTACGCCCATCATCGGCACGCACAATTACTTTGATTTGGCCTACGCCCTGTTGGATTGGGGTCGCTGCGGGCGCGACGGCGTGCCCACCTGCTGTTTCACGGCGGGTCTGGCCGACCACGTGGCGCGTCTGCTGGGCAAGGAGGGCGGTCATGCCCTGCTGACCACGGGTGTCACCCCCGACGGCGGGGATGCGGGCTTTGAAAGCTATCTGATGGGGCTGGTGCAGGAGCTGTCACGCCCCGACGGTCTGTTTGCCGCGGGCGCGGTGGGCGATACCCAGTCGTTGGGCTGGGGGCGCATGCGCCAGCATTTCCTTGCCTCGCTGAACGGACGCGAGGAGACAGGCACGCCCAAGCAGCCCGATACCAACGGCGCCTTTGTTCCCACGCCGCTGAACCATCTGCACGACCGCGACCGTCTGACGGCGCTGCATGCCGCCGCTGCGGCGGAAAATGAGCGCACACAGAGCACGCTGCCGCTGGTGTCGGACGGCAAGGAGACGGATTCCCCCCTCCTCTGCATCAACCGCTCTCTCACCGCCCCCGGCATGGAGGACTACCGCTATGTCTCTGCCGACTTTGCTGCGGTGGACACGCTGCTCAACAGCGTGCGCGCCGCCAGCGTGGGCGAAGTACACGACCTTGACACGCGCCGCACCCACCTGTTGCAGCTGGCTCGCGCGCTGGAGAAGCATGAAACCAACCTTATCTCGCTGCTGGTGCGTGATGCGGGCTTCACGATTGAGGAAGCCGACCGCGAACTGCGCGACGCCGTGGATGCCTGCCGCTTCTACGAGCAGAGCATCATTCAACCCGGTTTGCAGGACGGCAGCGAAGCCACCCCGCTGGGCGTGGTGACGGTGGCGGCGGGGCGCGTTCACCCGCTGGCGGGTGCCGTTTCGGGCATTGCCGCCGCATGGGTCACGGGCAACTGCGTCATTTACAAGCCCGCCGCGTCGAACATTCTGCTGGGTCACAGCCTGATGCCCCTGCTGGCGGAAGCGGGTTTCACTGCGCCGCGTCTGCAACTGCTGCCCTGCCTCGACAACCAGATTGCCCGCAAGGCCATGACGGATGCCCGCGTCAACGCCGTGCTCTACAGCGGCAACAACGCCCACCTTGCCGATTTGGCGAACGCCGCCCCGCAGCGTCCGCTGCCGGGTGCGCCGAGCGGACAGTCGGGCGTGTACCTTGCCCCCACCGCCGATTGGCCCTCCGCTATCAGCGACCTTTGCCGCACGGCGTTCTGCCGTGCGGGGCAGAGCAACGAAACGCCCCACTTGGTGCTGGTGCATGCCGCCATCTACGACAATCAGGCCTTCATGAACGCCCTCAAAGATGCCGTGTCGGGCATCACCGTGCTGCCCGGTTGGGTAGAGGGTGCCCCGCTGGGTCCGCTGGGTCGCCCGATGGATGATGAGCAGCAGGAACTCTTAACACGTGTGGATGATACCGAAACGTGGCTGGTGCAGCCGCATGCATCGGAAATCGGCTCGCTGCTGTGGACACCCGGTGTCCGCACGGGCGTGAAACCCGGCAGTATGTTTGCGCTCGCCGCCCACAACGTGCCTGTCATCGGTTTGCTGCGCGTCACCTCTACGGCAGAGGCCGCCAAGCTCATGCAGGAGCATTTGAAGGGGGGCTTTGCCGCCATCTACTCGCACGACGAAGCGGAAATCACCGCTTGGCGCAAAAAGCAGGATGCCGCCAACCTCTCCGTGAACTGTCTGCCGCTGCCCCAGCCGGGTGTGCTGCCCACGGGCGGTCGCCGCACCCACACGCCGCAGCGCAACGGTCGCAACTACATCACCGCTCTCTGCACATGGGAGACGGTCGCCCGCCCGCAGACCCGCCCCACGCTGAGCAGCATGCCCTTTGTGCCCAAGGAAAGCCTGTCGCCGAAGCCCGCGCCCGATGAAGCGCAGATGCTGGATGCCGCCGCGGGTTCCCTCTGCTACTGGTGGGAGCACGAGTTCGGCACCACGCACAGCCTGCTCAGCACGCCCGCACAGGAAATCACGCTGAGCTACCGCGCCGTGCCCGTGTGCATCCGCGCCGAAAAGACGCTGTCGGATGTCGATTTGAGTCTGGCGCTGATGGCTGCGCTGAAAGCGGGTTGCGATATCGAGCTGAGTGCCGTGACTATGCGCGCATGGATGCCGCGTGCGCTGGAGCATCTGGGCGTGCGCATCACCATCGAAAACCGTCAGGAGTTCGAGGAACGCTTTGCCTCCCTCTCTGCCTCAGGGGTGCGTGTGCGCGATGTGGCCGCCACCGAAACCACCGTGGCCGCCGCCGCCCAACACCATCTGCCGCTGATGACCGCCCCCATGCTGGCCAACGGTCGTTTGGAACTGCTGCACTATTTGCAGGAGCAGGTGACCGCCCGTCGCAAGTAATTTTTCCTTCCTTTCATCTCATACCCTGTATCTTATGCGTCACATTCTGCTTTTCTGTCTGATGTCCGCCCTGTGCTGCGGCACGTTGCATGCCGCCCCGAGCAAGGCGGGTGAGTCCGCCCGCGAAGCCGCCCGCGCCTACGGTGCCGCCGTGCGTGCCTGTGATATGGGCTGGGCGGTGGATGCCATGTACCCCCCGCTGCGCCGCACCTATGCCGACAAGCTCGGCTCACGCGGTGCGGCTTCCGAAGCGGCCAACGCCCGCCGCATCATGGGGCTGCAAAAGGAAACCCCGCAGGAAACCAAAGCCCGCATGGCGGCCAACGATAAGGCGCTGCGCGCCCGCTACACCCAAATGGGAGAGGAGATGAAAGCGCAGGGTGTACGCATTGAAAGCTACACGGTGGGTGAACCCTACGCGGAATACGAGGTGACACCGCCTATGGGTACCGTCGTTGCTGCGGAATATGACCGCAGCGGGCGCGTGAGTGTAGAGAACCTCGGCGCGAGTAATGACCGCAGCCGTCTGGTGGTGCTGCCGACCACGTTGGTGGTGAGTTCTCCCGCCGCCGACGGCTCCCGCCAACGCATCGAACGCCGCAGCTACATTTTCGCCGTGCGCGATGAGGTGATTAACGAAAAACGTCCCGTCGTCAACAATTATGACGTCCGCCCCGCGGCATCCCACAGTAATGTCTCCGGCAATCGCGGCACCACGCTCAACAAGTGGTACTTCATTGACGGCAAGACCGATGTGAACACGCTGCGTACCTTCTTCCCCGATCTGCCCCTCCGCATCAAGCTGCCCACGGCCGGTGACCGCGTGCTGCGCTGAACGCCCTGCCGAACGACCTGAACACGTGGGTTGGCTGACCGAACAAGCGACGGAGGATTTTTCCGCCACGGGGCTGTTGTCCCGCGCGCGCGGGTTCGAGTTTCGCCCCCAGCAGCAGGACATGGCGGTAGCCGTGGCGGATGCGCTGGAGAACAGCCATGCCCTGTTGGCAGAGGCGGGTACGGGCGTGGGTAAATCGCTGGCCTACCTCATCCCCGCCATCCGCTTTGCCTTGCTGAACAACCGTAAGGCGGTCATCTCCACCCACACCATCAATCTGCAGGAGCAGCTGTTCCTCAAGGACATCCCCACTGTTCACAAAGCCTTGGGCGGCGGGTTCGATGCCGCCCTGCTGAAAGGCCGCGCCAACTACCTGTGCAAAACCCGCCTGAAACGCGCCTTGGAACAGGCGACCGACCTCTTCAACCAAGCGGAGACGAAGCAGCTGCATGATTTGCTGGCGTGGTCGCGCGACTGCGGAGAGGGTTCCCTCTCCGACCTGCCCGCCGAGCTGGAGATTTCCCCCAAGGTCTGGGCGCAGGTGTGCAGCGAAAACCACGTCTGCACGCCCCGCAACTGCGGGCCCGACTGCCCCTACCAAGCCGCCCGCCGCCGCGTACAGGAAGCACAGGTGGTGGTGCTGAACCACACGCTCTTTTTCGGGCTGCTGGCGTTGGCGGAGGAGATGCAGACGCCCGACATGGAAACGCCCGACGGCTTCATCTTCCCCGGTGACTTTGTGATTCTGGATGAAGCCCACACCATCGAAACGGTGGCGGCCAACCAGCTGGGGCTGTCGCTGGATGAAGCGGAACTGACCTACGACCTGCTGCGCCTGTACAACCCGCGCACGCGCAAGGGCACACTGCGCCACAACGCCACGCCCAAGCTCTTGCAGCTGATTGATGATGCGCAGACGGCGGCGGAGGAATTCTTCCGCGTGGCGCGTCTGGATTCCCAAGTGGAAGCGCACAACGGCACCGTGCGTCTGCGCCAAGGCGGGTGGACGGAGGATTTGTTGTCGCCCGCGCTGGGTGCCCTGTACGGCGAGGTGCGCGAAATGGCGGCGGTGGAGGAGAACGAACTGACGCGGGCGGAGCTGATGGACACCGCCGCCCGCCTGCTCGCCTACCGCATGACGGCGCAGGAGCTGATTAACCTCTCCGAGCCTGATAAATCCGTCTACTGGGCGGAGCTGCACGGCACGGAGGGTCGTTACCTCTCCCTGCGTTCGGCACTCATCAACGTGGCCCCTGTGCTGCGCGAAAAGCTGTTTGAGAGCGGTCGCCCCTGCATCTGCACCAGCGCCACGCTCTCCACAGGTGAGCGCGGCATGGGCTACTTTGCGGGGCGCGTGGGGGCAGAGAGTGCCGCCACGCTCAAAATCGGCAGCCCCTTCAACTTTGCGGAACAAATGCGCGTCATCGTGGCACGCAGCATGCCCCCGCCGCCCCCCGCGAGCGAGGACGATGTGTACCAGCCCGCGCTGGCGGACTGGATTATGCGCTGCTTGGATGAATCGCAGGGGCGTGCCTTTGTGCTGTTCACAGGCTACAATCTGATGCGTGCCATGGCGGCGCGCCTGCGCCCCTTCTGTCAGGAGCGTGGCTGGCCGCTGCTGGTGCAGGGGGATGACATGACCCGCACGCGCATGTTGCAGAGTTTCCGCGACAACGTGGGCAGCGTGCTCTGCGGAACGGACAGTTTCTGGACGGGGGTCGATGTGCCGGGTGAAGCGTTGTCGAACGTCATCATCACGCGCATTCCCTTTGAATCCCCCGGCAACCCGCTTACCGAAGCCCGCATCGAGGACATCGAAGCCCGCGGCGGCAAGCCCTTTACGGAGTACAGCCTGCCCGAAGCGGTGTTGAAGTTCCGCCAAGGCATCGGTCGCCTCATCCGCAGCAAGAACGATAAGGGGCTTATCTGCCTGCTCGACTCGCGCATCACAGGCAAGTTCTACGGCGCGCGCTTCATGTACGCCATCCCCGCCGAAGCCAAGCGCGAGTTTTTGTGAAGAGAAAAAACGGAAGCAGGCGGCACACTTTTCGTTCATCTGCGTGCCTCTCTTTGTCATTTCAACCTTCAACTTTTCTCTTGTTTCCTTTTTCCTTGCCTGTGCGCTGTTCCTGCTGTAGACTGGCGGCATGCAGAAGAATCTCATCATTGCGTTGGAGGATTTTCCCGAGGAAGGTCGACACCTTTGCGGAGAGCTGGACGGCGCTTTGTTCGACATTGACAGCGACGCACTCCAAAGCATCGGGCCGCTGTCCTACGAGCTGGATGTACAGCTCTATGATACCGAGCTGGTGCTGCAAGGGGCGGTGTCTGCACCCTTCTCCCTGCGCTGTGACCGCTGCCTGAATCACTTTGATTACACGGTCGAGCTGCCCAAACTCGCCCTCTCCTATGATGTGAAGGGTAAGGCCGCCGTGGACGTGACGGAAGACCTGCGCGAAGAGCTGATTTTGGCTCTCCCGAACTACCCGAAATGCGAGCTTGCCGACCTCGAATGTGAAATAAATGACAAATTTGGTGATTTTAGACTGGACAAAGACCCCCAAATGGGTGTAGACTCTGCCACCCCGAGTGGCGAAAGCGTTTGGGATGCCTTGGATGGCCTCTCCGAAAAGTGAACGTCAAAGCCGCTCATATCACCTCGAAAAATCTTAACTGATACAGAATTATGGCAGCTCCGAAACGCAGAACGTCCAAGATGAAGCAGCGCTCCCGCCTGGCCGCCCAGGCTTGGAAGGCTCCCAAGCTCGGCAAGTGCCCCAAGTGTGGCGCAGCCGTCCCCGGTCACACCGCTTGCCCCCAGTGCGGCACCTACAAGACCCAGAGCGGTGCTGAGGTGATCGTGAAGGTGGTGGACTGATAAAGCCGCCTTTCATCGGTAGTTTTACCAACGTCCGCATCTGTAACAGGGTGCGGACGGTTTTTGCTGGACACTAATCTCTATTTTTTATGCGCCTTGGCTGCCTTTTAGGTTGACAATGGCGGCGCGTGTGCTAGAGTATTCTCGAACTTCGTGTAACATCTCCTCTCACCATGAAACTTGCGCTTGATGCTATGGGCGGTGATAACGCCCCCCAAATCAACATTGACGGTGCCAAACTGGCCTTGAAACAGGTCAAGGGGCTGGATAAGCTCTACATGGTGGGGGATGAAACGACCCTGAAGAAACTCTGCGAAGAAGCCGGCATTGCCGCCGACCCGCGCTTGGAAATCGTGCACGCGGCGGAGGTCGTGGGCATGGATGAAAGCGGGCTGCTGGCCGTGCGTAAAAAGCGCAACTCCTCCATGAGTATTGCGGTGGACTTGGTGAAGAACGGCACCTGTGATGCTGTTCTCTCGGCGGGCAACACGGGTGCCGCCGTGGCCGCCAGCACCATCAAGCTGCGTCTGCTGCCGGGTGTGGAGCGCGCGGGCATCATTTCTCCCATTCCCAACCCCACGGGCTACACGCTGGTGAGCGACACGGGCGCCAACCCCGATGCCACCCCCTCGCAACAGGTAGGCTACGCCGTCATGGCTTCCATTGTGGCCAAGTACCTGTACGACCACGAAAATCCCCGCGTGGCGGTCATGAGCAACGGCACGGAGGACTGCAAGGGCTGTGAAACCTCTCTTGCCACCTACGCCCTGCTGCACAGCTTGGCGGAGAAGGGCGTGCTGCCCTTTGAGTTTGCGGGCAACGGTGAGGGGCACGACCTGCTGGAAAGCGACATCAATGTCTTTGTCACCAACGGTTTCACGGGCAACATCCTGCTCAAATGCGTGGAAGCGACTGCCAAGACCATCACCCACATGATTAAGAGCTACGTGAAGAAGAGCCCGCTGGCCATGCTGGGTGCCCTGTGCATGAAGGGGGTATTCGGGCAGCTGAAAAACCGCATGAACGCCGATGCCGTGGGCGGCAGCCCCCTCATGGGCGTGAACGGCGTGTCCATCATTGCTCACGGTTCTGCCAACGGCACCGCCATCCTCAACGCCATCCGCATGGCAGAGGGCATGTGCCGCCACAACGTGAACGACCGCATTGTGGCCGCCATGGAGAAGGTGAACGCGAACATGTAACCTCTCATTCTTCCCCCTACAACGTTTTACAACCCGCCCCCTGCTGCCGACGGCAACAGGGGGCTTTTTGGGGAGAAGAGAAGGGGAGAAGTGCTAGCCTTGACGCAATCCCTCCCCTCCCTTATCAAGCCCGGCTCAGGCATCTGCTCGGTATCAGGCCCGCCATCACCCCGTGCGTTTCGTGAGAAATATCGGTGACACTGCGAGCCGGGTACACATTGTTTCTGTTCTTAACGCCGGCCTTTTTGGGTGCGCTACTTGCTTGAGGAAGAGGTGCCTTCTATCTTTCGCAAAGCTTCAATTGCCTGCGCATCCCCTCGTTCAGCGGCTTTGCGGAACAACTTAACCGCTTCGGCTTTCTGCCCTTCTTCGAAAAGGCGTATACCTTCTTGTTTCTGCTCTGCTGAACTCATGGTGTGAAGTGAGAATAAACTAATATTTCCCATGTCGAAAGTTGAAGGAACTGTCTTGAAAGAGACAATTTTCGGGCTGCCCTTGATAAACCGGACCCCAAACAAGTAGTCGGGAGCCGACTGCGCTTTATTGCTGACGGTATAGCTCTCATAATGGGGGTATTTCACATAATGAGTGTCTCCCAAAAAGGCATATTCTGCACCATCAAGCTCACCTGCGCCACCATTATTTTTGATACTGCTCAAAATGGTGTGGGGGGACATACCCGGCGTTTCGAAATAATCCACCGTTTCAGTACAGCTAGCCATGTCCTTTTTGACATGCAGAAACTCCTCGACTATATTGATGGCTTCACCCCTTTCCGCATTTTTTCTGAGTTTGCCGATGAATCATTCGATGCTTCCTCCTTCTTTTGACTGTTGCCATTATTCGTTCTTTTAAGCAACATTTTCACCAGCGTTTTTACTGGTTCACTTTTTCCTTTTGAAGAGGCTATATGAAGTGCGGTGTTACCCTCTTTGTCCTGTACAGTCGGATCTGCATTTTTGGAAAGGAGCAGCCAACAAACACTCACATGCCCTTTTGTTATCGAGAGAGCGCGCACCAAACAATGCAGGGGTGTTTCACCTTTCTTGTTTTGCACATTGACATTTTCCATTCTTTCAAGCAGTAATTCTATCAGCGCCTCGTTTGCTTCATCCATGGAACAGGCCATATGAAGAGCGGTGTCACCATTTTGGTTCTGTACAGTCGGATCTGCATTTTTGGAAAGGAGCAGCCGACAAATATTCTCTCTCGTTTTTTCGTTGTTTATCCGATAACTGCTGCCCACTATATTATGTAGGGGTGTATTTCCGAAATGATCCTGAATGTTAACAGAAGCCCCCTGTTGCACTAACCATTCCGCTTTGTTAAAACTTTGCACTTCATGAAGCGGGGTGCCACCCCAGTCGGTGACAGCGTTCACATTCGCACCCTTTTCCACTAAAAGCTTACATTTCTTAACATCCTGAGTTTCCATTAACAATTCAGGCAAATCGGCACGCAAGCCATTATCCAACATGAAACGAGCAAAACTGATATCGTCGTTGCAATTAAATATGCGTTCAAGTAGGCGGGGATTAACCTCATATTTCAGAATGATTTTCAGAAACTCGGTAGGGGAATACCCCTTATTACGACAGGAAGTTAAGAAGTTGCCTTCGCTGCGTGGAACAGCATAAATCCATTCTAACGCTTCATTCGGAGAAGCGCCGGCACTGAGTAAGGCATCTATCACCTCAAGGGGGGCATGTCTTTCCATCGCCATACGAATAATTGAAAAACCCTTAGCGGCGCCGTAATCGCGGGCACTACAGCCATAATTTAACAATTCCAGCACACGTTTCCATTCATTAAGAGAATTACCCGAAGAGGCACGCGTGGCATTGAGAATGGTTTCACATAAAGCCATGCTGCAGATATCTTCGACGCCGCTCATGATTGGCTTTTGGACCCCGTTCGTCATTTTTTGTACGTTTTCCACCACATATTGTTGAAGTTCATGACCGCTGATATGGCCATCTCCGTTATTATCTGCAGCCATGTTGCCCCTTAATGCATCAATAAGAGAAGCCGTGAATATACCGTGACTCCACTCATCGGATTCCAATGCATATTCAGCTCTGGAAGAAGCCGCTACTATGTTCACACCGCGTTCAGGTTGCGGCATGGCGAACATCTCCTCAATATAGCGCCTTTTCTGCTTTGCATTGAGTGTGGTCAATGCCGATTCTACCCGCATGCCTCGAAGCGAGGGAATAGCCCGCACATCCCGCGGCAACGCCATATCGAGAGCCGCCAGTTTGTCTGCGGCGGCCTCTCCAAATATACCGGAATGACATGTGTCTAACAAAAGCAAACGCTTGCGGGCATTGCATCCGCGTATTGTATGCATTAACGCTTCCATCGATATGCCGGTTTCTTTCAATCGGTCAGGAGCGACATCGGCAGGGGCGTAGAAGTAATTGAGTTCATTATCTAATAATCCGTGTCCGGCAACGTAGAAAACCAGGCGGTCGTTAATAGTCGCAGAGGACAGGAATTCCGCAACTTTATCCAACACGCCTATGTCGGAAACCTCTTTATCTCGCAAACAGAGAATCTTCTTTTCGCCCACACCGTATTTACGAAAAGTTTCGGCCAAGTCACCCGCATCTTTTGCTGCGTATTTCAGCTTCAGTGAGGCATCTGTATATTCAGATACACCCATTGCAACAACATAAAGGGTAGAGTCCTCTCTTCCTCTCAAAATGGTGCGAAACTTAACCGTTTCTCCGGCTTGTCCCTTTTCATCATAAGGGGTAATCTCAATCCAATTTTGCCCCGCCGCCAGAGGAATATCCACCGTCAGTTTTTCCGTTTCACCCGGCTGCACATTGATGCCACGCGGCACAGAAACCTCTGTACCATCAACCAAAACATGCAAGCGGGTAATGGCGGTTGATTTGGCCGCAAGCGTCACCTCCGGATGCACGATACGCTCCGTAGTATGGAGAGGGGGTAATTTGACTTCTGCCTTCGGGAGTTCTGACAAATCCGGTATGACCGGCATGTTATCCCACCGATATCCAAGTTTGTTGAGCCAGCGGTGATGAGCTTCTCGAAGGGCGACTATATCATCTTCGTCACCGCCCAATGCTTCCAAAACCTCATGCGGTCTATTGAGCCACGGTGCTAACAGAGCCATATCATATTCATGCCCCCGGTAACCCATTGACAAAAATTCTTCACAACCGGGAGAGCCTGCATAATGCCCATTAGGCAGAACTACGGCAAATCCCTTACTACACTCCAAAATGAGTTGTCCTAATTTTTGGTCAGGCTCTTCTGCACTCACCTTGATAATGTCGTAAGTATTATCATTTACAGGAAGCAACAACCATTCTCGTTCATCAAGCCAAATAGGAGCAAGGTGCAGTCCTCCTGGGCTATGCCACCGCCGCATCTCAGATATTTCGTGCGACTTGCCATCCGATCTAAGAAGGTATGTATACACGTCATCCCCTTTAATCTTAAAACAAAGCAACAAGTTAACCTCATTGTCATCCTGACGCTTCATAATATAGTGGGCTTGCAATTCTGCAGCCACTGCCGGTTTCACTCCCTGTTTTATAACTGTCGTGCCTTTCAACATGCATTGTTCTGCCGGCAGAGTACGAGAAAAGTCTATGTCTAATACATCCGCCTCTCTCCTTTGAAATACGCCTATTTTTCCATCAGGAAACACCAAACCACTCATTTCCGCGACGTCTTCATTATCAAGAAGAAAGTATGTGTATCCCTCTCCCAGTTCTTTTACCCACATCAAAGCATTTTCTTCGTTTATCCAACCATGGAAAGCTGCATCTAATCTTTCTCTCGCAAACTTTTCCTGCGGAGACATGGCTTTACCGGGTATTTGATGTAATTTGTAATTATCTCTTTCGCCTGCTTCATTGTCAGAAATGGTAAGGTTATCAAAATTTAAAAATGTTTCCCGTTTATTGTGCCGCAAATCGGCATATGTAATATTACTGTCGTCAGTTGTCATTGCAAGTGGCGCAGTTGAAGAAGCGGATGACCAAATTTGACAACGTGGACAATCAGCGTGGTGTATTTGCGGGATTCCCTCATCAATCGCTGGTGTCTCCAGCTCACTATGCCCAAGAAGCTCGATAGAAGCAGATGATTTAGGGTGTAGCAATTTTTTCCCAAGAGACAATTCATGTGAAATTTCGTCCAAGGGGAAAGGAAGCCCCTGTGCACGCATATATCGGCGTTCCGTTTTTGTTAAAGGGCTATCCTCCCAGCCTAAACTATACATTTTGCGCGCATCAACATCCAGCCAATAACATTTTCCTTCTCTGTAGGCCCAATCCCTTCCCATATTATCAGCGCCCTGAAAGGGAATATAAAAGGTAGCCCTGCCGCTATTTAAACGGCTAATGCGACCACCATTAATAGACCCTGCATAAAAATCAGCAATTAATCGGCATGTTCTCGCATCCCAGAAAAGCCATCTGTCTAAAGGAGGAATATGCCCATCCCGATAGCTCATGCCGCGGGGCAATTCAACAACGAACTCTTCATCCTGATAAACAAGAGCACCTTTAGGATAAGCCAAGGAACCCCGGTAATGGATTCCCTCCGGAACCTCATCAGAAAAATGCTCACGAGGAAACTCAGCTTCGTTATTCGGGTTTCTTGCGATTTTTATCAATTTTTTCAACAAGTTACTCAGGCTCCATTGCTGTAGCTCTTTGTAATGATAATCAGAATGAATATTACTCTTACGACAACGCACCAAATTATCATACCATGAAAGCTCACCTTTAATTATCTGCAGATAATCAGAAGGCGTCAAAATATGTCTTAACTGCGCATTTTGAACGGAAACTGCTTGCCCAAGCTCGGTGGGCATTAATTGTGTGAATTTTCGTATTTCATCTGCATAATCATAGGAAATGTTTTTCGGTGCCTGCATTTCAGCACCGCCGGTTCTCTCATCAAAAGAATCTTGCTGCAACAAAGAGACGATGGCATCATGGTCATCTTGCCCCACAACATCAACTGGCTGTAATCCTGCATTATTACGAACATTTGCTTTAGCACCGCTTAGCAGCAGATAGTTCACGGTGTACAAGCTGGCCAGTTTTGCGGAATAGTGCAGGGGGGTGTTGCCGCCGGCTTCTTCTGCACGATTGACATCGGCCCCGTTTTCCACCAGCCAGTGGATGAGCTGACGACTGCCCAACTCGCAAGCGTAGTGTAAACAGGTCTTGCCTTTCATGTCGGGTGCGGAATAATCAATGTCAGCCCCTTGCAAAATCTTCGGCAGCAACTCTAATATGCCTTTTTGTGCCAGACGTGAGCTTTCTTCTTTGCACTTCAGCCCGGTGAGCTTGCGTTGGATAGTTTTCAACGACGAAAGAGAAGATGACGGAGCCGGGGCTGCTACGGCAAATTCACCTATACCCAAAGCTAAGGACCCAAGTAAAACGAGAGAAGAGAGCTTCATACCTTATCTATCGTAGGCTTTTACCGGAGAAAGTCAAGAATTGACTTTGAACCAAATCAGATATGATATGCTGATCAGAGGGGGCGCATTGCCTCAAATAAAAACGCTTCGGCTACGCCGAGACAAGTCGCTGAAACAGGTCTGACGCATGGCGTCAGACCTGTTTCGGTAATCCCGCGCGGCATTTGCCGCGCCTAAATTCTCAACTTTATAAATTATAAATTTTAAATTATAAATCAAATCTCCCCTCACTTCTTCACCATCTCGATGCTGCCGCTGCAGCCGAACCAGCCGTCGTTGCATTGGGCGGTCAGCCACACTTCTACCTTGGCGTTGCTCGGCACGTTGGGAACGGTGAATTCCACCTCTTTGGTGTTCTTCTGTTCATCAATGCCGTTGGCAGTGGCAACTTGTTTGCCGTTCACGACAAGGCGGTAGTTGCGGGTCACCATGCCGCCGTTGTTGCGCGGCACCAGACGGAAACTGTAGGTACCCGCCCCGCCCTTGACGGCCTTGGTGACGTTGACGTGCCAGTCTTTTTCAAAGCCCAGCGTCTGTTCACCGCTGTCGTAATTCATGTCCTTGATTTCAATGAACGCATCGGGGTCCATGTAGCGGGCGTATTTCTTGGCACCCTTGCCGTATTCCGTCTTGGGGGCAATTTTAGCGCACTTGCGGTAGGCCTCGGCGGATTTGCGGCGGGCGTCCTCGCTCTTGGTGGACTGCCATTGCTCTTTGTAGACGTAGCCCAGACCCGCCATCCATTGCTGGCGGCTGTACACGGGCATTTCCTTGGCGCACTTGTTGATTGCCGTCACATAGGCCGCGGCGGCGGCAAAATCGCGCTCTGCACCCTTTTTGGTGCCGTTGTCGCCGCCTGTGAGAATCTTGTTGATTTCCTTGTACATGGCCAGATGATCCATGCAGTAGGCGGCGCGCGCCCCGCTTTCATCCTTGGGGTCTTCCTTGTTAATCAGGTCTTTCAGCTCGCGGTGGTGCAGGGCATCATCCTCTGCCAGCACATCGAGCGCCGCCTTGGCGGCTTTAGCGGCCTCCACACCCTTGGCGTCGCGCGCCTTTTTCACCTGTTCCGTAAAGGCGGGCAGCGCGGCCAGCGATTTCTCCACAGCCGCTTTCAGGGCGGCGGGGTCGCGCACCACCTCGGCGGGGTACTTGGCCACAAAGGTGCCGTCAGGTGCCAGCAGCACGGCCAGCGGCACGCTGAACTGCGCCCCCACGGGAAGCGTCTTTTCGCGCACATCGTTGGGCTGCCCCGTCTTGTCATCGAACTGCCCGAACACCACGGGCAGACCGCCCGCCTGCAAGCTGTCGAACTTGGCCACGACATCGGCATCATCGTACAGCCAGTCGGAGCCGTGCCACAGGATGAGCAGCGGCTTGTCCGCGCTCTTGGCCTGTTCCTTGGCGGCGGGTACATCGGGCAGCGCGGCGGCCAGCACAGGGCTTATCACCATGGGCAGAGCCAACAGAGCCGCCAGCGCGGGCTTACGGAAAAAGAAAGGATTTTTTTTCATGGTTGAAAAAAGGGGTAACGTTTTGTTGAGGGGATTATTTCACGAAAATCACAAAGTGCGACAGGTGGGCGAACTCGGGCGCGGCGGCGTTGTCAAACTCCACCTTCACCCACTTGCCCTTGGTGCCGTCCGCAAAGCGCACCGCCCATTCGGTCGGCATGTTGTCCGTCTCGGCGGCTTTCATCCAAGTGGCACCGTCCGCGCTGGTATAGACGGTGGCTTTCTTCATGCGACCCCAGTTGTAGGAGGCCCCGCTCTTGCGGATGATGCAGCCCGTCATCACGGCGGCGTTCGGCAGCTCGGCAACGTAGTTGGGCTTGGCATCCTTGCCGGTGTGGCTGGCACCGCCCGCAAGTGTCAGCACCGCGCGGTGGTCGGCGGGGCTGTCGAAATTGCAGGTGGGGGTCACGCGCAGCATGCCCTTGCCGTCCGCGGGTTTACCGGGGATGGCGGCGGGGTTCTCCAACGCAGCGGGCTTGGCACCGCCCATGCCTGCGGCAAGGGCGGCATCCGTAAGCGCATGGAAGGCGGGTACGGAGCGGGCGGCTTCAGCGGCGGCAATGCCCTTGTTGTAGGCCTCGCGCAGTTTCTTGGCGCGCTCCTCGCTGCTGCCCACAAGGTTGTTGCCGCCGCCCGTGGCGGCCTTGGCAAAGGCGCGGGCAAACAGGTCTTCCTTACCCTGCGGAATGAGGGTGGAAACCGCCCACTCCAACAGCTGGCCGAAGGTGGTGCCGTCGCCCTGATTCAGGTGGGCCTGCATGGCAGAGGTCAGGAACTTCTCCTGTGCGGCGGGGTTGCCCAGACTGTCAAACTGCTTGGCGAACAAATCCGTGCATTTCACCGCCCAAGAGGACGGCGTTTCGGCAATGAGCTGCTGCTCCGTCTCAAAGACAGACTCGCGGTCGGACTCCGACATGGCGTTCATCAGATCCTCCAAATCCGCCGTTGCCTCCACGGCGGCAAAACCGTGGGTCTTGTAGTGAGGCAGCATGTCCTTCAGCAGATAGCTGTGGCACGCATCGGGGCTCATACCCGTTTCTTTGTACAGGCGGTGCAACTGCGCGCGGAAGAAGGGGTGCATGGGGGCAAGGCTGAGGGCGCGCTGCCATTCACCGATGGCTTTTTCCTTATCCCCCACGGCTTCAAGGGCGCGAGCGCAGAAGCTGCAATCGTAGGCTTTGTCGATGGTGGCATTATCGGCAAAGACGGCTTCCATCAGACGGTAGGAAGTCGGTGCGCTGTGACCGAAAATGCTGTTGTGCATACCGCCGTCGGGTCCGCCGAAGCCGCCGACCCAGTTGCCGCGTTCGGGGCGCACGCCGTAGGCGCAGTGCCCGGGCTGACCGCAGGTGTAAGCGGGGATGCCGTGAGCCATCGCGGCGTAGCAACCGAGGTGGGAGAGCGAGCCGCACACGCCGCCGTTCAGGTGCGTGGTTTCGGCGCGGGCTTCATCCGCAAAGGGCATGTTGTATTCGCCGCCCTGCACGTTGGCACCGAATTTGGAGGGGTCGATGTAGCCCGCCGCCCAGCACGCGTTGCCGTATTTATCCCACGGGATGTTAATGGCATCGCCCGCGTATTTCAGCGAGGAAAGCCCCCACTCCTGACGCGGTTTGCCGACGACGAAGCGCAGCTCCCACGGGCGCAGATTCTTGTAATTGGGGTGCAGCTTGCCCTCTTTTTCGCGCTGAATGAAATAATTGTAGCGCTCATGCGGCACCACCTCGCGCGGGTCGAGCTTGCTCATGCAGCTTTCGGGGTCGCTCTCACCGCCGCCCCATACGGAAGCAATGGCCACCGCCAAGCCCTTGCGGGTCACGTTGCCCTTTTGGTTATGCCAGATGTCATACAGGCAGAGCATACCCACATCGGTGTGGTGCGGCACCAGACCGCAGCCCAGATAGAGCTTCTGCCACTCGGCATCGCCCATGAAAACGCGCAGGAACTTGGCTCGACTCTTGCTCGCTTTGGCAAATTTGGTAAGGGTATCCGCCCCCGTCTCGCGAATCACCTCGAGCATCATCGCCAAGCGCAGGGCGTTGCGCTTTTCGGGGGCAAGCGTCTTGCCTTTCAGCGCCGCCAGAATTTCTTTTTCCGCTTGAGCGTAATCGTTCTTGTTCAAGGCCGACTGCACAGCGGCGGGTAAAGAGTCAGCCTGTACCGCCGCAGGGGCGGCAGGCGCGGCACTTGCAGGCAGCACAGGCAACACGCCCAACCCCAGCAAGCCAACGGTCAAAATTCCTGTTTTAGCAAACATGCTACTGTACTACGCTTTTACAGGGGGAAAGTCAAGAGAGAAGTTGAAACTTCATTCCTCTTCCGCTGCCTCGCCTGCACCCCGCGCTTGGATATACACGCAGGAAGAGCGGCGGGGGGAAGGGTCTGCCTTGCCGGCGGCAGTGTCTTCAAAGAGGAAGCGTACGCAGGTAGCCGGGTGAACATGGCCCTGCTTATCCGTAACGAAGCCCAAGTCGTTCGGCGGCGGGCAGATGTCGATGCTGAGGGTCATGCCGCGGGTTACATTGACATCGTTCAGCATGGAATGGCGGTAGTAACGCGGAAGATCTTCGCGTTCCTTCAGGATAAGCTCCGCTTCCTCCGGCAGCATGCTCACGATGTAGGAGCGGGTGTAGGTATTGCCCTCGTGGCAGCAGTCTACCTGCATACCGTAGCCCGCATGGATAAAAGGCATATCATTACCCGCGAATGGGGGAATTTCCTGCAACGTACTCCGCCGCTCGCTGCGCAGATTTTTCAGCAAACGCAGGATATAGCGGTCGTTGTAGTCCTCCAGAAACGCCCGCCGCAGTTCCTGTGTCTTGCTCAACTGTGTGTGTTGGTAGAACGCGATGCCGCCTAAACAACAGCAGACCATCAGCAGGTAAAGGATGAAGTGAAGTTTTTTCATGAAGGGAATTGATAAAGTTTAAGTTAGGCGCACTTCCGTGCGCAGATAAACGCAGGAGCAATGTCCTCGGTAGATAGGACTCCCGCGGGGGGGCGGGATGGTCTACACCCAGTTTAACTGTTCTCCTGTATCGAGTCCACCGCTTTTTTTGAATTTTTTATTATCATCCCCTAGAACAAAGCGACAAATGGGGAGCCGTCGGCGGCTTTGTAGGCGACATTCTGACGGATCGATAGAATGGCATTGTGCGCCTTGCGCCCCGCGGGGTGCAACAAAAGAACCAACGGTCCGGCTCATGCGGCAGACCGTTGGCTGTTACTTGCGCGATGATTACCGCGCGGTGTTGTTGAACGGATAACCTTTATCAGCCCTCGTACAGCTCTTTGATGCGGCGGATGAGGGCGAAAGCGTGGCTCACCATAGAACGCGTTTCGTTCAGCAGCGTGAGGTACAGAATACCGTTACGCATGTCGCTGGTGTCCTCGGCGTTCTTCATCAGGTGGTGCGTGATGCACTCTGCAAAGTCGGCACCCAGCTGGTCAATGCTCTCCAGCTTGGCATCAATGCCCGCAAAGTCGTGCGCCTTGAGCATGTCGGTCAAATCGGGGTAGAAGCGACCGATTTTCTCCGTCAGCGTCAGCAGGTCACGCGCCTGTTCGGGGTTGAGACCCGTGTGGTTGTTATCAATGTGGTTGTAGGCGGCTTTCACCAGCACCAGCAAATCCTCACAGGTGGCAAGGGAAATCTGCCCCACGCGGAACACGAGCTGACCGCGGTCGGCGTATTCCTTGGGAATCACGCGCAGGGCGGGCAGCACTTCATCCTCGATAATGTTCTCAAGGTCGTGCTTCATGTTGCGCGTCTTTTTACGCAGACGTTTCAGGCTGTCGCGGTCTTCCTCAATCAGGGCGGAGACCATGGCGTTGTAGATGCCCACCATGCGACCCAGACGACCGCCCGCCTGGCGACCGAACTCCTGCACGTTGGCATCTTTGGTGACATCGATGATGTGAACCTCGGCGGCGTCATCCTTACCGAAGAAGAAGGAGCGGATGAGCAGCAGACAGGCCAGCACCATCATGATGACCAGCCCCCAGAAGCCGCCCTTAGCCATAAGGAACGCTACAAGGAAGGAGACGAGACAGGCGGCGAACGCCGTCAGGAACCAGCCGCCCACCACCGTCAGCACGCCTGTGATGCGGTACACGGCGGAATCGCGACCCCAAGCGCGGTCGGCAAGGGAGGAACCCATGGCCACCATGAACGCCACATAGGTGGTGGAAAGGGGCAGCTTGAACGAGGTGGCCACGGAGATGAGCACGGCGGCAATCGTGAGGTTCACGGAACCGCGGATTTGGTCGAACACAGCGTCCGTCTCTTCCTCCGGGGTGAGG
>JAZLFB010000173.1:0-13919 GCA_045615585.1 Akkermansia sp.
TGACAACGCGAGCGCCGTGGCGGTGCTGCTTTCCCTTGCCCGCCGCCTGCCTGAGCACCCGAAGCACACGCTGGAGCTGGTGTTCTACGCCTGTGAAGAGCCGCCGTGGTTCGGCACCGAGGGCATGGGCAGCTACGCCCACGCGCAAAGCTGCGACCCGCAGGAAACGCTGGGCATGGTGTGTTTGGAGATGCTGGGCTTCTATTCGGATGAAGAAGGCTCTCAACCTGCCCTCTTCCCCGGTCACTCGCTGCTGCTGCCCACAGAGGGCAATTTTGTGGCGGTGGTGGGTAATTTGTATGATAGCCTGTCTTTGGGGCGCGCCGCGCAACGGCACCTGCGCCGCCATATCCGCACCATGCGGCTCAACGTTCCCTTTGCGGGTGATACCGCCCTCTATTTCAGCGACCACCGCAACTACGCCCCGCGCGGCATCCCCGCCGTGATGGTGACCGACACCGCCTTTCTCCGCAACAACCGCTATCACGAGGAATCCGACACCCCCGACACCTTGGATTACACCCGCATGGCCGCTGTCACACAGGGTATCCTCGACCTCCTCCGCGAATGGGCGTACGGCGAGTAATGCCCCGTTAAGGCATCATCAGGCAAAGCACTGGCGCGGGAATGCGGTAAAGGGGCATGGAATCCCCCTTTCGCATGATGCCGAAATCGCTGACTCGTTTCGTGGCTAACAGCGCGGTAGCAGCAGCCTTTTCACGGCACAGTTGCAGAATGGCGGCGTCTTTCGGCAGGGTGGTGTCATTGCGGTATTTCACCTCGCAGAGCATGCGGGTACCCACAGGGCTGTCCACAACAATATCCACCTCTTTATTGCCGCGGCCGGGAAGCCGCAGGTACCCCACTTGGGCGCTGCCTCGGTAGGCATCATAAAAATGTTTGTACAGGGTTGTTTCTGCCACCGTTCCCATTTCATCGGCTGATTCAAAGGGGTCGCCCAACATCAGACAGGCATTACGCAAGGCGGCATCGGCCACATAGATTTTCGGCTGGGCGGAAAGGCGCTTTTTCCCCGACCCTGCCGCCACGGGGCTGATATAGACGAGGTTGGCATCCTGAAGATAGCCGATGTATCGGCTCAACGTGGGGCGGGTCAGCCCTTCCAACTCCTGACAAACAGCGGAAAGATTAAACAAATCGCCTGAATGCAGACAAATGTAGAGGAACAGCTTCTCCATCTGCAAGGGGTCACGCACCTCGAACAGAGCGGGAATATCGCGTTTCAACACCATTTCGGCAATGCTTTCGCGCAGCAGAAGCCGTGCTTCTTCCGCATCCTCTGCCGCCATGCTTTCAGGGAAACCGCCACGCTCGACATAACGCCGCCAAGCGGGTTCTATGTTGCTGTACGGCAGCATAAGACTGCGAAATTGGGCGTCCGTCAGCTCATGCAGAGTCTCAAGCGTTGGCAAAGGTGCTGTCGGAAGAGAAAAATCCTGTTGAAGGGCACAGAACTCTCGGAAACTCATGGTGGGCATGTGCAATATCTGCCAGCGTCCCACACCGCTGTCTGCGGCACCCTTTTCCAGTACAGGACTTGCCGAACCCGTTGCCACCAGCTTCACATCGGGGAACTGGTCGTAGAGGTATTTCACCCAGAGAGACCATTGAGCTGCATATTGTACTTCATCGAAAAAGAAATAGCAATGCGCGCTGTGCTCCAAGCTGTTGTAGGTAGACAAAATCTGCTCAAAGCCCGCTAACAGGCAAAGCGGGTTATCGAAAGAGAGGTAAAGAATATTGCGCGGCGGTACCCCCTGTTCCAGCAGATGATTAATCAGCTGGCGCATCACGGTGGTTTTACCGACGCGGCGTGCGCCCGACAAAACGGCAAAACGGCGGGGGTGTTTTCTTTCCAGAACATGCAGACATTCCCCAAATGCTTCACGGCGTGCATCGGGTACCCGCAACCGATGGTCGGCATTCTCCCACCAAGGGTTGTATTGTTTGAGGAGGGTGTAGATTCTGGATTCTTCAAGGATGGCCATAAAGTCCTTTCGTTGAGCCTATTATAAGGCTGCGAAAAACATCTGTCAACAGAATTGTAAATATATTTTACAATTATGCTGCAAAAATGGAAAGTATATTTTCAATTCGTGCAACGCCTTGAAAAACAGTGCTTTAAAAGTGCGTTTTGAGAAGAAAAAGGGGCGTCTGAACAAAAAAAGAGGTGGTAATCCTTCGTTTGAAAGACGGCGGTGCGTTTCTTCTTCAAATATATTTCCGCTCGCGGAAGAGATGGGCGCGGAGAGGGTCGGCGGCCATAAGGTGGGAGTAGCCGATGGCGAGGGCATCCGCCGCATCTGGGGCGGGTGTCTCCGTCAGGTTGAGCAGGGCGCGCATCATGAACGCCACTTGCGGCTTGCCTGCGCCGCCGCGCCCCACAGTGGCCAGTTTGACGCAGGTGGGCGGGTATTCCATGATACGCAGACCGTGTTCCGACGCCGCCAACACCGTGGCGGCGCGGGCGGAACCCATGGCAATGGCGGTGCGGTGCGACTGCACATAGATGATACCCTCAATCGCCAGTTCATCGGGTTGCCATTCCTCAATCAGTTTGTTGACGTGGCGGTGGATGGCGAGCAGACACTCGCTCTGCGAGAGCTTAGCGGGCAGCGAAAGGGTGCCGTAATGCAACGCCCGCGCGGCGCGGTGGTCCCCCTCCAACACGGCAAACCCCGTGTTGCGAATGGCAGGGTCTATAGACACGACGCGCATGGGAAGAAAGAGGGGAAGAAAAAGTTGGAGGTTGGAAGTTGGAGGTTGGAAGTATAAAGTTAGTGCGGCTGCGCCGCAAAGATGGATGAAGTCGCAAAGCGTTGTCCGCAGCTTTTAACGGATTCTGTTGTTTGTTGTCGGCTAGGGCTTTTAAGCGCATTTCGGACGCAACGTCATGTTGCGAGCGAAACGGTAGGTGGCATTTAGCCGCGCGTGTGTAAATTCTGCACGCGCAGCGTGCCTAGATGAATACTTCCAACTTCCAACCTCAAACTTCCAACTTTCCTCAGCGCCTACGGCGCTTGGGGGCGGCGGGGCGGGGTTTGCGGACGGGGCGTACGGGCTGCGTCTCCAACAGGGCGGTGTAGGCATAGTTGAAGCCGTCCAGCTTGCGGCGCTCGATGGTGCGGTTGATAAACAGTTCCACGCTCTTGGCAAAGTCCACTTCATCCGCCGTCAGCAGGGTGAAGGCATCACCGCTGGCTTCGGCACGACCTGTACGACCGATGCGGTGCACATAGTCCTCCGGGTTCTCCGGCACGCGGTAGTTGATGACGTGGGTCACGCCGTTGATGTCGATGCCGCGGGCGGCCACATCGGTGGCAACAAGAATGCGGTACTTGTCCTCCTTAAAGCCCTTGAGGGCGGCCATGCGTTCCTTCTGCGGAATGTCGGAGTGCATGACGGTCACTTCCTTACCCCAGCCCGCGTTGGCAAGCATGTTGCCCACGGTGTCCGCCTCCTTGCGGGTGCGGGTGAAAATCATCAGGTTTTGGAAATCCGTCGCCTTGATGAGGGCGAGCAGCAGCTCATCGCGCTGGTCAAGCCCCACGGGGTAGAACGCGTGAGAGATGGTGCTTGCCACCTCGCGGCGGGCAATGGCAATCTCCACGGGGTCGGTGAGGCACCACTTGGCAAAGCCCTGCAAAATTTGCGGCATGGTGGCGGAGAAGAAGAGCGTCTGGCGACCCTCCCACGGGCAGAGGTTCACAATCTTGCGGACAATGGGCAGGAAACCCATGTCGGTCATGCGGTCCACCTCGTCCAGCACAAGGTGTTTGACGGCCTTAAACTTCATGGTGCCGCGGTAGAAGTGGTCCACCAAGCGACCGGGGGTAGCCACCACCACATCACAACCCTTTTGCAGGGTTTCCATCTGCTGACCGTAGCCGACACCGCCGTACAGCAGACCGATGGTGATATCGGTGTGAGCGGCGTAGGTGCGGAAAGCTTCCGCCAGCTGGTCGGCCAGTTCGCGCGTGGGCTCCAGCACCAACACCTGCGGCTGACCTGTGTGCGTAATCTTGGAAAGCAGGGGCAGCGCAAACGCGGCGGACTTACCGGTGCCTGTCTGGGATGCGCCAATCACATCCTTGCCCGCCAATACCTGCGGGATAGCCTGTTCCTGAATGGGGGTCGGGTTCTCGTAGCCGCAATCCTTTACGGCCTCTAAAATCGGGGCGGCCAGCCCCAGCTCTTCGAATGTCATCTTTGTTTCGTCTTGTTTAGTTGGAAAGTTTTAGGCGTTGTTACAGGTAGGGGTTCTCAGCGGCTTCCTCGCCCACGGTGGTGGCGGGTCCGTGCCCGCAATAAACACGCGTTTCGGGCGGCAGCGGCAGCAGTTTGTTGCGGATACCCTGCACCAGCGCGCTCATGCTGCCGTTCGGGAAATCCGTTCGCCCCACGGCCCCCGCAAACAGGATGTCGCCCACAAACAGCTCGCCCGATTCGGCGGCGTAGTAGGCGGCACCGTCTACGGCATGTCCGGGAATGGAAAAGATTTTCCAGTTCAGCCCGCCCCAGTCTGCGCTGCGGTCGGCGGCACCGAACGCATCATCCACGGTGTAGGGCTTGACAGGGGGCATGCCCCAGCTGCCCGCCATGTCCTCCAGCGTCAACGCCGTGCTGTGCGGCATGGCGGCGTGGATGGTGCAGCCGGTCAGCTTCTGTACATCCGCCGCCCCCTGAACGTGGTCGAAATGCTGGTGGGTGATGAGCAGGTGCTTCAGCGCGGCACCCGCGGGCAGGTGCTTTTGCAGCCATGCGGCGGTACCCGCGGGGGCATCCACCAACAGATAGCCGTCCGCGCCCTCCAGCAGGTAGGCGTTACAGGCTACGGGACCGCCCGTGTAAATGCCGCGTATGATGCTCACGCGGTGCATTATACACCGCGCCAACGCTTATGGCGAGACAAATTCACGCCATGATACCGCGCTGATTCAGCAACCGAGTTCGCGGCCTTCGCCGTCGCGCATCAGGTGGAACACCAGACGGATGATGTCGATGAACTGCCAGATGCCGAAAAGACCCGCCGTCAGCAGCTGAATGATGCCCGAAATGGGCTTACCGAGATAAATGCGGTGCAGACCGCAGACCCCGACAAAGCAGGCCAGTGAAAGCAGCAGCGCCGTGCCGCGTGATTTAAGAGGGTCGTTGCTCATGATAAGGGAAGGGGTTGCGGCTATCGTAGCGATGACGGCGGCACTTGTCAAGTCGGGATTGTGACCTCAATGCGGCAGCTTGGCTTTGGCGGTGTCTGCCAGATACTGGGCGAGCGCGGGCGTGCTTTGCAGCAGCGCGGCGGTCGTATCGGCGTAAGGAAGCGCGGTCAGCGCGGCGGCGGTGATGTCGGCTGGCGTTTTCATGTGCGCCATCACAAAGTCACGGATGGTGTTGACGGCGGCACCGTCGGCCAACAGGGTTTCCAGAGCTTCGTTCAGTTCGGCGGGGCAGTCGGCGCGCAGAGCGGCGACCACTTGGTTGCGGATGGCCGTTGCGGCCAGCTGTTGCAAAAAGTTCATGGCGGGTTATGCGTTTGATTTTTGTTCGGAAAGTTTTTTAAGCCAAACGAGCAGCAGCGCAATGTCGGCGGGAGTGATGCCGGGGATGCGGGCGGCCTGTCCGACGGTGGCGGGGCGCACGCGTGTAAAGCGTTGGCGGGCTTCCGTTTTCATGGCGGGGATGGCGGCGTAGTCGATGTCGGCGGGAATCTTCTTCTCCTCCTGCTTTTGCAGACGCAGGGCGGCGGTGCGCATGTGTTCGATATGCCCCTCGTAGGTGATTTCGGTGGCAATCAGCTCCCACATGTCGGGGGTGAAGCGGTTTTTCAACGCCTCGGGCAGCTGTTCCCAACCATTGCCTTGGCGGCGCAGCCACAGGTCTACGGAAACACCGTCCAGCTTCTCCTGCCGCGCCAGCTCGCGCCCCTCTTCCAACAGGCGGCGGCGCGTGTCGGCATCGGCGGATTGGCGTTCATCCGTCAAGCCCAAGCGGGCGGCAAGGGGGGTCAGGCGCAGGTCGGCATTGTCCTGCCGCAGCAGCAGACGCATCTCCGCACGGCTGGTGAACATGCGGTAGGGTTCATCCGTTCCCTTGGTGATAAGGTCATCCACCATCACGCCCAGATAGGCTTCGTCGCGGCGAAGGATGAGCGGCTCGCGCCCCTGCACGGCCAGCATGGCGTTGGCACCCGCCAACAGTCCTTGCCCCGCCGCTTCCTCATAGCCGCTGGTGCCGTTAATCTGCCCCGCAAAGTAGAGCCCGCGCACGCGCTTCGTCTCCAACGTGGGTTGCAGCTCGGTGGGAATCACAAAATCGTACTCCACCGCGTAGCCGGGGCGAATCAGCTCCGCCTTCTCCAAGCCGGGGATACTGTGCACGATGTCCGTCTGCACAAAGTACGGCAGACTCGATGACAGACCGTTCAGGTAGAACTCATCGGTGCTGCGCCCTTCCGGCTCAATGAAAATCTGGTGCCTGTCCTTGTCGGCAAAGCGCACCACCTTGTCTTCGATACTGGGGCAGTAGCGGGGTCCCGTGCCCTCAATCACGCCGCCGTACAGCGGGCTGTATTGCAGGTTGGCGCGGATGATGTCGTGCGTGCCTTGGTGGGTGTAGGTGATGCCGCAGGGCAGCTGCTCGCAGCGGAAATCGGGTTCCGCCCAGTGGTTGAGGGTGCAATGCGGCTCACGCTCCCGCGTCAGCTCGCGGCGGGAGCGGTTGCTGAACAGGGGCGGCGGTTCATCCCCCGGCTGCATGTCGAGCGAGGAGAAATCAATGCTGCTGCCCTTGATGCGGGGAGAGGTACCTGTCTTGAAACGACTGAGGGGGAAACCCAGCTTGGCGAGCGCGGCGGAGATACCGCTGGGCGCGCAGCCCAAACGCCCGCCGGGCAGGTGGTCCATGCCCACATGCAGCAGCCCGCGCATAAACGTGCCGCTGCACAGCACCACGCTCTTGGCCTTGAATTTCTGCCCCCATGTCGTCGTGATACCGACCACGCGACCGTCCTCGACCACAATTTCATCCGCATCTCCTTGGAAAAGCTGCACGTTGGGGGCCGTTTCCATCACCCACTTCATGCGGGTGCGGTAGGCGTTTTTATCGCATTGGGCGCGGGGTGCGCGCACGCTGGGTCCCTTGCTGGCGTTCAGCATGCGGAATTGGATGGCGGTGGCATCGGTGTTCAGACCCATCGCACCGCCCAGCGCGTCAATCTCGCGCACGATATGCCCCTTGGCCAAGCCGCCGATGGCGGGGTTGCAGCTCATTTGCCCGATGGTGTCCAGATTATGCGTGACGAGCGCCACCTTGCCGCCCAGCCTTGCCGCCGCCAAAGCGGCTTCGATACCGGCATGACCGGCACCGATGACCAGCACGTCAAACTCTGTGGGAATCGGGAACATGAAAATCAGGGGTGGGAGAGCAACGCGCTGCGTGTCGCGCCTCTTCCGGCGGCATCACGACCGCTCAGCCTTTCAGCGCATCCACACAGATGGCGGACCACGTTTCCAGCTTGGGGCACAGCTCGCCGCTCAGCTCTTCCATGCTGCGGAAGCCGAGGTTCGCCAACGCCTTTTCGTTGGAGCGCACGTCCTCGCTGTCCAAATCGAAGCGGTGGACGATGCCCAGATGCACGGAACCGACCTCGTTGGTGTCATCGTTAATCACGGCGTAGAGTTGCTGCACGGCGTTGCCGGAGAAGGTGATTTCCTCACGAATCTCGCGCTCCATGCCCGCCAGATAGGTGGAGAGGTCGGCGGTCAGACCGTCAATGGGGTTGATATGCCCGCCGATGCCCAGCGACCACTTGTCGTGCAGGCGGCTCTCCCCGCTCTTGGAGGTGCGGGAGTAGGCCAGCACGCGCCCCTCGTGGGTAAAGATGGCGTAGGTAATCAGCTGCTTGAAACTCGGGTCGTTTTCGGCGGCTTCGCGGTCCATGTAATGAGCCACGCCGGGCTTCAGGAAGGCGTTCAGGTAGTCCTGCGGGTTCAGACGCACGCCGTTGAACGCGCCCACCGCCTCAAACGCGGCGCGGGGTACTACCAGCACTTGTTCACCGTTGTATTTGGACATAGCGGAAAAGGCTTTCTTTGAGGGAGTTACAGGGCTTCGTCCGTGTCAATCACGCGCTTGACGTGGGCACCCAGCGAGGTCAGCTTCTCATCCAACATTTCGTAACCGCGGTCAATGTGGTACAGGCGGTGGATTTCCGTGGTACCCTCGGCGGCCAAGGCTGCCAGCACAAGGGCGGCGGAGGCACGCAGGTCGCTCGCCATGACGGGGGCGGCGGAAAGGCCGTCCACACCCGTGATGATGGCGGTGCCGCTGTCCACCTTGATGTTGGCACCCATGCGCTTGAGTTCGGAGCAGTGCATGAAACGCTGCGGGAAAATCGTGTCTTTCACCACCGAAATGCCGGGGGTGACGGAGAAGAGGGCGGTCATCTGCGCCTGCATATCCGTGGGATAGCCGGGGTAGGGGGCGGTGATAATCTTGCCGCTCTTGGGGTTCTTGCCGGGCTTCACGAACACGGAGTCGCCCGCCTCGTTGAATTCCACCGTGTGACCGCATTCCGTGAGCAGGTCGGCAATGGACTGGATGTGCTGACGGCACACGCGGTTGAGGGTCAGACCCTCGTCACTGCACATACAGGCAGCCACCATGAAGGTGCCGGCCTCAATGCGGTCGGGAATCACGTCGTACTCGCAGCCGTGCAGTTTCTCCACACCCTCAATGGTGATGGTGCGGGAACCCGCGCCCGTAATCTTGGCGCCCATCTTGTTCAGGAAATTGGCGAGGTCCACCACCTCAGGCTCACGCGCGGCGGATTCAATGACCGTGGTGCCGCGGGCGAGCACGGCGGCCATCATCAGGTTGTCGGTACCCAGCACCGTGGGGCCGCTGTCACCGCGCATATCCACCGTGGTACCCACCAGACCGTTGGGGGCATCCACCAGCAGGTTGCCGCCCTTCACGCGCACACGGGCACCGAGAGCCTGAATGGCGCGGATATGCAAATCCACAGGGCGGTCGCCGATAACGCAGCCGCCGGGCAGGGGCAGCGTGCAACGCTTCATGCGGGCCATCAGCGGGCCGAGCAGGCAGATGGAAGCGCGCATTTTACGCACTTGGTCGTAGGACGCGCTGCTGGAAATACCATCGGGAGATTCCACACGCACAATGCCGCTGAAACGCTCTACGGAAGCACCCAACTGGCTGAGAATCTGCACCATGTAGTTGGTGTCGGACACATCGGGTACATGCGAAATACGCACAGGTTCATCTGTCAGGAGTGCTGCCGCAATAATGGGGAGGGATGCATTCTTGGAGCCGCTGATATTCAGAGACCCGCGCAGTTTGTAGCCGCCTTCGACGATGAGTTTATCCATGATGTGCTGTGAGGTTTGGTAACGCGGGCATTCTACCACATAGCCCCCCGTGAAGCAAGGGGAAAGAGACAGAGAGAAGTTGAAAGTTGAAGGTTGAAGGTTGATATGATGGTTAGGTACGCTCTGCGTCATCTGATGTTTTGCGGCGTCAGCCACGAAACATTTTCAATTTCAACTTCCAACCTTCAACCTTAAATTAAACCGCCCCGCCGTGCATAGCATGGCGGGGCGGTCAACTTACTACCTTATGAAACTCAGCCGTTTCCGTTAAGTGCGGGTGAAAGCTCTCTCCTTCTTTCAAGCCCGCGGAAGCTCGGCTGTTGAAGGGTAGACACCGCAACTGCCGTTTCCGTTCAAAAAAAATCTCACTTTTTTTCAGCGGGCGGGGCAACGGCGCAAAATTGCCGCTTGAACAGCGGCGGCATGGGGTGTAGAATACCGCGTATGCCGCGAAAGAAGAGTGCCAAGACAGAAGCAAAACAGGTGCAGGTGCGCGCCGTCATCTTTTTGGGTGCCAGCGCCATCTCCATGATGGTGGCGGAGACAACCAAGGGACAGACCCGCGTGCTGGATGTGCTGTCGCAGCCCATCAATCTGGCACAGGATGTCTTTACCCTCGGCAACGTGACCCGTGAAACGATGGACCGCTGCGTGCAGATTGCCCGCGGTTTCAACGACCTGTTGTCGGAGTACCGCCTGGCGGGCGAGGTACAGGTGCGCCTGCTGGCCACGAATATTCTGCAAAACATCCACAATCTTGACACGCTGGTGAACCGCCTGCAAATTGCCTGCGGGCTGCATTTGGAGGTGATGGACAACGGCGAAATGACCCGTCTGCTCTACATGGGTCTGCAAAACACGCTGGAGCGCCGCCCCGATTTGCAGAAGAAACGGCTGCTGGTGCTGCATCTCGGTCCCGGCAACACGCGTCTCTTTGTGTACGATAAGGAGCGTATCACCTACTACGCCAATTACCGCATGGGTGCGCACAGAACAGGTATCGGCATCGGTGATGTGGAAACAGGCGGAGCGGACAGCGAAACCGCGCTCATCCGCGAGCATATCCGCGGCACGGTGGAACAGGTGCTCTACGATTTGGAGAGCGCCCTGCCGAGCAACCCCGATGCGTTGGTGATTTACGGACCGGATTTCCACCTGCCCCGCTCGCCGCTGGCCGTGGGCGACCATGTGACGGTGGACGGACTCACCAAGCTGGCGCACGATATTGCCCGCACGCCCATGAACCGCCGCGTGGAACGCTACCACGAGGACTACGCGGGCGTGTACGCCCTGCTGCCTGCCGTGGTGACGTATCAGACGCTGGCCCGCGCCATCACGCCCGATTCCATCCTCTGTCCGCCGGAGGAGTACGAGCAATCTTTCCTCTTAAACCTGCTGCCCGCCACGGAAGAGGACTCCGCCCTGGAGGACGAGGTGATTCACTTCTCCCAGCTGCTGGCCGACCGCTACCGCACCGACCGAGGACACAGCCGCCACATCCGCAAGCTGTGCATGAGCCTGTTTGACCAGCTGAAAGAGCTGCACGGTCTGACGCGCCACGACCGCCTGTTGCTGAAAGTGGCAGCCATTCTGCATGAGGTGGGTACCTTTATCAGCCCGCGCGGGCACCACCACCACAGCCAGTACATCATCCTCAATTCGGAAATCTTCGGGCTTTCCCGACTGGACAGCGAGGTCGTGGGGCTGTTGGCGCGTTACCACCGCCACGGTGCACCCAGCGAGGAAGACCGCAGCTACATGGAGTTGAGCCTGACCGACCGTCTGCGCGTGCAAAAGCTCTCTGCCCTGCTGCGCGTGGCAGAGGCCATGGAACGCGCGCACTCCCACCGCGTGAGCGAGTTCACCGTGCGCTTCAACAACCGCCGTTTGGAGCTGCTGGTGCCGGGCGTGCATGACCTGACGCTGGAGAACATGGCCCTGCGCAGCAAAGGCTGTCTCTTCACCGACATCTTCGGCTACGACATCACCCTGCTGCCTGTTCAGGCGGCTAAGTAAAACGAAAAGGCGCGGGGGAGAGCCGCGCCTTTCTGCTTTCGGAGAGTTTTTTATACCAACCGCACCGTGCGGGTGGTTTCGCCCGCGTGTTCCAGCACCAGCCAATGCGTGTCGGCGGGCATCAGCGAGCCGTCAAAGCGGTCGGCCCATTCCACCAACAGCACGCTGTCACCCGCCAGGTATTCATCCCAGCCCATCCCCAGGGCTTCTTCGGGCGCGCGCACGCGGTAAAAGTCGAAATGGGCGGCGTTCAGGCGACCGCCCGTGTGCTCATGCACCAGCGAGAAGGTGGGGCTGGCGGCGGGGTCGGCAGCACCCAATCCCTCCAGAATTCCCTGAATGAGATGGGTCTTACCCGCGCCCAAATCACCCACAAAGCCCAGTACGTCGCCCGATTCCAACGCCTCGGCCACGCGGCGACCGAGAGCCACCATCTCCCCCTCGGAAGCGACCGTCAGAGGTGCATTATTGAAAATTTTTTGCAAATTTTTCATTTTTTTGTGAAATTTTTCTTGCCTTTTGTCGCGGCGTGCCTATAATGTGCCAGCCCGCAAGCGTGGGTGCAACACTAAAATTCATAAAATTATGGCATACGCAGTTATCACTTCCGGCAACAAGCAGTACCGGGTGACGGTCGGTGACAAGTTCACCGTGGACCGCATCTCCGGCGTGGAGAAGGATGGCGAGATTACCTTTGATAAGGTTCTCTTGGTGGAGAACGATGGCGCAACGACGGTCGGCACCCCCACGGTGGCCGGCGCTACGGTGACGGCTAAGGTGCTGGACGCCGAAGCTCGTGGTGCTAAGGGCGTGGCCTTCAAGTTCAAGCGCCGCAAGGGCTTCCACAAGAAGAAGGGCTTCCGCGCCGCTCTGACGAAGGTTGAAATTACCGCTATCAACGCCTGATTATTAACCCCCTACATCTGATTTTTTAAGTCATGGCACATAAGAAAGGTCAAGGTTCCGTCCGTAACGGTCGCGATTCCCGCAGCAAGCGCCTCGGCGTCAAGAAGTTTGGTGGTCAGGCTGTGATCGCCGGCAACATCATCGTGCGTCAGCGCGGTACCAAGTTCCATCCCGGCAAGGGCGTGGGCATGGGTCGCGACTACACGATTTTCTCTCTGGTTGACGGCCGCGTGTTCTTCGACCGCGAAGGTCGCCGCGTCAACGTGGCTCCCGAAGCCTAAGTTCTACGGAACAACGAATTTCAAAAGGGCGTTCTGCTTGGCAGAACGCCCTTTTAATGTTGAAGGTTATCAGTTGAGTTCGACACGCTTGCGCGTGCGGGGAAACAAGTCAAACAAGCGTCTCACGACTTGGCAACCTATTTTCTGCACCCGCAGGGCGCCTAACTCTCCACTTTCAACTTTCAACCTATAACTTTCAACTTCTTCTTTCCCCTGTGGGGTTTTCCCTTTACAAAACGCGGAAAATCTGGTAGAATCGCCCCCGCATGAATACGGAAATTCTTCAGAAGGCGGCCAATCAGGCCAGGGGTCTTGCCATCGATGCTATTTTCGACAAGGCTTCCGGGCACATGGGCTTGCCCCTGGGTTGTGCCGAAATCGGTGCTGCTTTGTACGGTGAGTTGCTGAATATCAACCCCTCCGAGCCCCGCTGGCTCAACCGCGACCGCTTTGTGTTGTCGGGCGGTCACGGCTCCATGTTCCTGTACGGCTGGCTGCACCTCAGCGGCTTCGGCGTCAGCATGGATGATGTGAAGGCTTTCCGTGCCAAGGGTTCCATCACTCCCGGTCACCCCGAATTCAAGTGCTGCCCCGGCGTGGAATGCACCACGGGTCCGCTGGGTCAGGGTGTGGCCAACGCCGTTGGTTTCGCCATTTCCGCCAAGCATGCCGCCGCGCGTTTCAACACGCCCGAACACCCCATTTTCACGCAGAACGTCTACTGCCTTGCCGGTGACGGCTGCATTGAGGAAGGTATCTCCCGCGAGGCCGCTGCCATTGCCGGCACCCTCAAGCTGGATAACCTCATCCTCATCTACGATGCCAACGGCATCACGCTGGACGCCACCATCGAAAAGACGCAGATTGACGACGTGGCCGCCTGTTTCACCGCTCAGGGTTGGGATGCCTACACCATCGACGGCAACTGCCTGACCACCGTGCGTGAAACCCTGAAAAAAGTTTCCGCCGACAAGAACGGTCGTCCCAAGCTCATCATTGCCAAGACGGTGATTGCCAAGGGCGTGCCCGGTATCGAAGGCACCACCAAGGGTCACGGCGAAGGCGGTGCCAAGCTGTGGAGCGAAGCCCACGCCAACTGGGGGCTGCCCACCGACACGCAGTACTACGTCTCCGATGACGTGCGCGCCTACATGGCTGACCTGAAGGCCAAGCGCGAAGCCGCCTGTGCCGACTGGCACAAGACCTACGAGGCATGGCGCGCCGCCAACCCCGACAAGGCCGCCGAGCTGGATGCCTGCTGCGAGCTTTCCGTGCATTCGCTGGAAACGAACGTGAGCAGCGCCAT
>JAZLFB010000174.1:0-6404 GCA_045615585.1 Akkermansia sp.
TGAGGAGCATCTTGAAGTCCACCACCACGGCGCGGTCAGCCGTGACAAGCACGGGGTTGCCGTCGATAGCCGTGATTTCGGGCACTTCCAGCACCAGCTGCTGCACCTTCTTGAGGGTGTCGGCCAGCGGGCCCACAGCCTTGGGAGCCTCGCCGCGAACGCCGTTCAGAATCTTGCCGACCTTGGTCTCCTTGATCATGGTGTCAAAGTCCTCAGAGGGCAGGATGCGCATCGTGGTGTCGCGCATCACTTCGGTGTAGATACCGCCCGTACCGAACACCATCACGCGGCCGAAGTTCTTGTCGCTGTTCACACCGATGATGGTTTCCGTAGCCTTGGTAATCATTTCCTGAATCAGCACGGAAGCACCCTTGAGCCGGAACTTCTCGATGGAGCCCCAGAGGCCGCTCCAAGCTTCTTCGAAGGTGGCTTCGTTGTTCACGTTCAGGTAGATACCCTTCATTTCCGTCTTGTGCAGAGCATCGGGGGCGGAGAGCTTGAGCACCACGGCGTTCGGGAAGATGGTCTTGCAGAAGGCAAGAGCCTCGGCCTTGTCGGTGAAGTTGCCGCTCTTCGGGAAGTCGATGCCGTAGTGGGCCATCAGGGCGTTCACCGTCACCTGAGGCAGGGAGGCCAGACCGGCTTCCTTGGCGTCCGTCACCTGCTTCTTGAGGTCGGCGGGCAGCTCACCCGTGGTCTCGGTAGCCATCTTCTTGCCGCGGTAGGCCATCTGAGCCTTCAGCAGACCGAGCAGACGCACCACGTCGGCGGGGTATTCGTAGTTCAGGATGTGATGGGCGTTGAGAATGTCGCGGCCTTCCTGAACACGGGCACCGCCCACCCAGGAGCAGTAAATGTTCACGTTGGGATACAGGGGGGCGAGCTTGGCAACGGCCTCGGCGGTGCCGGTGCAGTCCGTCACGCGCTGGGGTGTCAGCAGCACAAGGATATTCTTGTACTCACCGCTCTCGCAGAGCACGCGCAGGGCGCTCTCGTAACGGTCGGCCTTGGCGTCGCCCACCACGTCGATGGGGTTGCCGAGGGAAGCCTCGGGGGTCAGCACGGCACGCAGGTTGGCAATCGTCTCTTCGGAGGGGCGGGCAAGATCAAGACCGGCTTCTTCGCAGAGGTCGGAGGTCAGCACGCCCACGCCGCCGGCGTTGGTGAGAACGGCCACCTGACCGTCAAACTGGTTGTGGTTGCAGTACTGCAGAATCTCCAGCAGACCGAACAGCTCGCGGTCGTTGTAGGCCTGAATGGCACCCGCACCCTGCAGGGCGATTTCGAGCACGCGGTAGTTGGGGGCCAGAGAACCCGTGTGGGAGAGGGAGGCGGCCTGAGCCTTCTGAGACTTGCCGGGTTCCATAATCACGCAGGGCTTGGTGTCGGAAACTTCCTTCAACACCTTCAGGAATTCCTTACCGTTCTTGAGGGATTCCAGATAGAACACGAAGGCGGAGGTATCGGGGTCATCCTTCAGAGCGGCGAGCAGGGAGTCCTCACCCATCACGGCCTTGTTACCGATGGAGATGAAGTGGGAGAAGCCGATGCCCTTGCCGGCGGCCCAGTCCATGATGGCGGAACAGTAAGCACCGGACTGGGAGATGAAGGCCACGTTGCCCTTGCCGGGGAAACCGTCGGCGAAGGAGGCGTTCACCTTGTTGTAGGTGGCGATGTGACCGAGGCAGTTCGGACCCAGCAGGTTGATGCCGTTGTCCATGCACTTCTGAGCAATGCGCTTCTCCAGCTCCTTCTCACCCACTTCGGCGAAACCGGCGGTGATGATGGAGATGTTCTTGGTGCCGTTGGCAATGCACTGGTCAATGGTGGCTTCCGTGAAGCGGGCGGGCACAAGGATGACGACCAAATCCATGGGCTCAGGCAGCTTGTCCACGCTGGCGAAGCAGGGCTTGCCGCAAAGCTCCTGACCGTCGAGCTTGGGGTTCACGCCGTACAGCTTGCCTTCATATTCAGCGCTGATGATGTTGTTGAACACAACGGCGCCCAGCTTGGTGGGGTCGGCGGAAACGCCGACAACTGCGATGCTCTTCGGATTGAAGAATGATTCGAGTGACATGATAGTATTAGGTTGATAAAAAACGAAAAGCCCTAGGGCTCCGCAGTCCATTCTAGCACGTCCATCAGATATTTCAAGCATCTTTCGTGTGAAAAAAGGGACATGGGGCAATTTTTCTCGCAAAGAAGGCAAGGGCGGCGCATGCTAAAAAAGCGACGGCTCGTCGGTAGAACGCGCCGTCGCCGGGGAAAGGAAAAACAACAATCCGTCTTATTTCACCGCTTCGCCGTAGAGCGTGAAGCCGGTGCATTCTTTGATGAGCACGGGAACGATGGTGCCGATTTCGGCGTTGCCCGCTTCGATGATGACGGGCTTGTTCTGGCTGGTGCGGCCTTGCAGTCGGTCGGCGTTGGTCTTGCTGGGCCCTTCCACCAAAATCTCCTGCCGCGTGCCGACAAGCGCCTGATTGCGGGCGGTGGCAATGCGGTTCACGACCTCCAGCAGGGCGTGGTTGCGCTCCTCTTTCACGCGCAGACAAATCTGGTTGTTCATGGCGGCGGCCACCGTGTCGCGGCGGGGTGAGTATTGGAACACAAAAGCGTTGTCAAACTGAATACGCTCCACCGCTGCCACCGTCTCTTGGAAATCCTCATCCGTCTCGCCGGGGAAACCCACAATGATATCCGTGGTGATGGCAAGGTCGGGGCGGGCTTCGCGCATCGCCTCACACAGACGCAGGTACTTCTCGTTCTTGTAGGGTCGGTACATCTGCTTGAGAATGCGGTCGCTACCGCTCTGCATGGGGAAGTGAATGTGGCTGCACAGCTTGGGCAGATAGGTGTAGGCGTTCACCAAATCCTCGCGGAAGCCGATGGGGTGCGGCGAGGTGAAGCGGATGCGCTCCAATCCGTCAATCTCGTGAATCGCTTCCAACAGGCGCACAAAGGCACCCTTGCCGTCGATAATCGGCTCTTCTTTGCCGTAGCGGTTCACAATCTGACCGAGCAGCGTCACTTCTTTCACGCCCGTGTCCACAAGGCGTTTCACTTCGTCAATCACATCGGCGGCGGGGCGGCTCACCTCCTCACCGCGGGTGCTGGGTACAATGCAGTAAGAGCAATGCATGTCGCAGCCCTGCATGATGGAAACGAATGCCGTGCAGCCCGCGCCCTTGGGCAGATGGTCGCGGATGGCGTTCTGGAAACCGTCCACGCGCTCCGTGGCGCAGATGTGCGCGCCGCGTTTCAGCGGTTCGGTCAGATTCATGCCGAGACGGCTTTTCAAGAGTCGGTTGCACAGCTCGTACACGCGGTGGTACTGCTGGGTGCCTGTCACTACATCCAAGCGGGCAACATCGCGGAAGAGAGAGGCGGCGCGGCTCTGGCTCATGCAGCCCATGAAGCCGTACACCACCCAAGGCTTGGCGGTGGGGCGGGCGCAGAGTAAGCCCATTTTGCCGAGTGCTTTTAACTCCGCCTTTTCACGGACGGAACAGGTGTTGATGAGAATGACATCGGCTTCGGCTTCATCCTGGGTGAGGGTGTAACCGCCGTTCAGGAACATGCTCGACACCTGTTCGGAGTCGCGTTCGTTCATCTGGCAACCGTACGTTTTAATCAGAACACTGGGCATAAAAGTGGGGGAGGGGGATAAGGTGAAAAAAATCAGGCGTCGTAAACAGTGGGGTCGGTAATGCCCGCCTCGGCAAAGGCGGCTTTGCGCTCGCGGCAGGTGGCGCATTGCCCGCAGTGGTGTTCACCCCCGCAGTAGCAGGAGTAAGTGTGGGCGAAATCCACCCCCAGCTCGGCGGCGGCGGGGGCAATCTCCGCCTTGCTGCTGTGAATGAAGGGGCGCAGAATCTGCAACTCGGCATAGGTGCCGCTCTGAATCGCCTTGCCCATCGCTTCCATGAATTCCTCTCGACAGTCGGGGTAAATGGCGTGGTCGCCGCTGTGGGCGGCAATCACCATGCCCTCCGCACCGCAGCTTTCGGCAATGCCCGCAGCAATCGCCAGAAAAATGCCGTTGCGGAAGGGAACAACCGTCTGCTTCATGTTCTCCTCATCGTATTCGCCTGTGGGGATGGCCTCCGCCCCGCTCAACAGAGCCGAGTTGAGGTGGCGGGAGATGGCGGAGATGTCAATCTGACGGTAGGGAATGCCCAGCGACTCCGCCTGCCAACGCGCGCACGCCAGCTCGCGGGCGGCGTGGTTGCTGCCGTAGTCAAACGAGAGGGCGCACACTACCTCGTGGTGCTTGGCGGCCCAGTGCAGGGCGGTGGTGGAATCCAACCCGCCCGAAAGGAGAACTGCTGTTTTCATGGTGAAAAAAGGCGCGCCGCAGCGCGCCGTTCGGGGTGTGAGAAAAATCTTTTTTTACGCAAGGCGGTTTTCGGGCCGGTGCTCGGCAATGCAGGTCAGCTGAATGCCGCCGCGCGCGCCGAAACGGCCTTCCACCTTCATCCACCGCGGTTGCACGGCGGCCACAAGGTCGTCCAGAATGCGGTTCACCACCTGCTCGTTGAAGCAGCGGTAATTGCGGAAGGAAACGAGGTAGTACTTCAGGCTCTTGGTTTCCACCACTTTTTCCGCGGGGGAGTAGGTGATGGTCAGGTGGCAGGAGTCGGGCTGACCCGTCACGGGGCAGAGAGAGGAGAACTCGTGCGTGTCCAGCACCACGGTGTAGGGGCGACCGGGCGTGCGGTTCGGGAAGGCTTCCAGCTTGGCATCATCGGGGCTGGTAAAGAACTCCGAATGTTTACCCAGCAGATTCAGTTCAGGCTTATCCATGGCTGAGCAGGGGGATTATTGGGGAATGCGACCGAACAGGGCGAGCATGCGACCCGTGTTGCCCTTCTCCATGCGGTAAGAGTAGAAGGTGTCCAAATCCGCAGCGGTGTCCAGATTGCTGTCAATGATGTTCTCCTTCAGAAGCCCCGCTTCCTCCAGCTCCTCTTTGATGCGGGTGGGGATGTCCACCTCGTAATGCGGGGGGCGGATGCAGGGGGAGATGACGGCAATGCAGTTGATGGGGTCCACATGCAGAATCTTGTGCATGGCGCGCAGGGTTTCACCCACAATGTTCTGCTGGGTGCCCAGCTTGCCGCTGTGGGCAAGGGCGCGGCAGCCTGTCTCAGGGTCGTAAATCCACACCGCAGCGCAGTCCGCCACATAGATACCCAGGCAGCAGTCTGCCACACCGCCGCAGAACAGGGCGTCCACGCCCTCCACGGGATAAGAGCAGCCGATGTCACCCACCAGCGCCACCTTGTTGCCGTGAATCTGCTCCGCACGGCGCAGCATCTTGGGGTCGATACCCGCTTCGGCAATCACGGCCTCGTGGGTGGGTGTCAGGGCAGAGATGACCGCCGCGCGGTCGGTGGTGGTGGCTACACCGGGAACGCGCGTGATAAAGCGGGCAAAGTTCTCGGGGTAAGCGTTGAGACGGTTCAGATATTCGGGGGAATAGTTGCTCATATCAGCAGTCAATCAGAAAGAAGGGGGAAATCAGGCGCGCTTGGCGGCGTGGCGGTTCAGCACACGGTTGGCCTTGGTCAGGTGTTCGGCCTCGGCAGAGACAGGGGACATCATCTTAGCCAAATCTTCGGCAATGTTGTCGCGCATCTGCTGCACCAGCTCGCGGCCCTGATCCGTGATACGCACCATAATCTTGCGGCGGTCGGCGGCGGCGGTGTAGCGCTTCAGGTGACCCAGCTCCTGCAACTTATCCACCATGCCCGTGGCGGCGGCGGTGGAATGGCCCATCATCTTGGCAATGTTGCTCATGGACAGGCATTCCTCTTCGGCCAGATAAGCCAACAGGAAGAACTGCGGGTAGGACACCTTGCCCTTGTTCAGCACGGGGGAGAGACGCAGAATGCAGCTACGCTGGGAGAGCAGCACAAAGTCGGCCAGATGCTGAACATCGTCACCGGAAACAGCGGAATGATGGGGGGTACTCATGGCGGGAGAATGATTGCTTCGTACAAGTCGATATTACGGCTTTGCTTACATTTTGCAAGCGCAAAATTTTAACCCAAGTTTCACAAAAATTCCCGACCCAAGCATCTGGCGGCGAAATAGATAAAACTATACCATATCTTGTGCTTTGCAAAAACAAAAAAGTTTTTCTTTCTACCCGTGGTGATGCCGTTTTCGCCCCGAAAACACCCCTTTTTGTCCCCGAATGTCGGCATTGCCACCCCGATACCCATTCCGAGTACTACCTTCAAAACGCCCCTTTCGATACCCCTTTCGAAACCCCTCCGCCGCAGGTGTATAGACACCTGATTTGGTGCCCTTTGCCGCGGGTGTATAGACACCTGATTTGGTGCCCCTTGCCGCGAGTGTATAGACACCCGATTGACCGCCCTTTGCTGCGGGTGTAT
>JAZLFB010000175.1:0-10939 GCA_045615585.1 Akkermansia sp.
GATGGCGGCGCGTCTGCGGCTTATCAACCCCGCCGTGAACGTGGTGGAAGTTCCCTTTTTCTACACCGCCGCCCACCCCGAACGACTGTTCGACACGCAGCCCGATGTGGTGATTGACGCGATTGACGCCATGAAGCCCAAGACGCACCTCATTGCCACATGCTATGAGAAAGGCCTTCCCCTTGTCACTTGCGGCGGCGCGGGCGGGCGTATTGACGGCAGCAAAATTGCCGTGGCCGACCTTGCCCGCACCTGCGGCGACAACATGCTCCCGCAACTCCGCAAAAATCTGCGCCAACAGCACGGATTCCCCCTCTACGACCGCTGCCCCGACATCGGCATCCGCTGCGTGTATTCCTCCGAACGCCCGCGCTTTCCCAAGTGCGACGGCAGCGTGAGCACCGAGCGCGAGGCCAACCAAAAGGGCGGCATCGGCTGCGCCAACGGCTTTGGCTCCGCCACCCACATCACAGGCACCTTCGGCTTTTTGATGGCGGGGGAAGCGCTTTCTATTCTGACCCAAAACTAAGTTTTACCGCATGAGACCGAACGACCGCACCGCACGCCCCAACAAGCACACCGCCCGCCAAGAGCCCCGCTTTGCCCCCAACGGCAAACAGCAGGAGGCGCGTTTTGAACGTAAGCCCGCCGCCACGCCTGTGGTGAAATCGCTGGATGAGGGCGACCTTGCCGCTATTATCGAGGAGCAGCCGCAGGGGCTGTACCTGATTCTGGACTGCATTCAGGACCCGCACAATCTCGGTGCCATTCTCCGCTCCGCCGACGGCGCGGGCGTGGCTGCCGTGGTGGCACCCAAGGATAAATCCGTGTGCATCACGGAGACGGTGCTGCGCGTTTCCGTGGGCGCGGCAGAGAGCGTACCCTTTGTGCAGGTGACGAATCTCGCCCGCACCATGAAAACGATGAAGGACGCGGGTATCTGGTTTGTCGGCACCTCCGACCACGGCGACCGCTCGCTGTACGACATTGATTTCAAGGGCGGCATGGCCATTGTGATGGGTGCCGAGGGCGACGGCATGCGCCGTCTGACGGAAGAGAACTGCGATTTCCTTGTCCGCATCCCCATGCACGGCAAGGTGCCCTGCCTGAATGTGTCGGTCGCCACGGGTATTTGCCTGTACGAAGCGGTAAGACAGAGGGATTTATAATTTTTAATTTATAATTTATAAAGTTTAAGTTAGCGCGCCTTTGGCGCGAGGATTTGAAGAAAGGGATGGCTGAAGGCTGCATACTGGAGCTTAACCCTGACAAGGGGGCACGCGTGCGCGTGATTTCCGACCTGCATTTGGGGCATGAGCGTTGCGAGGTGGCGGGGCGTACCCTGCCGCCCGCGCTTCTGGAGGGTACGGACATCCTGATTATTGCGGGCGACTTGGCGGAAACGCGCGTGTGTGGCTGGCGCGAGGAGGGTATTGCCCTGCGCGAACAACTGCGCCGCCAATGCCGCGAGCGCGGGGTGCAGCTCGTAGAAATTTCAGGCAACCACGACCCAGATATCAAACCGCTGCTGCTGCGTCTGTGGGGCGGGCAGACCGTCATTATGCACGGTCACGCCCTGTACAAAGAAGTGGCACCGTGGAGCTGGGAGTACCTGCGCAACAAAGCCGCCTGCAAAGCCCTGATAGCGCAATACCCCGATGCCGACACCGATTTGGGATCGCGCTTGGAGCTTTCCCGCGCCATGTGCCAACTGACCCCGCCCATTCTGCGGCGCGAGGGTATCCGCAACAAGTATCTGCGCGGCTTTCTGCATTGTTTCTGGCCGCCGCAGCGCCCGTGGGGCATTGTGTGGTGCTGGCTGACCTGCGCCCGCCGAGCGGAATCCTTTGCCCGCCGCTACTTCCCTGAGGCGGAGAACGTGATTTTCGGCCACTTTCACCGCCCGCTCAATGCGCATTTCGGCAAGCGCCGTCTGTTGAACACGGGGGCTTGGTTCAAGCATGCCACCCCCTACTGCGTCGATTTGCAGGATGGTCGCATTTTGGCCTACAGACGCGTCTCCGATATCCGTTAGGCGTTGTGATACAATCTTTTTTTGCCTGTGAACGCATTTTGCGCTTGCAGAAAACGCCGCAGGCTGATATAGTGCCACCGCACGCCATAAGGCGGCTAATAGCAATGAACAAGACTCAACTTATCGACGCCATCAAGCAGGAGCTGGGCGAAGGCGCTACCAAGCAGTGCGCCGCCAAGGCTCTTGAAGCCACCCTTAAAGCCATCACCACCGCCGTTGCCACGGAGAAGGTGCAGATCATCGGTTTCGGCACGTTTGAAACCAAGAAGCGCCCCGCCCGCACCGGTCGCAACCCCCGCACGGGTGAAACCATGGAAATCCCCGCTTCCAGCGTGGTGAGCTTCAAGGCTTCCTCCTCCCTCAAGGGCTAAGTTTCAGCTTAGACAATACTCTTAACGGCAGCCGTCCGCATCGGACGGCTGCTTTTTTGTCCCCCTCGGCAGGTCTTACTTTAGGCTTGCCAAATGAGAGATGCTGCGGTAGACTCTCCGCCATGCGTTTTTTTGAGGTTTTTGCCACTCTCACGGTCTGTCTTATTCTGAACGCCTGTGCCTCTGCGGACGGGGCTTTTATGTTTAATACCCCTTATCGCGCCAGGGTGTACAGAAGCGGAGCCACGGTCATTAATCATCGTACCGCTCCTCTGCCGCCCACGGCCCGCAAAGTTAGGAGGCCCAATTCTCTGAACCCCACGCTTGCCCTGCCCACCCCTGCCACTCCCGCACCCACACCGGACTGTGCCGCCGTGTGTGTGATTGACCCCTACGACGGGCGCATCCTCTTTGAACATAATGCTCGCGAACGCCGCCAAGTAGCCAGTACGCAAAAGATTATCACGGCTCTGTGCGTATGCGATGAAAACAAACTGGATAAGATGGTGACCATTCAGGCATCAGACAATCAGGTTTCCCCCATTAAGCTGAATCTGAAACCCGGCACACAATACCGCAAGCGCGACCTGTTACAGGCTATGCTGACCGGCAGTTACAATGATATTGCGGTGGCACTGGCCCGTGATACCGGCGGCAATGTTGACACCTTTGTGCAGAAAATGAACACCCGCGCCCGCCGCATGGGCATGTACGACACGCATTTTGCCAACCCGAACGGCTTGCCCGCCGAACAATATTCCACGGCTCATGATATGGCACGTGCGGCTTGCTATGCCTATAACAGCCAAACCATCCGCAGCCTCATCAACATTCCCTCTTACGACTTTGTGAAGGCCGACGGCAGCGTGCGCACCATCCGCTCCACCAACAAACTGCTGGGCAAATACCCCTGGGTACAGGGCATGAAAACAGGGTACACCAATCTGGCAGGCAAGTGCCTTATCTCCTGCGGCAGCGTAAACGGTCGCGCCGTGATTGTGGTGGTACTGGGCAGCACCAACGCCAAAGTATGGGGTGAATCATTGAAATATCTCAAATGGTCATTGGGGATAGCCTAAGTAATAATAGACATTTAATATCTTATTGACTGTTTTTTTCCTTTTCATATCAGCCGATATCCTGTAAACTGGGGAGGTTAGCTGAACAACACGAATGGCAGCAGGCAACAACAGAAGACGGAACAGAAAAAAGACAGGAGACGACACCGGCCGTTCTCTCTGGGGTTCATTGTTCCAAAATTCTCAGGATGGGAAAAGCGACGTTGCAAGCCATCCTTTTTATTCTCCTGCAGCCGAAGAGTTTTCCGAAGAGACTGACAGCGAAACACGGGGTTCCTATTTCCGGCGTTTATGGAAATCTTTCAACGTTTTATCGGCAGTGGCAGTCGGTCTTTTTCTGGTATTCACCGCCACGTTGCTGGTGGTGCTGCTGCGCATGTGGAGCCCGCAGGACCTGAGCGACATTGCCGGCTATAAAGACAGCGGGCGTGCGCGTGACTTGGAAAGCCTTATTGTCAACGCCAACGGAGCACCCGTCACCTTTACCGAAGCAGAACTGAATCGCTACCTGCGCGACACCTGCCGTATGCGGCAAACGGGTATTTTTTCCATCATTGCCAGCGGGCAAGGGGTGGCGGTGCGTATTCATGACGGCTATGCCGAATTGGTTTTGGACCGCATGCTGGGGTCGGATATCCACCAGACAACCTCGGTCAATCTGACCTTTAAGCAAGAAAACAAGTTGGGGCGCACCGAACTGCACGTTGATTTCAAAGGCGGCAACCCCATTGCCGGAACCATGCCCCGCGGCGGTTCCATCGGCAGCATTGCAGTACCACAACGCCACATCATTATGCTGAAACCGGCGTTGGAAACGCTGCTCACCTGCTATCCGCAGATTATCGATGCGGTTGAGCATTACAGGTATTGCCCCATCTTCACCGAAGGCAAAAACGGTGCAGAAAGCCGCGTTCACTTAGTTCCCTACACCCCGGACTCATCCCCCTTACAATAAATACACCTATCTTTCATGAAAGCATATCGTACCATTACCGCCTTGGCAGCATTGCTGTGTTGCAGCACCCTCAGCTCCTGCATTTTTGCCCAGATGGTTGACTCGTTCGACCGCGCACCCTACCCCGGTGAACGCCCGCCGCATGTGATTGCCGATAACAACGGTACGCCCGTCTCTAACGACTGGGTGAAAGTGAACCCCTACGACCTCCCTCCCTCGGGGCATGTAACCAAGAAAATCAGCACGGCATCCGATGGTTTGCCCTACGGTCTCCCCTGTGAGTTCTCCAATATCATCGTCTCTCCCTACGAGCCGCATTACCAGCTTGATTACTCGAACGCATCCGTCGGTTCCAAGGTGTGGGACCCCTACACCCGCAAGCCCTTCTACATTCCCCGTCTCTACACCTTCAACTAAAGAAGGATTATGAGCAAAGAGCAGACAAAAACAACCTTCGCCCAACGCATCGGGCTGTGGGCGTATAAGCTGCTGTGCGGCATCCTGAAGCTCACGGATATCCGAGTTGTCGCCGCCACAGGTCGCGCCGTGGGTTACTTGGTGTGGCTGTTCAGCCCCGCCCGCCGCAGGGTCGTGGCGCGCAATCTGCGCATTGCCGTAGACCCCATGCTGCGCGAAGATAAGCTGGGGTCGATGATCCGCCGCAACATGGTGCGCACCACCATGAACCTCATCTGCTCCATCAAGACCGGTCTGCTCACGGATAAGGAGGAGGAGCGCGCCATCAACCGCGTGGGCAGCGACATCTTCCGCGACCACGGCATCAACGGTCATTGCGTCATTTCCTGTATTCCCCACGCGGGCAACTGGGAGATTCTGGCCCGCATCCGCCCGCACTTTTCGGAGGTAGAGCACTACAGCTCCATGTACCGCCGCCTCTCCAACCCCTTGTTGGAGAAAATGATTTATGAATCCCGCACGCGTTTCGGCTGCGAGATGTACAGCAAGGAGGACGGTCTGCGAGCCGTGCTGCGACTGGCACGCACGGGCGGTCTGATGGGTGTGTTGAGCGACCAGTACACGCAGGAGGGTCTGTTTATCCCCTACTTCGGCAAGGTAACGGGTGTGACCCCCCTGCCCGCCCTGCTCTACAAGCGCTGCAAGGGTAAGGGACACCTGTTCTGCGTCTACACCCGCAACACGGGGCTGGGCAAGTGGGATGCCGTGCTGGGGCGCATGATTGAGCTGCCCGAAGGCTGCGAAACCCAAGCAGACATCACCATGCAGGTGAATCTGGCCTTGGAGAAGTGCCAGAGCGAGAACATTCTGGACGGTTTCTGGATGCACCACCGCTGGAAGTGCCCCCGCGCCTTTGCCCCCGAACAGCCGGCGGAAGTCAACCCCGTGGTCGACCGCTACATGCGTCTGCCCTTCCGCATCATCGTCTGCGTACCCGAACAGTTTGAGGAAGCCGTGCTCACCATCCCCATGATGCGCGTGCTGAAACGCTGCCGCCGCGATGCCGAGCTGACCGTCATCTGCCCGCAGGAACAGGCGAGGTTCTGGGAAACGCAGGAGTATGTCACCTTCGTCAACACGTCGGACGGTTCCACCCCGCTCAAGCAACAGCTGGATGCCGATGAGCAGTATAAGTTCGGCCCCTACGACATTGCTTTCATGCTCTGCGACAACAAGCGCATTTTCAAGGTGCTGCAAACGCTGGAGCCTATCCATATTTCCGGCTTTGCGGACAACAAGCTGTTGAGCGCCAAGGATTTCAACCGCCGCAACACGGCTCTGCCCGCCGAATACTGCCACGCGCCGCGCCACAAATCCGCCGATTATCTGGCGCTGCTGCAGCTGGCTCACCTCATCAGCACGAAAGATGCGTTCTACGCCGCCGAAGAGGCGGGCAACGCCGAGGTCGAGGGCAGCTTTATCGCCCCCTTCTCCACCCTTTCCGCCACCGACACGTGGGCAGAGGAAAAGTGGGCGGCACTCATCAAGCTGCTGCCCGGCAAGGTCACGCTGTTGGCCTTGGCAGCCGACCGCAGCCGCGCCGAAGCGATGGCGCAGCGTCTCGGCATTGCCTGTGTGTGCTGCAAGCCGCATGAGGTGGCGCAGCATGTGGGTGCCAAGTGCCGCCTGTACGCAGTGGACGGTCTGCTGCCCCAGCTGGCAGCCTTGGCGAACTGCCCCTGCACGGTCATCATGGCCAACCGCCTTGCCGACCGCTACGCCCCGCTGGGCAACGGTCACCGCACGGTGTTCGACCACAAGCCGGATTACCCCGCCTACGGCAAGGATGCCGACAAGCGCACCGACGCCACCGCTGATATCTCGGTTGAAAACGTATTGGGTTAACTTCTTCCCCTTTTTCCCCGATACGAAACGCCTGCTGTTCACCACGGCAGGCGTTTCTTTTTGTAGGTCTTTTACTTCAGCTGCCGCCGAGAAGTGTACAACATCCAGCCTCCGCCGACCAAGAGAAGCAACTCAATAGCCGCCAACGGCAGCGGCAGCACAAACGGAACAACCGCCGAGGGGCTGCAACAATAATCGGCATCTGCCGCCCAGAGAATTTCGCAACGGCTCCCCACCTGCGGGATATAGGGTGATTGTTCATAGACCGTGATACCCAAGCGGGCTTTTTGACTGCCGTCGGGCAGACAAAGCAAATGGTAGGTGCTGCCTGGGCGGGGTGAATCCCACACCACCTGCTGCACCACAGCGGGAGTTACCTGCCCTTTGGCACACAGGTAGAGAGGGCGGCTCAGGAAATCCCGAGTTCCCCATGCCGACAGTGCAGACACAAGAAGCATGATACCCCCCGCAAGGCGAGAAGGGCGCGGGTACGTCACCGCAGCGGCAGGCGGGGCTTCGCGCAGACCGCTGCCGGGGTAATGCAGCTCGAAATCATGCCAAACGGCTGCCATGAGATAGGGATTATCAGTGTGCAGCACGGTGAGAAACGATGGTCGCGCCGCAGGGTACTGCTGAATCAGCAAGCGCAGGGTCCAACCGCCGTCCGAAGTATCGGCTTCCCAATCAAAATGCCGCATTTCCACAGCTTGAAAAACACGGCGGCGCAGGCATCTCCCCCAAAGATAATCGGCTACCACCACCCCGGCGTGTTCAACCTGCAGGGTGCGGAAACCGAACAGAAAGCGTATCAGCAGGCACACCGGCAGCAACGCCACCCCCGCCATCAGAGCCGTATACAGGGGGACATCCCAGTTAGGAGCAGAAACAGCATAAAAGAGAGTCAACACCACCGCCGCGAAACAAACGCCCGCAGCCCATGCAAATAAGGGCAGCATGCGGGGCTGACGAAGCGGGCAGCGGTGCAACATGGCGGGGCAGCATTCAGCTTTCCTCTGACGGCAGCATGAAAAGCAGCCGATCAATACCATGGCGGGTCACTTCATCCCACAGGGCTTTTTCCATCCCCGAGACGGCAGCAGCGCGTTCCTCTTCACTCATCAGGCTCACGCGCTCCTCTCCAACTGATTCGGCCAAACAGCGCGTCGACATGCGGGTCACCAGCTCCTCCCAAAACGTAGAATCGCGGTACTCATCCAACACGTCGGAGTAGAATGCCTTATCCACATAGGGGCGTTTGAAAAACCAATAGCCGCAGTCAGGGCTCATCTCCATATCACGCGCCAGAGACGGCACGGTGCGCGCCGCCTTCAACAGATTCACCAAAAGGCGCATCCATGCATCGGCACGGGGGTTGCGGGCATCGGGCATCGCCTGCCCCAGCATCGTAAGCCCCATGGCGCAAACCTCGGCAAGGTCGCGCATCTCCTGTTCCGAAAGCTCCAGCTGAACCTTACCCATGGCAACATTCAGATAAGACCTAACTGCATGCGGGCTTCCTCCGTCATCATATCCTGATTCCACGGCGGGTCCCACACGAACTCAACATCGACATTCTGAACACCGTCCAAAGCGGCGATATTCATCTCTGCCTCGGCCATAATGTGCGGTCCCATGCCGCAACCTGGGGCGGTCAGCGTCATCTGCACATTCACTTGGGCGCCGCCCTCTTTCTGCGGTATCACCTCCACACCGTACACCAGCCCCAAGCCAACAATATCAACAGGAATTTCGGGGTCATATATGTTGGCAAGAACCTTCCACACACGCTCTTCCAACGTGAGATTGGCATCAGATTCCTGCACCGCTTCCGTCTCGGGTATAATTCCGGCTCGGGCGGCCTCCTCCCGAGAGATGCGCACCAACCCCATATCCGATGCCGCAGTTACGGAATTACCCAGCATCTGAGTGACATAAATGCGTGACCCCTCCGGCAGAATAACGGCGTTACCAGCGGGTATCTGAATAGCGGCTGTTTCAGCCTTGGTAATAACTTCCTGATTCAGCATAGTGAGGGCAGCAAGAATAGCACACGATGCAATAAAAGTCCACAGTTTTCCTTTGTCAGTTCAGTGAGGATTTTGATTGGACTTTTTCACACGGCGCGTGTACAATGCATCGAGCCTTGCCGAAAGCACTCACAGAAATTATCGGACACTCCGCCGCTTTTGCTGCGGAGCTGGATAAGCTGTGCCGCGGCAACACGCGGGAAGAACCCGTGGTGTTCGACCGCGTATGCCCCGCCGCTTTCTCCTTTGCGGCTGCCATGGTGGCAGCCAAGGCGGTGGAGCAGAAAACGCCGCGCCGCGTGTGGGTGGTGGCGGGTGCTCTGCCCGCGCAGGGACGCCTTGCCGCCGAATGGCCGTTGTGGGAAGCCCCGCCCGCCGTCTTTGTGCCGGAACAGGAAACGCATATCAACAACGGCATTTCCGACCCCGACCTTGCCGCCGAACGCTTGGATGCGCTGAAAGCCGTTTCCTCCTCGCCGCGCGGGGTGCAGCCTGTGCTTGTGACAGCGGGGGATTTAACGCGCCCCGCCCCTGTCTTTCGCGAGGAAACCACCGCCAACATGGTGCTGACCGTGGGGGCAGAGGTGCCGCTCGACACCCTGACCGCCGCATTCGATGCCGCCGATTTCGACCGCGTGGAGCAAGTGACCGCCCGCGGTGAATGGAGTCTGCGCGGCGGTATTCTCGACATCTTTCCCCTGCAATCGCCGTGGCCGCTGCGTGTGGAGTTCTTCGGTGATGAAATTGAAAGCATCCGTGCGTTCGATGTGGACTCTCAGCTCTCCTTTCGCAAGCTGGAGAGCGCGGAGCTGGTGCTGGATGAGCCGCCCGCCGATACCCTGCTGGGCGACCTGATTGCCCCGCAGGACTGGGTGGTCTGCCTGCCCGGTTGCGGGCGCACGGGCGATGTGCTGCTCTTTGAGCTGCCGCCCGACTGCACGGAAGTGCTGCCCGAACACCCCGACGCCGACCCCGATGCCCTTGCCGCCCGCGACGGTACGGCTTTCTTCGGTGAGCCGCTGGGTTCCTTTGAAACAGGCGACTTTGTGATGCAGGAAGCCCGCCGCGCCCTTGCCCGCACGGTGTTGCAGCAATGGCGCGACAAGAAGTGGCGCGTCACCATGTACTTCCCGCACGAGGGTGAAAAGGCGCGTTTCGAGGAAATCTGCGGCAGCGACGACGCTTGGCGCGGCGTGCAGAGCCGAGACGGCGACCTGCCCTTCGGCTTCACGGTACCCGGTGCCAAGGTGGCGGTGCTGTCGGCGGCGGAAATCTTCGGGCGTTACTCCGCCCCGCGCACCCGCAAGCAGGACGACCGCGAGGAACGCATGCGCCGCGAGCGCGCGCAAGCCCCGCTGCGCGAAATCTCCCCCGGTGACTACGTGATTCACGCCGCGCACGGCTTGGGGCGCTTCGAGGGTATTGTGCGCGACGAAAAGAGCGGCGAAGAAGAGCTGCATATTCAGTATGCGGAGGGCGTGCTGCTGCGCATCCCGCTGCAACAGGGACACCTTGTCTCCAAGTATGTGGGCTTGGGTGCCAAGCGACCCGAACTCAGCAAACTGGGCGACGCCCGCTGGAAACGCGCCTGTGCCGCCGCTGAAAAAGCCGTGGCGGATTACGCCGCCCAGCTGCTGGAGGTTCAGGCGGAACGCGAGGGCAACACGGGCTATGCCCACCCCGCCGATTCCTCTTGGATGTGGCAGTTTGAAAGCAGTTTCCCCTACCGCGAAACGCCCGACCAGCTGCGCGCCATCAACCAGACCAAGGCCGACATGGAATCGCCGCGCCCGATGGACCGCCTCATCTGCGGTGATGTGGGCTTCGGCAAGACCGAGGTGGCCATCCGCGCCGCCTTCAAGTGCGTGACAGGCGGTAAGCAAGCCGCCATTCTGGCACCCACCACCGTGTTGGCCGACCAGCACTACCGCACCTTCCGAGGGCGCATGAGCGAGTACCCTGTGCGCATTGAGCTGTTGAGCCGTTTCACCCCCGCCAAGAAAGCCAAGGAGATTATCGAGGGGCTTGCCGCGGGCGAGGTGGACATCGTAATCGGCACGCACCGTCTGATTTCCAAGGACGTGAAGTTCAAGGATTTGGGCTTGGCGGTGATTGACGAAGAACAGCGTTTCGGCGTGCGCCACAAGGAG
>JAZLFB010000176.1:0-2149 GCA_045615585.1 Akkermansia sp.
CACAAGTGCTTCCACTGTGGCCACCACCACCGTGAACCTGGGGGCGGATGTGACTCTCGGCGGCACGCTGAGCGGCGGGTTCGGCGGTGCGAACGCCGACCGCGGCACCGTAACCGACAGCAAGCTGCTCAACCTCACGGATGCCAAAGAGTACACCGCCCTTGCCACCGCGACCGTAGATGCGTTCGACGAGATTTCCGTGGTGAAGGGCGGATCCGCCACCATTACGACCCTCACGAACTCCCCCTGGCTCACCAAGGGCGGGGAAGGCGCGCTCACGCTCTCCCGGGGCGGGGAATCCGCCATCATGGACGTGGAGGTTGCCGCCGGCACGCTCACGCTTGGTGCCGCAGGCATGGAAATCATGGGCATCACGGTTGACAGCGGCGCCACGCTCGCGGCGGCTGCGGGCTCGTCCCTGCAGGCTGCGGCCATCACCCTGACCGGCGGCTCCACGCTTTCCGTGGGCACGGAAGGCCTGGTGCTGGCGGAGGGCTCCTACCTCGTCATGGACAGCGGCAAGGTGAACATCACCACCACCGGCACGCCGGGGCAGGAAATTGTCCTGATTACCGGTTTGACCGAGGATGACTCCATCACGGGCATCATCTTCGACAAGACGGACAAATCCGGCAACAAGTACGCGGATGCCTCCGACTATCTCACGCTGAGTGCCCCGCTCGCAGAGTACACACAGCTGAAGGTGAAGGACGGCAATCTGATACTCACCAAGGCTGCCGGCGAGGGCAGCTACTGGGGCAAGGGCGTGGGCGAAGGAGAATGGGATCTCGCATCCCTCAGGTGGGCGGATGACGACAACCAGGCGGCCACCCGCACATTCACGCCTGCCAATGCGGCGCACTTCACGGCGGCAGGCCTTGGCGGCAATATCAACGTGGGTGAAGCCATCAACGTGACCACCATCTACGTCTCCGGCACCACCTACAATTTCACTAACGCCGAGGAGCTCAATATCACCAGCGGCATCAGCGTCAGCGAATCCGGCGTGGCCATCTTCAACAAGGTGGCGGGAGAACTCAAGAATGTCAACATTGCCGGCGCGGCCAGCAAGCTCACCATCACCAACGGTGATGTTACCGTGAATGCCTTCGCCAACGAGGGTACATTCACCGTGGGCGGCAACCTCGTCCTCAAGACCGCGGTAACAGCGGGCGGCAACGTGACGGCGGGCGGCAATGTGACGCTGGCCAACGGTACCGAGAACGTCTTCGACTCACTCAACGCCACCGGCACCGTTACCGGGGCCACCAAGCTCACGGTGGGCGGCACGTCCGCCATCGGCAGCGTGGAGGGCATCGGCACGCTGGCACTGGCCAATGGCACGCTGGCCCTGGGCAACGCCAGCGGGCTTTCCAACACCCAGCTGAACGGGGCCCTCACCATTTCCAGCGAGACCGTGAGCCTGGGCAACGTTACCATGGCTGACGGCTCCTCCATCTCCAGCTCCAACAAGGTGATTGCCAATGGCATCACCGTTACCGGAACGGGCACGGTGAAGGGCGGAGCCACGCTGCAGGCCTCCTCCGTGGGCGGCGGCACGCTGGCCGTGGAGAACAGTGCCGTGGGCATCGCCTCCGGCTCCACCATGACGGTTTCCGGCACGCTGGAGATGCTCTCCGGCTCCACGATGGACAACCAGGGCACGCTGGCTGTGACCGAAACGGGCCGCGTGATTGCCGGCAACGGCGTGAACCTGGGTTCCGTGGCGGCAGATGGCACTATTGAAGTGAACGGTGCTGTTTCCGCCACCGGCGGCAGCATCGCCAACCTGGATATGGGCACCGGCGATTCCCTGACGGTAAGCGACCCCTTGGCGCTCACCTCCACCACGGGCGGCAACACCGGCTCGCCCACCGTGGGCGGAAAGCTCACCGTGGGCGGCGAGGCCACCTTTGCCAATGTCACCGCCGCCTCGCTTGAGCTCACCGCCGCCGGAAGCCTCACCGCCACCGGTACGCTGGACACCGAGTCCATCACGCTGGGCCGCGTGAGCAAGACGGACCACTACCTCACCGCGGGCGCCCTCTCCGCCACCGCCACGGATTTTGTGGTGGACAAGGCTATGGTCGCGGCCCTGGATGCAAGCGTGGGTTCCATCATCACCTTGGCGGACCTGGGCACGCAATAC
>JAZLFB010000177.1:0-7180 GCA_045615585.1 Akkermansia sp.
AGGGTTTCCTCCACAATGGAGGTGATGACGTTCATGCCCACCAAGGCTTTGCGCACATGCTTCACGAGCTTCTTGCCCACAAAGTGGATGAGCGGTATGCAGGCGGCGGAGATGATGAGATTGCCCAGCAGCATGGCTCCCGCGTGGCTGGTGAGCGCCACATACACCAGGTAGGCCGCCGCCGCCACCAGGGTGAGCGGCTGCAGCACCAGGTCGTTTAGTACCGCAATCATGCCCTGCTGCACGTTCTGCGTGTACTGGATGACTGTTGTCATGATATCACCGCGGCTGCGGCGGTCATGGAAGGAGAAGGAAAGCCATTGCAGGCGCGCAAACAAATCTGTGCGCATATCTGAGAGCGCCATCATGCCGCCCTTGGTCAGCAGGTAGGTGTTCAGGTACGTGGATGTGCCGCGCACCGCCATGATGAGCGGGATGAACAGTGCAGCCCCCCATAAAAGCGCCATATCCAGATTTTCCGGTGCTATGTGGCGGGCCAGCCACTCCTGCAACATGGGCGGCGGCGGTTCTTTGCCGAACACCACCGGCAGCACTGTTTGAATGATGAAGGGCAGGCCGAATCCGGATGCCATGGCGGCAAACCCGCCTGCCACCACCCCGCCTGCCACACAACGGCGCACGCGCGGGGAGGAGAAAACATAGTGCCTGACGACCGGCGCCAGCACGGACACCAGCGTGCCCTTGTTCTGTTCGGAATCCGCCAACGCAGCGATTATAACAGATGGGAACGGCGGTAGCAACTCCATATTCCCGCTAACGGGCCGCATGTATTATCTGGTATCTGAGCACCCGTTTTTCCTTGACTTGCGCGCGTGTAAGCGGTACGCTTTTACGCGATGGGGTGCTCTGGATTCCCATACTTTATGCCCATGCTCCTTTCTGTCGTCATCCCCGTGTACAACGCCTTGCCCTACCTGCGCAAGTGTGTGGAGAGCGTGTGTGCCGCCCCTGTTGGTGATATGGAAATTATATGCGTGGATGACGGATCCACGGATGGGTCATCCTCCCTGTTGGACGAGTTGGCGGCGGAGGAGCCGCGTGTGAGGGTGGTACACCGTGCCAACGGCGGTGTTTCCGCCCCGCGCAACACGGGATTGGCGGAGGCGCGCGGTGAGTATGTTTCCTTCGTGGATGCCGACGACACACTGGAGGCGGATTTCCTGCCACAGCTGTTGGAAGCCGCTCGTTCAATTCCGGGGACAGACTGCATAATAGGCGGTCACAAGCGCCTGGAGAACGGCGTTGCCCGGTCCGTCCCTGTAAGCTCCGTGATACAGTCTGTGGAAGGGGTGGTGCCACTTGCCGCCACTATCAGCGCGTGCGGCAAACTGTACGGCAGGCGCCGCCTGCAGGAAAGCGGCGCGCTTTTTGCGGGGGAGGTGCGCTATGGGGAGGATACCCTCTTTAATCACATGGCCTTTCCCCTGTGCAAGGGGGTGCTCCTTTGCCCCGCCTGCGGATATGTCTACCATGCCTGCTCTGGTTCCCTTTCTTCCCGCAGTAATGACCTAGTGACCGATATGGCCCATGCCACCGGGATTTTGGCTGGTTTCCTGGCTGCCCACCCGGAGGCTCCTCTCAGAGATGACTATCTGGTCTCCTACGCCGTGCACGCCCTGCGCCGCATCCGTTCCATGGCCCCGCACGCCGCGCAGCGGGAATGCGCAGCCAAGGTGCGCGCGGCCTTGCAACGGCTATCCCTTTCTCCGGAAAAATTACCCGCCTCTCTTTCCCCCAAGAACCGTGCGCTGCTGCGCAAAACATTGCTCGGCAGCTCTGCATTGGGGGCAGGCTACTATTGGAAACGCTTTTCTCGTCTTTTCAAGCAATGCATCCAGAAATAGATTCTAAACAGAATCTCCCGCGCGTCACTGTTGTCACCGCCGTGTTCAACCTTGTGAGTGCCAACCGCGTGGAGCTCTTCCGCCAGTGCATGGACTCCGTGTCTTCCCAATCATACCCGGATATCGAACATCTTATCATTGACGGAGCCTCCACCGATGGAACGCTGGATTTGCTCCGCGAGTACAATGGCAGGAATGGAGTGCGCGTTCTTTCGGAACCGGACACCGGTATCTATGATGCCATGAACAAGGGCATTGCCGCCGCCACAGGCAAGTACATTGCCTTCCTGAACTCGGACGACTACTGGCACGATCCCCACGGCGTGGCCTGCTCCGTGGAGTGGCTGGAGCGCGCACAGGCAGATTTCTCCTACGCCCCGTGCCACTATGTGCACTGGGATGGGAGTGATGCAGGGGATTCCATTCCGGAACTGGGCAATGCCTTTTCCGTTATGCCCTTCTGCCACCAGACCATGCTCACGCTCGTGTCCCGCATGCGGGAGGTAGGCGGCTTTGCCGATAAGGAACTGCGCATCACCGCAGACTACGACCTACTACTCAATCTGCTTTTGCATGGGGCAAAGCCGGTGTATGTGCCTTTGAACTTTACAACATTCCGCATGGGTGGCATTAGCGCCGCAGACGCGACGCAGACCGAAGCCGAATTTCACAAATCGCGCGTGCGCCAGCTGCAGGGTCTGCTTCCTGTAGCCGATGTGGACATCTTGGAATGTGGATACATGCCGAAAAAACTGTATATGCTCTTGCCGGGAGTGCTGCACCCATTGGTCATGGCTTGCGTGGCAGATGCCTACGGACCGGAGGTTGCCCCGTACATGCACCGCCGCTTGGTCAAGGTGTTCCAGATTGTTCAGCCGGACAAAGGGGGCATGGATTGCGGTTGGTGTTATTCCGGTATTTTCGGCCTGCCGTTGTTACGCCCGCACACGCTGAAATCCGGTATGTTGCTGCATCTGTTGTTCGGCTTCCTGCCGTTGTACGGCATACGCGAGGACTGTAAACGCCATTCCACACGCTGGTTTTTGTTCGGGGTGCTGCCCGCGCTGGAGAGGCGGGTTCGGACTTCAGGCACGGTCAAGTGGAAATTGTTCGGCGTGTTGATTTGGTCCCGCTATCCCAAGCGCAAATAATGCCGTGCCCCTTTCTAGCCGTGCTGCATTGTACTGAAGCACCTGTATAAGCCCACACCCTCCTTCTTGTGTCAGTGGGCAGTTTCCCTTTCTTTTCAACGGGAGTGAAGTTATAACTGTTACTATTGGTTTAGACATATCATCACTAAATGTTTTGCGTTTGTCAAAGCTATCTGTACCTGTGGATACCGGTGCGGGAAACTATTTGGCATTGCCTAGTGTTTATGCTTTGGGCTTTGCAATCTCTTTATCCCTAGGAATGAGCTGCTAACCAAATGAAAATCTTTGTACCGGTCTTTCTTCAAAGTGATGCCGAACAACCGGATTCGCTCGCTGTCACAGCCTCTTCGTATCAACAAATCTTTCCACCAAGGCAGTGTTCCAAGATAGCGAACCCGGTAATCCCCCGGGTACTTGGCAGCGTAGTGTCCCTCATGCAAAAACGGTTGCGTTTGCCGTCTCAATTCACGCCGCTGCCGCCAGCTCCATGCTCCTTGCCGCAACACAAACTGCCAGTATAGAAAGGTTAATAGGGTAAGTCCCCATTCAGGTGAACATGCATGCTTAACATAGTATGAATGTATAAGGTGTGCACCTTGGAGGTACAGTAGATAGGACTCGCTTGGGTCTGTGTGCTCATGCATGTATGAGCCCTTTGTCTGGAAGTAGTGGTAGCCTTGGTGCCTTATCATATAGACCCGTTGTGCTACGCTCATGGCACAGCGGTAAAACACTTCATCCTCCTGCCTCATATTCTCCGGGAACATGAGCTGGTTTTCCACAAGAAAGGCTCTGCGATACGCTTTGCCCCAACAAGTACCCACCATGTCTTCCAGTATCTCCGGAGACCCCGGGTATTCACCTTCTTTCTTTACTTGGAAGATTTCATCAAGTGTCGCGTCATGTGCCACGCCTTCATCGTACACGACATCTGCGTCAAATCCGATGATGTCCACCTGTCGCGAGCAAGGCGCTGCCAACAAGGTTTCCACAGTGTTGGTAGACAGCCAATCATCTGCATCCATGAAAGTTACCCATTCCCCCTTTGCTTCAAGAATGCCTAGGTTGCGGGCACGCGATACGCCTCCGTTTTCCTTGGAAAACAGACGGAATCGATTATCTTTCGCCGCGTACTCCCTGAGAATGGCATACGAGTCATCTGTTGAACCGTCATCGATACACACGGCCTCCCAATTCACACTGGTTTGTTCCAGTATGCTATTCAAGCCGTGCCGCAAGTATTTGCCCGCATTGTATACAGGAACAACAATACTAACAATGGATTGAGACATGAGTTATGACTGATGTTAAGCGAAACACTGTCTTTTGTCAAGCAAAGCCCGCGAGGTAGCCGGGGCAAACGAATTGGCGCAGTGTCTCAAATATAATGCACCGAAGGGCTAGCCGGCATATTTTGCTCGAAATGCGTTGACAACAACAAATGATTTGACAGGCTCTTCACGCAAGACTACAATCAAATAGAAATACGGAGAGCTCACACATGGTCAATCCCCTCATATCAGTTATTGTTCCCGTTTACAAAACGGAACCCTATCTGTCCAAGTGTTTGGGCAGCATTTGCGGGCAGACGTACCGCAACCTGGAAATCATTTGTGTGGATGACGAATCTCCAGACAATTCCGGAGATATACTGGAGGAATACGCAAAGAAGGACTGCCGCATCAAGGTCATCCACCGCAAGAACGGTGGGCTTTCCGCTGCAAGGAACTCTGGGCTTTCCGCCGCCACTGGGGAATGGGTGACTGGAGTGGATTCGGACGACTATCTGGAGCCGGACATCTATGAGAAGGCGGTGCAAAAATTGTCGAAGCAAGTGGACATTTTAGTTTTCGGAACTCAATTGCAATACGAGGAAGGCGTGCCCCATGTTAATCGCGAACAATATTTTTCTTTGCCAGACGAAGGATTTCTGGAACAGGGGGAGCAAATGGCAACGAGCATTAATGTTTGCTTCTGCAACAAACTGTGGCGGCGTTCCTTTATAGATCAGCATCATGTCGCGTTCCCGGAAGGGTTCGTGCACGAGGACCAATACTTTTTCAGATGCTTGGCGCCTTTTGCCAGGGGAATATACATCTTGCCTCATGTTGGGTACAATTACCTACAGCGAGCCGGCTCTATAATGAATGCCGGCCAACACGTAGAGCGAATGTGTCAGTTAAATATGCTCATTATTGAAAAGCTGATACAATATCACTTGTCATCCGGCACCTTGATGCATGCAAGGGAATATTTGCTCCCTTATTGGATGGATCAGTTGCATTTCGTACGTTTCCCCGGAAGCCCGCCGGAATGGAAGAACAATCTGATGTCCAGAAGCCGCTCCATTATTTCACGCTACCAATTGCTGAGCCGTATGGAGTATGATATACGTTTGCTCCAGCTTCAACCTTTCCCTTGGTGGAAGCGCCCTTTTGTGAAGCTGTACCCACACTGCATTACTTACAGGTTCTGTGGCATTCCCCTCTATTCCGTCATATATGAAGACAACCTGCCTCATCATATTGTTTTTGCGTGTTCGCAACATGTGCTGAAAGTACTTGGCAAAAACAAATCTCTATGATGCTGATGGGAGATTTTGCGTTGCTATATGCCTGGGAGCCCCGTTTTCAAAACAGGCGTAGGCCAAGGATGTATAGGCGCACTCTATTATCCGCCGGTTTGACGAAGGACGCAACCACCAGACGGCCTATGTGAAAAATCGTTTTATTTCTCTGGAGTGAAATAAACGGCTTCATGGAGGGCCTTATAATACCAGGATAATTCTCAAGGGGGTAATAAGGGAAACAGCACAACCTCATTAGTTTTCTATACAGTTTTTCTCTAAGTCTCTCCGGTTGAGGCCAACATATTCGCAGATACTCGTACTGCAAAAAGCGGGCAAAGATCTTGAGTGTATCCTCGGAATTTTGGCTGTATGAATTTAACAAACGTACTACGTTTTGCACAATTCTTCTTCTGAAAGCATAACTGTATTTGCCTCCACTGTATTCATCCAGGCTTTGCAGCATATCTATCTCGCGCCTAAAAAAATCAAGGCTTGCTTCATAAGTGCGAGAACGCTCCCGTACCGACCATGAATTGATGCTGCCGAAACGATAAACAATCATCTTCTCATGGAAATAGTGCACTTTTCCGTTTAATGCGGCAAATATTTGCAGAGGATAGTCGCCTACAGGGCATTTCCTACAGGCTTCCGGGTAAGTATCACGTAATTCTTTTGGGAAAACAATAGAAGCCGTGAGGATGAACCACCCGCCCTGTTCAATAATATCCTCCACCGCCATGTCGCGGCTCTCATGGTAGCGTTTCCATGACCAGTTGCGGAAATCCTCTTCCGTCATATCGCCATCCGGAGTCCGGACCACGCCATCACAGCACACCATGGTGTAATCCGGGTGTGTTTCCAGGAATTCCACCTGTTTCTGAAGCTTGTGCGGGTCGGTCCAGTAATCGTCCCCCTCGCAGAGGGCGTAGTATTTTGCTCCGTACTTCTCGCAGGCGGCATCCATGGCACGCCGCAGGGAGCCATCATGCTTGGAGTACTGGTTTTCACTTTCAAAAACGGGTTTGATAATGTTCGGGTATTTTTCCGCATACTCCCGGATGATGGTTGCGGATTTGTCTGTGGAGCAGTCATCGTGCACAACTGCCACGAAGGGGAAATTCGTTTGCTGCATTACGAAGCCCTCCAAACAATCGCGCAGATAGGGCTCATGGTTGTATACTAGACTTCTGATAACGACCAAGGCCTTTTCGTCTCCTTCGTGCATGGTGGTATACTAGCATCAGTGTTGCAGGATGTCAAGGATGGCGCATTCTGCGCATGTTGCCTGAAAGTTCCTTGGAGATTGGGCTCGCGCTTATTCCGGGAGCTGCTGCATGAGAGCATCCCACTGCACTTTGGCGGCCAGGATGTCCTCTTTCTTCACGGAAGAGGAAAGCTCCCAGGTGAGCGGCATGGAGCGCCGGAAATAGCGCGGCAGCAGGTTGTGGAAGTCAACATCTCCGCCGAAGAAGGGAGCGCGGTGGTCGCGCGCGGGCCACTGCACATCGTTCACATGCGAGCCGTAGATGTACGGCTGCAGTTTTTGCAGGTACTGGGCGTGGTTGAGGAGAAGGAGGTTGTGCTTGCGCTGAATG
>JAZLFB010000178.1:0-3912 GCA_045615585.1 Akkermansia sp.
CTTGCAGTAGTAGCGGAAATCCGTCACCGTTCGCGCCCTGCGGTTCTTCTTCTCCCGCTCTTCCAGAGCCGCTTCCACCGCCTTGCGGAATGTCACGGTCTTTTCCCGCTTCCGCATTTCCTCCGCACCCAGCCGCACGCATTCCCGCGCGCGCCTCACACGTCCGCGGCTGTTTTCCAGTGCCTCCTTGGCCACCAATGCAGCCTCCAGAATATCCACTCCTGTTGACCGCAGCACTTCCAATGCTGCACGCTCCTTGTCTGTTATTTCCGTGTTCATGGTGTTCTCGCTTTGCTAATGGGTAGTCAAGCCTTTTTAGCAAAAAAAAACCAGCTCGCACGTTCAAGGGTTTCACCTGCCCTCCGATGGCACGATGCAGCGGAAGCGAGATTGTTTCATGACTTGGTAACATTTGAATTTGCTGGAACAATAGGTCATCAAACACGCATTAGCAATGGGTATACTGTCCACAGACAAGGAATAGACTATGTCAAGATTAAATGCGCGACAAAGGATAACATGGAGAATATGCGCACTTTTTGTGCTTGCAATGTCTGGATATATATTCTATCGGCTTTGCTCGCGCTTTCCCATATGTAGTGATGATTATGCGTACAGCTATAATTGGGTCACCGGTGCAAGGGTCGAAAGTGCAGCTGACATATGGTGTACATTATGCTACCATTATCTAAATTGGGGAGGTCGAATGGTTGCACACGGACTTGCGCAACTTTTCCTCATGACAGGGAAGATGTGGTTCAATGTTGCGAATACGGCATGTTATTTAACGACAGCGTTCTTTGTTTGCACATTGGCGCGTGCATGCTCAATAAAATCGTACATAATATTAGTATTGATATTATGGTGCATCTTACCTGTTCCCGGCTCAAGTATATTCTGGCTAACGGGAAGTTGTAATTACCTATGGTCTAGCATGCTAACAGCAGCATGGATTGCAGCTTTATTCAATAAAAACAAAAAAATACAAATTGCTTCATTGCCTGTTGCAATATTGGCGGGCAATTCGCATGAAGGAATATCTATATGCATATTAAGTGCAATTTTTATCTACACGGCGCTCAACAGAACAACACTTAAGAATAAAAGATATATATGTTCTGTTTTAATGTTTACCCTTGGAGCGGCATCCAATATACTGGCGCCAGGCAATTTTGTTCGCTTGGAAAGCTCACACACCGCTTCTCTAAATCTGATGCAGAAGCTCTCCGCAGTAGGACACGAAATCATGGGTTTATCTTTTAAAGTTATTAATGCCACCGATGATACAATCTATTGTTTCTTTCTTATTCCTATCGGTATTATAGCAAATGCATACGCGTATAAAGAAAAAAAGGAAGCAAATACATTATCTATTTCATTAATAGGCGGTGCCATAATAGGTATTGGTCTCCCTCTTATGTCTGGATGCTCCTATCCACGTGCATATTTTGGAACAGCTTTCGTAGCAATATTAGGCTCGTCCGCAATTGTTTTACCGTGGATTTCCCAGCTTTCCAGACACCTATATCTAGGCCTTCTGTATCTTGCTACTCTTTGCAGCCTGTCTTCTGCAAACAGCGCAAGGCAAACCATAATAGAGTACAGCGAAACCGAAGAATACATCGGAAGAAAAATTGCTGCTGGGGATAAAATTATAATTACCCCCCCTGAAAACAGACATTTAAACTCCAGATATATCGAAGCATGGGGACATCATGGAAGGCACTTGATGAACAAGAGTATGGCAAGGTATTACAATGGTTCGGATGTTGCCGTCTATAGTGCCGATGCTGGCGCTCAGATAGAGGGAATCCTGTCAAAAATCAATCAAATTGAACTTTGGGGCGAGTTTGAGTATTTTCGCTATGAAGATAAATTGGTTTCGCAGTTGCCCAAGGGGATCGACCGGATTTGCATCTCACAGAAATCAGCGAACAAAGACAACAAAAATATTCCTTTTGCTTCATTTGTCTATCATGACAAAACGTATGTAGTCCTGGATAAACTTGCAGGCGATATAGAAATTTCATATACCAAAGAAAACGGCAAGCGTGAGCGAGTCTGTTGGAAAATCACTGAAATTTAACGCAACTCAAATGCAAATTATGAATGCCAAACCGAATCAGATTACGATTGTCATTCCTTGTTATAACGAAGAAGAAACAATTCAGTTGTTTTGGAATGAATTGAACAATGGTATTCGTTCGATTGTTGACTATTCTTTCGAGTTCATATTTATCGACGATGGAAGCATAGATAATACATTATGCCTCTTGAAGCAGCTTGCAGCTCAAGATAGCAGAGTGCGCTTTCTTTCGTTGTCACGAAATTTTGGCAAGGAGTCTGCAATGTTAGCAGGTCTTCGAGAAGCTGCTGGGGATTACATAGCTATTATGGATGCTGATTTGCAGGATCCCCCGTCGTTATTGTCCGAGATGCTGAAAATATTGTCAAACAATCAGTATGATTGCGTAGGTTGTTGCAGGATAACCCGAAAAGGCGAGCCAATGTTGCGTTCGGTATTTGCGAGATTGTTCTATAAATTAATCAACCTTGTTTCCTCAACTAAGCTTGTAGACGGGGCCCGAGATTTTAAGATGATGAAACGTGAGGTTGTAAACGCCTTGATTTCGATGCCCGAATATCATAGATTTTCTAAAGGTCTCTATGAATGGGTGGGATTTTCAACAAAGTGGCTTTCCTATGAAAATGTTGAGCGTGCGGCAGGAGAAACGAAATGGTCATTTTGGAAGCTTTTGCTCTATTCTATGGAAGGAGTCGTTGCATTCTCCACAGCACCGCTAGCTTTGTCCTCATTACTCGGATTATTCTTCATGTTAATTGCTTTTGCGTCTATATTTTACCTCTGCGCGCGTCAGCTTTGTTGGCATGCATCAGTTTCTGGCTGGACATCGCTTGTATGTATCATTATGCTTTTTTGTGGAATTCAGCTTTTTTGCATGGGAATACTAGGGCAATATCTAGCTAAAACGTACATGGAAACGAAAAGGCGCCCCCACTACATAATAAAAGAGCAATCCATGCCAATGCGTAATTTCTCTCATTGACGCTTGGGCCCATCACACCTTGTAGAATGAAGATATTGCACTGACAAGATAAATTGCAATCTCTTGATAGACTCGCTTGACTGCGCTCCATCAAAAGCAGTACTATATCCAGCGAATTTCGCGAAGCATACCCACGGGAAGCCTCTTGGTGCACGACTAATTACGCCTCCAGCCAGAAAGAGGCGAAGGGCGGTTTACTTTCCACACTATACCTTCAGGTTCCCGAACCCGCCACAGGTGCGCCAGGCTTGCTTGCCCTTGCGACTCTCGCTTCACAGAGAGGGCGGAATATACCGAAGAATTCCGCGACGCTCCCCTCTGGTGAGGATGAGGCAGATTTCTTTGAAAGGTCTCTTGTTTTAGCGTTTTTAGCATGATAATCACTTTTTTGTTGACTATCCTGTCAAAATCTGCTAAATATGGCCTTACAGATGCCCCCCACCCTATACAGTCAATTCGGCAGTGTGCCGGTGAGCTATGATGTGCTCAAGACGGCGCTGGCGCGCTACAAGTCGCCCCACGGGCGGCTGAAGCTGCTGGAGCGGCGCGGAGAGGTGCTTCCCCTGCGGCGCGGGCTGTACCTGTGCACGGATGCGGCGCATGCATACTCCCGCCACCTGATAGCCAACCACCTGGTGTTCTCGTATGTCTCGTACGAGTCTGCCCTCTCGCTTGCGGGAATGATACCGGAGCGGGTGCACACGGTGAAGTCGGCATGCCTGGGACGGAGTCGCGTAATCACCAACGCCACGGGCAGCTACCGCTACATCCAGGTGCCGCGCGACTACTTCAACGTGGGCGTGACGCGCGCAAAGGACGCGGATGGGCACTACTACCTGATAGC
>JAZLFB010000179.1:0-2811 GCA_045615585.1 Akkermansia sp.
CTTCCACACCGCGCTGCACGGCAACGGCAAGGACTTTTGCGACCGTGGTTGGGAATCCTCCTCCCGCACCTATAACGAAATCAACGCCAAGCCGTGCGATTATCTGGACAATGACATCTTTGTGGTGCGCGGTGCCAATCCTGAAAAATACACTTACAGCTCCGTCCATGCAGAAGGCAATGTGACGGCAGCACACAGCATCATGCTTGATGTCTACTGCGACCTGTGGGGCAACACCTCCACCTCCGACATCTCCGCGGGGCATACCATCTACTTGTCTAAGACCGCCACGTTGCACGGTCATAACGTATCCGCCGGTATAGCCTACCTTGAATCCGATTCTTATTTGGAGTGCGGCGGTACGCTGACCTTGGAAGGCCGCGAGGAATACCGCTATGAGGTGCCGACAAATCATGACTCTGCCGAGGGTAATCGAAATGCAACGAAAGAGGTAGAGTCTGACCTTGGTGTCGCGTATTATTCTCTCGTGTCGGCGGGCGGTAGAATCAGCGCTCATGATTTATCGGTAAAACACACCATTCTATCTACCGGTGGTGAACTGACTGTCACCGGCAATGCGTCCGTCTATGCGCTCTCCAAGTTCAGCGGTACAGCTATTACCGTTGGGGGAGATTGGCAGTCGGAATCCGGTTTTTCCACAGACGTGACCCTCTTTGAAAGTGGTACGAAATTTTGTGTCGGCGGCACAGCAACGTTTTTGGAGAATGTCGAGATGCATGCCATGCGTGATTCTGTGTTGCACGATGTGAACATCAGCGGCAAATTTACCTATTCCGGGGACGGTGGGTATTCCAACACGCTTGATGTGCTGGGCACCCTCCGTATTAACAAGGATTATCTTAGCAGATATGGTGATATGACGCTTGGCGGGGGCGGCAAAATCAGCGTCAAGAATGTAGAGGTAAGCAACGCCTTGGAGCTGAGCGGTTCTTCCGCGTTGACCGTCCACAGCGGAGGCTCCGTTTCCGCGCTCAAGAAAATCACCATTACCGACAGCACCCTCACCGGCGAGGGTGAGGGATTTGATTTGAGCAGCGATGGCGACATTTCTATCAAAGGCAATTCCGCTGTTTCCGGAGTTCGAAACATGCACTTTGACTGGTTAACGATAGATGCATCTGCTTCCTTTGATTGGGCCGGTGGCACCCTGACGGGCACGCGTATGGAACTGGCCGGCAAACAAACATTCAGTGGGGACAACAGCTCTATTTCCCTGAAAGGCATTCTGCTTTTGAACAATGGTACTACAGTGTTCAGCGGTTCCGGGATGCAGGTTCGGGTTTACGCAATGGAAACGGCGGCTGCTAATCTTGCGATTCGCAACGGGGTGTCGGTCGAGGCAGAGCGGAATTTTAAAAGCAATGGCGGTCTGGAGGTGAGCAACCACTCCACCCTGACCATCAATGGCTCCCTGTGGAAGACGATTCTCGACGCCGATAAAGGGACGGTGATTAAGGGTGAATCCCGCCTAGAGGTGAAGGGATACGCCGATATTGTCAACTCCCTTGCCGTTTCTCAGTCCACGGCATCTATTGGGGATGCGTTGCATGTATACGGCACCCTGACTGCTGCCGATAGTGTGCTTACAGTGGGCAATACCATAACCGCCGATGCTCTGTTTTCCGTCAGCGGAACAGAGCTTTCCGCAACCGCGCTGAAAGTTGCCTGTGGCTCTTCAGCGAGCGATCAGGGCATCAGCATCACGGATAACAGCAAGGTCACCATTTCCGGCGATTCCGTGAGTACCACGGGTTCTATACAGATTTCCGCTTCCGTGCTGGATGCCAATCAAGGGGTAGAGGCAACGGGTGCTGATGCCTGTATTACCGTGGCGGATAAAAGTACGCTGAAGGTGGGCGGATTCTTGAGCAGTACCGCCGGCATCTCCGTCAGCGGCGGGAGCTCGGCCCAGGTGTATTCTCAACTCTTCAGCACTGGTTGGGTAGGTGCAGGAAAATTGCTTTCTCTGACGGAAGGCTCCTCTTTGTGGGGGGGTGAGGTAACGGCTGACAAACTGGTCATGAGTGGTCAATCCTCCCTCAACAGCGATTCCGGCACCACCTTCGGCGAGATTTCCATGCAGGATAGCCACTTTTCTGCAAACAATCTGACCGTGACGGGAGATGTGGTCTCCACGGCGACGGCTTCACATGAGGAGGTGCCGAGCACCGCAGGTATCGAGTTGTCCTACAGAGCCCAAGTAGGAGGCAATCTGGAACTTGTCGGCACACGCTTTATGGCAAGGAGCCTGACAACAGGCGGCAACCTGAAGGCGGAGAAAGGCGCGGTGGTTCAACTTACCTATAGGGATGAAACAACCCGAATCGGCGGCACCTTCAACGTGGCAGACAGCTTATTCTCATCCCGACACCTTGAGCTGCAAGGAGACGCTTCGGTGAGCGGAGAGAGCGCAGAACTGTACGTTAACGGCAACCTGACAGCGGGGAAACTGGCTGTGGCAGATGGTGCCAAGATGACCGTGAAACGCGATGCCAATGTAGATTTACTTACGGTGATAGACGGCAGCACGGCTAATCTGTTCCTCTTGGGGAATAACCATATCAACAATCTTGAACTCAGAGACTCTTCTCTTTATCTGCTGAACGGCGATGGAAGCGTGCCTACAGACCCCGGTAATGTGACGGTGGCGAGCCTGAAAGTAGGGGGTGAGTCTTTCATGGAGGCCAACCTGATTATCGCCGACGGCGGTAAGCTGGAGTTTTCGGCGGATGCCGTCCTGACGATGGGGTGTAATGTCACCATCGGCAGCGATACCATCCTGACGGTTGT
>JAZLFB010000180.1:0-8445 GCA_045615585.1 Akkermansia sp.
ACCACAGGCACGTTATGCTGCGCTGCCGTGCCGGTGATGGCGGAGGAGTCCAGCGTGCTGCCTGCCTCGTGCTGCAGGAATCTGGCGTAGTTCACATTGCTTTCCGTCACGCCAACGGCAGTTCCGTCCTGCTGGATGGTGTAATCCACATCCCCTTGGGTCACCTTGTGCCCGGCCGGGGCAACCGTGCCGCCGCTCACCACGCGTATGGCAGCTTCCGTGCGCATGCCGTCGAAGTGGTTGGCGGTGGCAGTCTTCACGTCATCCGCGCCCACATAGACCTCATCGCTGGATTCCTGCACCAGCCCGGTGGCGGAGATGTCCTTGGTGAAGGCCACCGTGCCGCCGTTGGAGATGGCAGAGGTGATGCTGGCATCGCCCAGGGTCAGGCTCTTGCCCGCGTTCACCGTCACGGTGCCGCCCGTCTGGGTCAGTGTGCCCTTGCTGAGGTCAACGGAACCATTCACCACCAGGCCGTTGTCCACCCGCAGCGTACCGTCATCCACGGTCACATTGTCGTCCAGGGTGTAGGTCTGCTTGAGGATGATGACGCCATCATTGGAAGCGTGCAACCTGGTACCATTGCCGAGCGTTCCGCTCAGTGTCAAAACGCTGCCTTTACCCTCCGCCTCGAAAATGCCATGAAAGTTGCTGATGTTCATCAGCTCCTGCGTGGCACCGTTCGTGACAGCGAAGGTGCCGTAGCCTCGGACATTGGCAGAATAGCTGTGGGCATCGCCGCTGTATACCAGTTTGGCATCCCCGCCGCTCAGGGTAAATTTGGCATCTGTCTCGTCTGCGGTCGTACCGACATCAAAGTTGCCAGTCTGCACCGTGCCGGTGGCTGTCACATTGCCCTGCCCCTTCACCTCCATATGCACGGTGACAGACTGGGTGATGTTGCGGACGTTCTGCGTGCCGTACAGGAAGTAGTCCCCACCTCCCATAGACAGGTCCACGTTACCCTTGCCGGTGGAGGAGATGTTCATATGAAGGTGATTGGCAGTTGTTCCCAGAGAAAGCGTCAAATCTGCATCAGATTCATTCTGCAACGCACCTGTGAACTCTGTAACGTTGCTGTTCATAGTCAGATTCGTATTGTCCGCACCCTTAAAAGATATGACACCCTCACCGCTCACCTTGCCAGACAGAGTCACGTTGTTGGCAAACTCCAGTATGGCTCCACTATCAACGGCCAGTGCTCCGGTGATAGAATTCACGGTTTCCGTCAGCACAAGAGTGCCAGCTGATACGATAGATGCCGTATTGGTGATTGACGCCGCATCCAGAATGAGTGTGCCTGCGCCGTCTTTCGTCAAAGTGCCGCTGGAGCCGCTGATGGAGCTTTGTGCGAGCGAGGTCAGCGTCAACTCTGCACCCTCCGCTGTACCAATCGTCACGTCGTTGCGCACCTGCATGCCGCTGATGGTGTTGCCTGTATTGGAAACAGCGATTTCGCAGCCGAAGGTGTTGAAGGCTGCACCGTTCTGCACCTCAATGACAGCATTGCCGTTGAGTTCCAGATTGGTCTTCATTGTCACGCTGCCGTGATTAGACGGATTGAGGACGAGACGCGCTACATTCCCCTCTGTACCCGCCATGGCAATCTTGGCAGTTGCCACATTGTCATCGTAACCGAAGGCATCATGCTGCCCCGCCACCTCAAAGGTGCCGCCTGCGTTGATGTTGATGGTGCCGCTCACGCACCCGCTGCCACCACTGTGGGTGGTGGTCACCTTGCCGCCGTTCACGTTGAGAATGGACATACTGTGGCTGTTGCCGCCCAGGTTGAGCGTGCCCCTCTCCACCGTGGTCGTTCCCGTGTAGGATGCCGTACCGTTCAGGTTGAGCGTGCCGTCCCCGTTCATCACCAGGGAACCGGCACCGCCGATGTTGCCCATGGTGATGCTCTGGTTCTCTCCCGGATCAAAGGTAGTGGTGGCACCGGATGCCAAGGAGATGTTGTTGTTGGTGGCTGTCCAGCCGTCTGCGCCCTCGCGCACACCCACGGTCATGGTGCCGAACTCAACCTTGTCACCGCCGGTGATACCGCCGTCGCCAATGTTGAGGGTCACCCCGGAGAATGCCGCAGGATTAGTATAGTTCTGGCTGGTAACCTTGTTTGTGTTGATGACACCTGTACCGTTCACGGTATTGCGGTTGTTGCCGGTGGAGAACAGGTAGGTCTCCGCCACGTTCAGCACGCCGTTCACCGTCATGGTGCCGATACCCCAGTTGTTGTTAATGTTGGTGACATTGACCGTGGCATTTTCAGCAATGGTCACGGTGGCGTTAATCGAACCGCTCTCTGTTCCCAAGGTTGTGATGGTGGTATCGGCGTTGAAGTTCGTGGTACCACCTTTAAGCATATATGTACCAAAGGTGGATTCCCCATTGAAGTTCGCGGTGCCGCCCGTAATCTTGGCAGAATCCGCAAGGATTCCACCGTTGAAGGTGGCCGTTCCGCCGGCAACTTCCAAGCCTTTTGTCGTTGCTTGATTAGTAACTGCGAGAGTGCCGCCAGACGCCTTGATATTGTTGACATTCACCGCGCCGTCGAGCGTCATCTTGCCGACGCCTGTCTTCCAGAGCTTGTTGCCGGAGACATCTCCGGACACCACCAAGTTGGTGTTGTTGTCCGTGATTTCGAACTGCACGTCATTGTTGCCAGTCAGCTCGATATCCTGGGCAAGCGTCTGCGTGCCATTGCCGTGGAACCAGAGGCCGGTGTTGGAGCTGGAGCGATCGCCGTTGAAGGTGATTTGCTTGGCATTGCCAAGGTTGCTACCGTTCAGTTCAAAGCGGCCCGCATATTCCAGCGTGCCGTTGAAATTGTTCAGCACCAGCTTCTTATTGTGGTTGCCTGCGGCGCGGGTCAGAGAGAGTGTGCCGTCAAAGCCATCGGCTACACCGTTGAAGGTGAGCGTGCCGTCACCAATGTCATTGGACACGACAACCTTGCCGGTGCCGGCAAAGGGCTTCGCGGTCACCTCCGCCATGGTTCCGGTGAGGGTCTTGTTCTCACTCACGTGAATGGCGGTGGCTGCGCCCATTTCATCCGCATTGTAGGTCAGGTCCTTGTTGATGTAGTAGACCGTGCCCTGCTGACCCGCCGTATGGAACAGGAGGCTGTTGTCCTTGACGGAAAGGATGATACTCGGATCACTGCTGGTGGCGGTGGAGCTCAGCGTGCCTGTGCCGGTGTTCTTGACCAAGTAGTAATTGGTGGCATCGACCTCGTAGCCGCTGCCGGCGTACTCACCTTGGCCGGAGTAACCCGTCACCTTCTCAGCGAAATCATAATCCTCCGTCAGCGAGCCGGTGAGCGTCACTGTGCCGGAGAGCGTCAAAGAGCCGCTGTTGTCAATGGTCTTTGCAAGGGTAAGGTCGCCCGCAATGGTGGTGACGGTGTTCGCAGCGAAATTGATGTCGCCGTTGCCGTTGAGCGTGACATTGTGGAGCGTGTTGGCCTCTCCGTCGTTCACGTTCACGGTACCGTCCACAACCAAATCCACGTACTTGCCGTCATGATTCCAATCTACGGTGCCGTTGAAGGTCATGGTTGAGCTTCCTTCCACGGTCACGGTGCCGTGATTGTTGCTGCGCACAGAAAGCTCACCCACAGTGGCAGCACCCTTCACCACCAAGTTCACGTTCTGCAGGCTCACGCCCGTATTGACGTTGGCGATATCGAACTTGTCCACGGTGAGAGTGTGAACTGTTTCGCCAACACCTGCGATTTGCAGAGTGTGCTCGGCACCCATGGTATAGAGCGCACCAGCTGTGTCTTCCGTGCTGCCGCCTGCAGCAATCGTCATATCCGCGCCAAGCTTAATGGTGGCATCGGAACCGTCGTCCACGAACACGGACTTGGCCGAAGCAGTGTCAGCGGCCAACACCTCCAGCGTGGCGCCGTTCGACATGGTCACGTTCCCCATGGAAACATCAGCGCCCGCATTGTTGACGCAGAAAGTAGAATTGGCCAGGCTAAGCGCGCCGTTGTTGGTGAAGGAACCTGCGCTGCCGCCCACAGTGAGCGCGCTGCCGGAAGCCACCGTCACATGCTCGGTTGTCAGGGCGCGTCCGTCCAGATTGACCGTTACGGAGGCGTTTTCATTCACGGTGATGCCGGCGGGGCTGACATCAGAACCCAGCGTGGCAGTGTGGCCGCTAGAGGCTGCACCGAAACGCACGATATCGCCATCGGCAAAGGCGGACTCGATTTCAGTATTGTCTTGATACCAGTTCTTGGCGGTGGGATTAATGGACCACTCACCATCCGGTCCCTTCCAGACAAGATTCTGCGCCCCATGCGTAAAGGTCAACACCAAATCGTTACCTATCACGGAAAGGAAGTAGTCATCAAGTTGGGCAGCTCCGAAATCCACCGTGACACCGCTTTGTGCGACTATCGAACCTCCACGCACGAGAGTGATCGGCTCTTCCTCTTCACCCGTGATGCCAAGGGTGCTCACGTCCAAGATGGCACCTCTGTTCAGGCTCATGCCTCCCGTGGCCATGAGTGCGGCGTCATCCTTCCCGGCAAGCTTCAAGGTGCCTCCGTTGTTGACAGTTAAAGCCCCGGTAAGCTCACTTACGCTATCCGCGAGGGCGAGCGTGCCGCCGTTCAGAGTGAGACTGCCGCCACCATCCAAGTTGTTTACGAGGGTTGTGGTGCCGCTTCCTGCCAGGGTGATGGCTTCACCGGAATCGATGGTGAATGTATCCAGCGTGAGCGTGTGGTTGTTGGTGATGGTGTTGCTACCGCCGTAGGAATGGGCGTTCTTCATGGTGATATTGCCCGTGTTTGCGGCATCCACCACGAAGTTGCCGAGCTCCAGGACCTTGGTGTCCGTGGCAAAGGTGTTGCGGTCCACCATCCAATCCTGAGCGGCCTTGAGAACCAGATTATCGGTTTCCGTGCCGATGAAGCGTACATTGTCACCCTCTCCGGCACCATTTCTGGTAATGGCCGAAGCGGAGGAGCTGTTGGTGGTGAATTCCACCGAGCCGCCCTTGAACTCGATGCTGGCGCCGTTGCCGTACTCCGTCACCAAAGTTCCACTGGTGAACGTACCCGCCGTCATGGACAGGTGGGCAGCGGACTGATTACGCTCACCAATCTGCAGCGTGCCATCCGCCGTGACGGAACCGCCGGAAATCGTCAGGGTCTTGCCGTTCTTGACAAGCAATTTGCCTTCCTGGGCAATGGTCAACGCAGCCCCGTCACCAACCGTCATGTTGCCCTGCGCCACGGAGTCATTGCCGGTCAGGGTGACATTGGCACCGCGGACCAGGGAAACCGTGGCACCGTTGCTCACGGTGAGGGTTCCCACGCTGGACGCTGCTGCAAACTCGGTTGTACCGCCATCGGCGCGCACGCTGTTCACACGCACGGTGCCGTCGAGCGTCATCTTGCCGACGCCTGTCTTCCAGAGCTTGTTGCCCGTCACATTCCCCGATACAATCAGGTTGGTATTGGCTTCCGAGATTTCAAACTGCACATCATTCTCTCCGGTCAGCTCAATATCCTGGGTGAGAGTTCGCGTTTGGTTGCTATGGAACCAGAAGCCCGTGTTGGAGCTGGAGCGGTCTCCGTTGATGACAAGATTCTTGGCATTGTCAAAGGAACTGCCGTTCAGGTCGTAGCGGCCTCGGATCTCCAACGTGCCGTTGAAGTTCCGCAAAGAAATATTCTCACCATGACCCGTGTTGTCGCTGCTGCGGTAGATGGAAAGCGTTCCGCCGAAGCCGTCTCCCTCCACGCCAGTGAAGCTAAAGGTACCACCGTCTCCCACGGAATCCGGCATCTCCACCCGCCCCGTGCCGCCAAAGGAAACATTAGCAGCTTTCTCTACGGGCACCATGCTCAGTGTGGAATCGGCATCCACGATAAAGGCCGTCGCACCGCTCATTTCCCCTGCATCGTATGCAAGATTCTTGTTGACATAGTAGGTGCCGGTGCGCCCCTCGGTATTGTTGAAGGTGAAAACTATGTCGTTGCTTGCGTATCCGTCTGTCACTCGGGTTGCCCCTTCAAACTGCAAAGAAGCGTTCAAGACACTGTTTTCACTGCCATCCACCAGATAGTATTCAGTGGTAGTGGTCAGGTAGCCGCTGCCTTCGTATTCACCTTGCCCATCAAATCCTTCAACACCGGGCTTTGCCGCCGCAAAGTTTGCCCTATCGGCAGAATTCAAGGAAACAATGCCACCCATGGAGAGAGAACCGGCATTAGTGATGGTCCGGGTGGGCACAATCCTATCGGAAGGAGCCTCAAGCGAACCTATGTTGAGGACTGCTCCCTCTTCCACATTCACCCCATGGAGTGTCAACTCCAAGGGTGCCGTGATGTTGAGCGTACCTGCCTTGACATTCAGGTTGCCATTGAAATCGGTCATCAGTCCGGAGAATGTCTGCACATTGCCGGCGCTGTTCATGGTGAGATTCAGGTGAGACCCCACATTGGCATGCGTGGTGCCGCCCGCGCCCGTAATAACCAGCGTGCGGACGGTGCCGTCGGAGGTGAAGCCAGCATTGTCCGCGCCGGTGTGGCCGGTGGGATTGCCGCTCACCAGGCTGTACACGCAGGTACCGGAAACGTTGTAGGCGTCATCCGTGAGGCCGCCCACGCGCACCGTGTCGTCATTGACGGCGATACCCACATTGACCGTGCCGCCGCCAGTCTTGTTGATGGAGGTGTGGATGACGGAATGCTCTGCCACATGGCCATCACCGAGGGTGAGGAGGACGCAGCGGGCACTCGCGCTGTAATTGGCCTTCATGGCATCAAACACAATGGAGCTGCCCGTGTAGTCGCCTCCGTTGAGGGCGAAGTTGGCCAGGCCTGTGGCCTTGCAGTTGTTGTTCAGGGTGAGCGTGCCGCTGCCGTGGAGTCCATTCACCTCAATGGTGCCGGGCACGTTGCCGTCTACAAACTGCAGCGTGGTACCGTTTGCATGAGTGGTCAGGTTGTCGATGGAAAGCTTGCGCCCCGTGCTGGACGGATTAAAGGTCAGCTTGTCTATGCCTTCGATATTGCCCGTCATGTGCACGTTGCCCTGATTGGCGACCACCTCCACATTGAAGACGTGATCCTCTCTCCCGGAGCGCTCGTCCTGCACATTGGCGGCAATGTTCACGACACCGTTCACGGCAGTGTTGTTCTCGAAACGCAGAGTGGCCGTGTGAGCCGCATTGGTTTGCGCCACGGCATCAATGAAGGATCCTGTCCAGCTGGATACATCTCCCTTGATGGTGTGGGTGGTAGCGGAAATGCGCTTGCTGCTGTCGTAGGCGAGCATGTAGTCCCCCCGGCCGGAAACTCCGCCGTTGAGCGTGTAGGTGTAGTTGGAAGATGCATCTGTGAGCTTGAGGGCAACCTTTCCAGGGTGCTCGTCGTCCTTGCCCAAGATGAGCTTGCCGTTGAAATCCCTCACCCCCGTATTCCACCAGCCGCTGATGCCAAGGACCTCCACGGAGGAATGGTTGTTGGCATAATGGGAGAGGGTGAACGGGCTCATGTGCGCATCGGAAATGCGTACAATGCCGTTCCAATCACTGGCGAGGGAAACATGCTCGGCAAAGGCTGTTACACCACTGCCCAAGTCATACGTTCCCTGGCCGCTCAGCTTGGTGTCTCCCTGCGCGTGAAGGCTGGAGGCAGCCAAGGTCACCCCTTGGCCGATGTTGATGATGCCGCCTTCAGAGACGATACCGTTTGTCACCGTGGCTGCCAGGTTTTCATCCAGGCTCAGGGTGGCAGAGCTGTCCGGCTTCAAGGTGTTGTCCAAGTGCAGGCCAACCAGGCCCTCTGCATCCTTCACAGATGAGTAGTCCACCGTTCCGGTGTGGATGTAGTAGGTTTTGCTGTCATCAGCGTTGTACAGTTCACCGGTGCTCAAGAGCTGGTAGGCGGTGCCCTTGTAGTTCACCGTCACGTTTTCATAACCATTGACGACACCACCATTGCTGTTGCTGATAATCTGCAAGTTGCCGCCAACATGGAAGCCATTGCCGCTGTCTGTAACTGTTCCGTTTATATCCTTGTAAGAGGAAGGCGTACTATCGAAATCGCCATCCGCCAGCAAGTTGATAACTGTTTCAGGGTTGGTGAAGGTCACGCAGCCTCCCGCGTTGTCAATTGTAGAAGAAAGCATTTCAATACCTTCAGTCACAGTCAGACTTCCTTCAACTACCGTAATGAAGCCGGAGCTTGAGATATTCCCAGTGGTGAAATCGGAGTATATCGCCGCCGTGGTATATTCATTGACGAACAGTGAAGAAACCTTCGCGCTTTCGGCGAAGTGGGCATGATTGAGCAGGCAAACGTCCAGTTCTGAGTTCTCTGCTTTGTCCATGGGGCCGAACACATTGCAGCCCATACCGCTACCATTCAACAAAACCGTCACTTTACCGCCATCGGCCAAAATGGAAGCGTCCAAG
>JAZLFB010000181.1:0-19336 GCA_045615585.1 Akkermansia sp.
ACCTCGACAAATCCCCATTTGTCAAGCCCCCCTATGGAATGGACAGCGTTTAGCTTCTCGCTTTTACCCCTCGGCGGGGATTTGGGTCAGAATGTCCTCCAGCTCGGCAAGGGAAGCTACACGCGCCAGTTGCGGGCGCAGGGGGCGGCTGCCCGCTATGCCTTTGGCGTAGGCCAACAGGCGGCTGCGCATGGCGCGCAGGGTGACAAGCTCGTCGCCGTAGTGGCGGCTTTCCACCGCCATGCGGGCGTGGCGTAGCATGAAGGCCACGCGTTCCGCCGCCGTGGGGGGCGGGGGAATGCTGCCGTCTGTGAGGTAGCGGCGGGCTTGGCGGAAAATCCAAGGGGCGCTCATGGCGGCGCGCCCAATCATGACCCCCGATACGGCGGTGGTTTCGCGGGCGCGTTGCACATCCTGCGGGGTGCAGATATCGCCGTTGCCGATGACGGGGATGTGCGCTTGGCGGGCGCAGCGGTCAATGATGCCCCAGTCGGCCTGCCCGCTGTATTGTTGCGAGCGGGTGCGCCCGTGGATGGTGACGGCTTGGATGCCCGCATCTTCAAGCCGTTGCACGGCTTCCTCGGCGCAGATGTGTTCGGCATCCCACCCGATGCGGATTTTGGCGGTCACGGGGCAGTCTGCCCCCAGCTCGCGCACCACGGCGGCGGCTACGGATTGCAGCAAGGGTAAATCTTTTAACAGCGAGGAGCCGCCGTTTTTCCCCACCACTTTGGGTACGGGGCAACCCGCGTTGATGTCCATGAAATCGGGTTGCATGGCATCGTAAATGATGCGGGCGGCGGCGGCCATGTGTTCGGGAACGGAGCCGAATATCTGAATGCCCAGCGGGCGGTGTTCCGCTGCAAACGTGACATAGCGGCGGTTGCGCTCCCACGCCTGTAACACGCCCTCCGAGGAGACGAACTCCGTTTCCATGACATCCGCCCCTTCCTCTTTGCACAGGGTGCGGAAGATGGGGTCGGTCACCCCTGCCATGGGGGCAAGGTAGAGGGGGAAACGGCTGAAATCCGGCAGCGGCATGGCAGAATTATACCACAGGGTACTTTCGGAATGAAGCCCGATTTTGCCCCCGAAGTCAGAAATACGCTTTGTCGGACAAGGTCAGGCGGCGAGGGGAATGCGGAAAGGCGGGGTTTGCCGCATTGTTTTTCGTTGCCAAGCGGCACCCGACAGGATATAATACGGGTGTTATGCGGAGAAATCGTTTCATCCTTTGCCTGCTTGCCTGTTCCCTTTGCACCGCTGTTTGGGCGCAACAGCCCGCCCGTGCCGGTGCGGATGGCGGCACCGCAGCCGTTGCCGCAACCCCTGCGGATGATGATGTGGATGACAGCGTTGAAACGGTGAAACTGGGCGGTGAAGACAGAGTGAATCCGATGGGGCAGGGGGTGCAGCAGGATGATACCGAGACCGTACCCGAAGACCCCAATTCTCCCACCATGGTGGGCGTGGGTGATAACTCTGCCACGGGCGAACCGCTGACCCCGCTGAAAGCAACTGCCACGGTGAACGACCCTTCGATTCACGACCCCTCGCGCGTGGCCTATGCCGATACCCGCCGCAACGCCCGCACCATGTCGCTGACGGTACCCGGACCCCGCGGGTTGATTACCGACCGCAACGGCGCGGTGATGGCGTGTTCCGAGGTGGCGTATGCGCCCTCGATTAATTTCGGGCAAATGCAGGATGAAAGCGATGAAGCCATTGTGGCGGTCGGTCGCCGTGTGCTTGCCGCCTATGAAGCAGCGGGGATGAAGCTGTACGAAAAGAGTGATGCCCAGTTGATTGACCATTACCGCAACCGCCGTTGGCTGCCCATGGTGGTGGGTCCCGTGGTGCGTGAACGCGATTTGGAAAAGAAGCGCAAGAAGCTGGAATCGATTGAAAACGCGCATCTGCTGCCCAATTATATCCGCCTTTACCCCGGCAAGACGCTGGCCAGCCATATTTTGGGTTACACCGGCTCTCAGGCCAAGCTGCCGACCGGACCCATCAACCACAATGACCCCATTTTCGAGCGTGCCGAAGGTCGCTCGGGACTGGAGAAGAAGTTCAACAAGCAGCTCACGGGGCAACCCGGTATCTGGCGTTTGATGTTCGATGAATCCGGCAACAAGATTCTTGATGAGCTGCAAACCAAGCCCAAACCCGGCGGCACTATTGTGACCACCCTGAACATGGAGTGGCAGAAGGCCGCTGAACATGCGTTGGAGAAAAACACCATCGGTCGCGGTGCTTTTGTGATGGTCGATGTCCGCACGGGCGAAGTGGTGGTGATGGCCTCTGTCCCCAACTACAACCCCAACCTTTTCATTCCGTCCATTTCACAGAAGGATTACGACGCCCTGCGTCAAGACCCCAACACCCCGCTGGTTTCCCGCGCCTTTGCCGGTGTGTACCCGCCCGCTTCCACCTTCAAGACCATTACCGTGGCGGCTGCCCTGCGTTATCATATCATTACGCGCGACAGCTACATCTTCTGCCCCTACAGCGTGCGTATCGGCGGGCATGAGTTCAAGAACCACAGCCACTTCACGGGCTCCATCAACTGTATCACGGCCTTGGTGCTTTCCAACAACCCCTTCATGTACCAGACCGCCGCTACGTTGGAGCCGCATTTGGGTGCTCAGCGCCTGTGCGAAATTGCCCGCCGTTTCGGTTACGGTCAGTCTACGGGTATCCCCCTGCCCGATAAGGCGGGCAATGTACCCGATGATGCATGGATGCAGCGCAACTACGGTCGCGGTTTCATGGCGGGCGATGCCGCCAACCTCTCCATCGGTCAGGGTGCCTTGTTGGCTACGCCGCTTCAGGTGGCCCATGCCATTTCAGGTATTGCCAACGGTTCGTACATGCCGAAGTTACAGCTCATTCGCCAGGTGCTTGATTCCGACGGCAACGTGGTCTACCAGTTTACACCCGCCGTGCAGAGCAATCTCAAGGATATGAGCGATTCGCTGTCGGTAGTGCGGGCGGGCATGAAAGCCGTGGTGGCGGGCGGTACGGGTCGCCGCGCGGCGCTGTCCTACGTTTCCAATGCGGGTAAGACAGGTACGGCCCAGTGGGGTAAACCCAGTGATGACTGCCGTTTGGCGTGGTTTGCGGGTTTCATGCCGGCAGATGAACCCCGCTATGCCTATGTGGCATTGTATGAGGGTAAGCCGCACCAGCATATTTCGGGCGGTCACATGGCGGCTGCCATTGTGAAGGTGTTCTTCGAGAGTATCAGGGGCAGCATGAAGAATGCCCTTGCCGAAAAGCCGCAGGCGCGCATCCGGACGGGCGAGGGTGAGGAAGAGGTGGCAGAGGAGGTCACCGTTGAGACAACGCCTGTTGAGGCTGTCAAGCCGCGTGAAACCGAAAAGGTCATTAAACAGCGTGAAAAAGAAAAGCGCCACAGCCAGAGCGGCTGGGATGACGGACGCTCCCGCCATTAAGTTTTTTCCGCTAACGGAATGCCTGCCCCCTTCCGATGATGTGTCGGAAGGGGGCTTCTTTTACCGTTTTGTCATCTGTTGGAGAAAAATTTACCGAAAAGCGGCGGATGGGGCGCGTGAGAATCGTTTAATAAAATGATGGTCACCTTGCGTAACAGATGGGTTACAAATGCCGTTTTCGGTTGACGCACAGGCGGCGTGATGATAGATTAAACCAAACGTTTTCCCTTGTTCTCCATGATGAAAAAATACCGATTCGTGAGCCTTTTCTACCTGTTTCTGACGACATTCGGGGGCATGATGCCTGCGGCGGCAGAGACGGCAACCCCTGTGCGGGCGGAATATCAACGATGGTCGCACTGCGTGAAAATCACCTTTGCCGAGCCTGTGGCAAGTATGGAGCAAGTGCGCGTGTCGCACCGCCAAGAGTTGAGCCTTGCCGACCGCGGCTTGGACAAGTTTACCGTGACGGGCGATGACGCCCACCGCCCCAAGCTGTATTGGTCGGATCAGGATGAGCTGTGTATCGCCCCTGCCGAGGGTACGCCCGCGGGTACGGAGTTTCGCCTGACGGTGGCGCCGGGGCAGACCTACCTGGGCGGGGCGGAGATTACGCCGCGAGAGTATGTCTTTACATTCCCCGGTCCCGACCTGCGCCCGCAGGGGCTTGTCGGCATCCCCGGTCTTGGCGTGGTGATGGCAGCCGAAAAGTCGGAAAACAACATCGTCTGCCCCCCGCTGACCCCTGATTGCGGTATCAAGTACACCTTTGCGGAAGTGAAGCGCAAAGACGAGGACAGCCCGTGGAAAGAAACAGGGCGAACGGTGAGCGGGCATGCCGAGCCGCTGCGCCTGAAACACAATGCATCCGTCACCTGCGAGCTGATTGCCCGCGAGCCCTCTCTGAACCCCGAAACGCTGACGGCGGAAAGTATTCTGCCGGGGGCGGTGCTGGTGGTGCCGGATGAACCCCTGCCCGCAGAAGCCAACAGGGCTTGGGAACTCGTTTACGACCCCGCGACAACGGGTTATTCACCCGCTTCTCCTACAGCACCTTGCAGGGTGTCCAATGAGCTGACAACCTTCTTGGCTGTCACGGAACCGCGTGAAGAGGAGAACGCCGCTCCCGCAACCGACGGCCGACACCTTGTGGTCCTGCATTTTTCGGATGCGGTGGAGACGCGTGAGCTGCCCCGCCTGTTTGCTTCCATGCACTTCCGCTTGGGTGATTCCGCCGTGCGCCCCGATCAGCCCTGCACGGTTGAGGCGGGCGAGGTGACGGAAGAGAACGGCAAGCCCTGCCGCCACGCGGAGTGGAAGGGGAAGGTTGTCACCTTTACCTATGAGGGCACAGTAGCCTATCGTTCCGTTTATGAAAACCGCCTGTCGGGTGCGGGCGAAAAGGGGCAGCTGGATTACCATAACCCTGAGCAGGCTCAGGACATGCTCGTTTCGGTGGAGACAAGCGCCCCCGTTACCTTGGAAGCGGTGGTGCCTGACGGCACCCTGTGTTCGGCATTGGGTAAACCGCAGAAGGGTGAACACCGCCACCGTCTGACGCTGAACCCCGCTGTTCCCACGGTGCAGGTGGCAGATAACTACAACGATGCGGATATTCTGCTGCCCCGCAGCGGCGAGGGTAAGTTGGGGCTTACGGTGTTCAGCGGCAGCCGTTTGGAAATCACCCCCACGTTCTTCTCACCCCAAGCGGTGGTGGATACGCGCGAGGCGTGGCAGGCCTTCCGCCGACAGGCAGAGGAAATGAGCGGGGTGGAAATGACCGACCCCGAGGGCTGTTGGGCATGTCGCCGCAAACTGCGCCGCTTCTTCGGGTTGGACGGCGATTCCAATTTCTTTGCCACGGCGGAGATGTTGCTTAAAGAGCGTCAGCGCGACAAAGAATGGTACGCCGCGCAGAAAGAATATCAGCGCTTGCGCGGGCAGCTGGTCAAGTTGGGCGACACCGCCGCGCCGTCCGTTTTTGAGCTGCCGGGGGATGCCAAGGGCAGCGTGCAGCAAACGGTGGAGCTGAAATCCCTCATCGGCTCGGCAGAGCTGAAACCCGGTCTGTACCTGCTGCATCTCAAACTGACCCCCAACGCTGCCGCGAGTGAAGCGGGGCGTGCGCTGGGCTGCAAAAAATCCTGTACGGAGAGCGATGTAGTGGTACGCGTGCAGGGCTTGAAACTGTCTCTCTCTTCTGACATGGCGGTGGTACACCGCCTTGCGGACGGCGCGTTGGTCGGGGAAGGGACGCTGCTCACGCCTTGGAACCACGAGCCGACGGCGGTGAAACACGGTGTGGCGGTCTGCCCGCTCCGAGAACGCCGCAACCACAACGGCGGCGAGGTCGTGGTGCTGGCGGGGGATGACTGGGGCTCCGCTTGGGGGAATGGTCGTTCCCGCTCCCAAGAAAATGCCAAAATGTCCGCTCACCTGCTCTCCGACCGCCGTTTCTACCGTCCCGGTGAAAAGGTGCATGTGTACGGCATGGTGCGCCGTGTGCTGCCCAACGGTCATTCCGAATGTGCGGGCGATGTGTCGGGGCTTCGCATCAGCGTGCGCCGCCCCGACCGCAAAAAGCTGCTCACCCAAGCGCTGTCACACCGTGCCAACGGCACGTTTGAAACAGAGTTCACCCTGCCCGACGGCGAGGAGGACGTGACAGGCAGATACATGGTGGAGCTTGAGGACGCGAAAGGCCGCATGCAGAGCAGTATGCTGGTGGTGGAGAGTCAGGTGTTCCGCCGCGATGCCTTCACGCTGACCGCTGATTTGGCGATGGCCAAGGTGGCACCCGACCGCCTGACCTACACCCTGACGGCAACGGATTTGAACGGCACGCCGCTGGCGAATGCCAAGGTGCAGCTGGAGCTGTATACGGGGTACAACGATGACCTGACGGCGGGGGCGGAGAAAACGTCGCACCTGACAACGGAACAGCGCACGGATGCCGAGGGTAAACTGGTGTGGAACTGCCCGCTGCAATGGGCGGCGGTGAAGCCTGAATCTTCGATGGAAGTTCCCGTCCGTCTGCGTGCGGCTGTCCGCAACGACCGCGAGGAAGTGCGTGAAATCACCTCTTCCGTCACGGTGTATCGCACGGATTTCAGCGTGCAGGAACCCGTGGAAAACCGCCTGCGTTTGGTGTCGGCAGAGGATGATAAAAAGCCCCTGCCGCATGAGCAGGTGTTGCACGCCCGCATCACCTGCCCGGATGAAGAGCGCACCGAGCTGCCCAACGGCTTTGCTTGGGTGAAAGAGACAGAGCGCACGCTGTGGGAGGGGGATTTGCGTTTCCCCGCCAACGATGAGGAAGGTGTCGATTTGCCCGAACTGCCCGAACAGCCGAACAAGCGCAGCAGTCATACAACCCTGTATCTCACGGGGCGCGACAGCGCGGGGCGTGAGTACCGCCGCGTCAGTCGCAGCTACTATCGCTGGAGCAGAGACCTGAATGTTTTCGCGACCGCCGCGCAGGATGCGTTGGAGGTAACGGCGGAGAAGGCGGGGCAGGCCTATCTGCTGGTGCAGCACGGCGAAGAATTGGGAACGCCCCTGCCGCTCACGCTGAAACGCGGGCAGCAGCGCATCCCCCTTGCCGCCGACCTGTTGCCCGCGGGCAGCAGCGCGCTGTTCCTGCTGCAACCCACGGCGGATAAAAAAGGATTTTATACCGCATTACAGGGGGATTCGGCGCGCATCATCAAGCCCGACCCCGCGCGTGCGTTGCAAGTATCGCTCACGCTGCCGCAGGGGGCGGTGCGCCCTGCCGCCGAAGTGGCGGTGAGCGGCAGCGTGCAAACACCCGACGGGCAGCCCGCCAAGGCCTCCGTGTTGCTGTTTGCGGTGGATGAAGGAATGCTGATGGGTGAGTACAAGCTGCCCGACTGGGAAAGCGTTTTCCTGCATCATACCCCCATTTTCTCGCTGCCGAGCCGTAACTATGTGCTGAACGACCGCGAGAGGGAGGCAGTAGCCATGTTGCCCGGTCTGTGGCTGGGCGACACGTGGAAGAACGGCAGGTGGACAACCTTACCGTTGGGCAGCCTGTTGCGGATGGTCGATGTAGAGATGGAGTGTTGTGCAGAAGACGGCGCCGTATTTTCGGCGGCTCCTGCCTCTGCCGTAGCAGGAGGGGGTGCCGTCAACGGTGTCAAGGCGGCAAAGAGCAGGGAAGCCGTCGCTATGCCCTGCGTGGCAGACAGCAACTCGTTTGCCTTGGCGGAAGAAGACTCGGAAACAGGGGAAAAGAGTGACACCCCGCGTCTCCGCAACAATTTTGAGCCTGTGGCGGTGTGGGCGGCAACGCTTACCACCGATGCCGAGGGGCATTTCGCCACGACGTTCAAGGTGCCCGATACGCTGACGACCTACAAGGTGTTCTGTGTGGCGGCGGATGAGAGCGGCGACCGCTTTGCCAACCACACGGAACAGCTGCAGGTGAACCAGCCTGTGATGCTGACACCCGCCACGCCTTTCTTCATGAGCACGGGCGACCGCCTGCTGCTGCCGCTCACGGTGACGAACGCCACCGACACGGCGGACACATGGCAGGTCACCTTGCAGGGAGGCGGCACGCAGCCCATCCGCTTGGATGCCCACGCCACGGGCACGCTGTATTTCGAGATTGCCCCGCAGCAGGAAGGGGAACAGGTGCTGCAATGGACCGCCCGCAGCGCAAGCGGGGCAGATGCCGTGGAAGGGCGTTTCCCTGTGCGCTACCCCGCGCCGCTGCTGAAAGAGGTACACCACTTGGTGCTGGATAAGACCGCGCAGGGCGAGGGCGTGAGCGCCGAGCTGAAACCCGCCGCGCTGCTGGCACCCGAATTGGCGGATTCCGCCCGCGGTGAGCTGTGGGTGGAGATGTCCGCCAACCCGCTGCTGCATTTGGCGGACTGCGTGGATTTCTTAGTTCAGTACCCCTACGGCTGTACGGAACAGATTTCCACAGGGCTGCTGCCGTGGCTGATGTACGACCGTCTCGCCCCCTTCTGCGCGCCGATGGCGGAGAAATCCCCCGCCGAGGCGGCAACGATGGTGAACAAAGCGGTGACCGACCTCTTGAAACGCCAGCAGCGGGACGGCGGTCTGTCCTACTGGTCGGGCGGGCGTGAGAGCTGCTTCTGGGCCTCTGCCCATGCCGCGCTGGTGCTGACGCTGGCGCAGGAGACACAGCACAACGTGCCCGCCGATAAGCTCGCCCAACTGTGCGCTTATGTGCAGGCGGAGAAAGCGAAGCTGCAGAAGAAGAAGGAGTGGGAGAAAGTCGGACCCCTGCTGAAGTACGAGGTGGCCCGCGTGCTGAACGACCGCGCGGGCATGACCGCCGCCTTGGCGGAAGCCTTGGCTTCGGATGAGAAACGCCGCGGGGAGAATGCCGTGCCGCTGCTGCGTCCGTTCTACTGTTGGGTGTCGCCCTCCGTGCGGGCGGATTTGCAGCTGCTGCAAGCCGTGCAGAGCGAGGGCGGGGCAAGCCACGCCGCCTTCCTGACATGGCTGCGCTACCGCGCCCGCGATTACCGCCACCCCGGCACATGGACGGGCGCATGGACGCTGCTGGCCCTGCATGAGTATCTGGCACAGCTGCCCCCTGCGGACAGCAACAGCCGCATCACCCTTTCCGACGGTCGCACGATGGAGCTGAACAACGGTGTCACCCGCCTGAAAGCGGCGGACTACGGCACGCGCTTGGACAGCGTGAAAGACCTGTTCTCTGCCGCCGAGGGTACGACCTACGTCACGGTGAAAGCCAAGGCGCTGCCGCAGCAGACGGAGTACCCCGGCGTGACGGAGAAGGGGTTGCAAATCACCCGCCTGTACGAAAAGAAGGGCAGCGACGGCATTTGGCGCCCCGTGACGGAGTTCGGCGTGGGCGACGTGGTGCGCGTGTCGCTGACCTGTGCCAAGGGCGACCGCGATATCGACTACTTTGTGCTGGAGGATTACCTGCCCGCCTGCATGGAGGCGGTGAACCCCGCCATTCCGACGCAGGCGGCAGGCATCGAGTTTGTGCCGTGGAGCGCAGCGTTCGACAACAAGGAATACCTGCGCGACCGCGTGCGCGGCTTCTGCACCCGCTGGACAGGTCGCAACGTGCTGAACATGGTGTACTTTGCCCGCGTGAAGTACGCGGGTTCCGCCACCGCCCCGCCCGCTCAGGCGCAGCTCATGTACGAACCGCAGGTCTACGGTCTTTCCCCCAACACCAAGGTGAACGCCAAGTAATCGTTACCCCCCATACCGACATGAAGACCATCTGCCGCTACGCCGTTGCCTTTTGTTTGCTGCCGTTTGTCTGCGTTGAGCACACCAACGCCGCGCCGCACAGACTGTATGCTGACCCGACGGCAGAGCATTACAAAGGGGAGCCGTATCGGCTTTGGCAGCTCGCGCATCATGATACGGTGCTGCTTGGTGAGCAGATAGAGAAAACCATCGGACAGCCTCAGGGTATCTATCAGGGGCATGCCGTCAAGGTGCGTGTCATTGACGTCATTAAAGGCAAAGAACTACCGCAGGAATACTTAATCTACAGTATTGTTTACGAGGTGTCACCCGCAAAGCAACAAAAGCCGGGAAGCTACCCGATGAGCGGGCGGGTGGTGCTCGGCTTCAATCGCGGAAATCTCAAGACCGATTCCGCTACAGGGCTGCCCCATGCGGGGGATTTGACATTTGACCGCATGGGGGAGTCGGCGCTGCAATACCTACCTATGGTGAAAAAAGACTATCCCTTGCTTTTTGAAGAGAGCGGGGATTGATGCCCTTGCTTTTGCCGATGATCATCTGAATCCCGAAAAATTTCACAAAACAGGCCGCGCCCAACCTTATGATGAGTGAAGTCTGCTGTTTAACCTCAACCGTTACACCATGAAAACAACCGCCTCGAATATCGACCAACCGAAAAAGACCCCGCTGACGGTTCGCGTCTTTGCCGCCGCCACCCTGCTGTGCCTTACCGCCGCCGTCTGCCTGTGGGCAGATTGCCTCATCCGTCAATGCACTTGGGAACATGTGACAACCACCGTGTGGGGCTACAGGATGGATGAAGATTTACTCAACGGCGGGTACACGCTGTACCCCGCGGCCAGTTTCGCGACCGAGGGGAGTGATGAGAGCCACTTCTTTGAAAGCGAAAAAGGATACGCCCCTGCCGATGCACCCCGCGAAGGCAGTCCGTTAGAACTCATTTACCCCGCGGGCAAGCCGCAGGAAGCCCAAGAGAACAGTTTTTCCGAGCAAGGCTTCCTGCCCACGGTGGTGAGCTTGCTCTCGCTCCTCCCCGCCGCGCTGACCCTCTTCTTCATGCGTCGCCGCAGGGCTACGGTCAACGTGAAGTAACGGTGCGTTTTATTTCAGGCAGCGCCCCCTTTTGACCGTGTGTCGGAAGGGGGCGTTTTTTCGACAAAAAAGCCGCGCGGTGAAAACCGCGCGGCTGAAATGTTGTGTGCTTGAGCTTGCGGGAGCCGATTAGGCGCCCAGCTGGAAGCGGTGGAAGGCCACCACGGTCAGCGTGTCGCCCAGGGACTTGCCCGTTTCGGCAACCAGCTTCTCGACGGTGATGGAGCCGTCCTTCACGAATTCCTGGCTCATCAGGCAGCTCTGCTTGTACAGGGCCTTGAGCTTGCCGGGGAGAGTCTTCTCCAGCAGGTGCTCGGGCTTGCCTTCGGCAATGAGCTGGGCCTTGGCAATCTCCTGTTCCTCGGCCACGAAAGCGGGGTCAAGGGAGGAGGAGTCAACGCTCTTGGGAGCGCAGGCAGCGATGTGCAGGGTGATGTCCTTGCACATGGTGGTGAAGGCATCGGCAGCGGCGGTCTCGGCCTTGCCGCAGGCAACCTGCAGCAGAACGCCCACCTTGCCGCCCATGTGGATGTAGGAAACCACGGCGCCCTCGCCGGCCAGCGTGTAGCGGCCGAACTTGCGGAGCTTCATGTTTTCACCAATCACAGCGCACTGCTCGGCGATGTACTTCTCAACCGTGGTGCCGTTGATGGACACGGCCAGAGCCTCGTCCAGCGTGGTGGCGGCGGAAGCCTTGAGGGCAGCGCCGATTTCAGCCACGAGAGCCTTGAACTTGTCGCCCTTGGAGCAGAAGTCCGTTTCGCAGTTGATTTCGAAGATGATGCCGTCCTTGCCTTCCACGACGGTGGCCACGATGCCTTCCTTGGCTTCGCGGTCAGCCTTCTTGGCGGCCTTGGCAATGCCCTTCTCGCGGAGGTACTTAACGGCTTCATCCATGTTGCCGTCACATTCCACAAGGGCCTTCTTGCAGTCCATCATGCCGGCATCGGTCTTGATGCGCAGCTCCTTCACCATTGCGGCGGTAATCTCAGCCATGGTAGTGTATCAGGTACGGGGTTGAGATTAGGCCTTGTTCTTGTTGATAGCCTCAACAAGCTGGGCGAGAATCAGACGGATGGAGCGCATACCGGCGTCGTTACCGGGGATGGGGAAGTCCACCTCATCGGGGTTGGCGGTGGTGTCGTTGAGAGCAATCACGGGAATGCCCAGGATGTGGGCTTCGTGAATGGCGATGTCCTCGTGGTCGGCACCCATCACAATCATCACATCGGGAGCGCCGCCCATGTTGCGGATACCCTGCAGATTGCGCAGGTGCTTCTCGCGTTCACGGGCAAGAGCGGCAAGCTCCTTCTTGGACATGGACTTGTACTCGGGCTGCTTGTCGAGGTTCTCGAGGTAGTCGAGACGGGCAATGCTCTTCTTCACCGTGGCCATGTTGGTGAGCATACCGCCCAGCCAACGGAAGTTCACGTAGTACTGACCGGTGGCTTCTGCAGCTTCCTTCACGGCTTCCTGAGCCTGACGCTTGCAGCCCACGAACAGAATCTTCTTGTTCTTGGCGGCCATTTCACCGAGGAAAGCGCAAGCCTTGTCCAGGCACTTTTCGGTTTCCTCAAGGTTGATGATGTGGATGCCGTTCTTCTGCGTGAGAATGTACTTCTTCATGTTGGGATGCCACTTGCGGGTCTGGTGACCAAAGTGAACACCGGCTTCCACCATCTGCTTAACGAGTTCGCTAATCATTGTATTTGTGTAGGTTGTGTACAACCTTAAAGCAGGCTGTACGGATTGTTGGAAGGTGCTGCGCGTTAGCCCCCAGCCTTCCGTTGTTATGGTTGCAGCATCAGCGGGGAGCGGCAGTATACGCGCAAATACCCTGAAAGTCAACAGAATTCACAAAAATTTATCGGGTTTGTCAGGTTGAAAGTTTATCAGGTTAGGGGGGAGGCTCGCAGGCTGCATGCGGCGCCGTTCGAGCCGCCTGCAACGGCTGTTATTTCTGTCTGTTGCGGGTGTCGGTCAACGTACACAACGTGCGAAAAAATCCCCGCCCTTTACAGGGGCGGGGAGGGGGGGCGGAAAGGGCTTATTTTTGCATCGCTTCACGGAGACAATCGGCGCAATCTTTATGACCCTTGCTGACAGCCATATCCAACGCCGTGTGACCGTTGGCATCGGTGCATTCGGCATTTGCCCCGCTGTGCAGCAAAAGCCGCACAGCATTGCGGCTACCGTTGAAGGAAGCCAGCATCAAGGGCGTCAGTTTTTCTTTCTTCATGGCAACATCGGCATTCGCGCCGAACGCCGGCAGGGCCTTTACACCATCGGCATGGCCGTGAAATGCGGCTATCATGAGTGCGCCCCCGCGGCCAGCAGCGCCATTACGCAGGCAGTATGGTTGTGTCTCGCGGCCAGCATGAGTGCGGTATGGCCATATTTATTTTGAATATTGACCTGCGCCCCCGCGGCCAGCAGCGCCTTTACGCAGTAGGTATGGCCGTTTGCTGCGGCCAGCATGAGTGCGGTACAGCCATCTTCCTTTTGAATATTGACCCCGGCGCCCGCGGCCAGCAGCGCCTTTACGCAGTCGGTATGGCCGTTTTTTGCGGCCAGCATGAGTGCGGTATAGCCATCATTATCTTGAATATTGACCCCGGCGCCCGCGGCCAGCAGCCCTTTTAAAACGTCGGTTTGGCCGTATCGTGCGGCTGCCATGAGTGGGGTCCAGCCATATTTCTGCGCATTTGCCCAGACAGCAGCGTCCCGCAGCACCCTTGCGCAGTCGGTTTGACCCCATCTCTCGGCTAACGTGAGTGCGGTATCGCCATTGTTATTTTGAATATTGACCCTGGCGCCCTCGGCCAGCAGCTCCATTACGCAGTTGGTACGGCCGCATTGTGCGGCCTTCATGAGTGCGGTATAGCCATCTATATCTTGAATATTGACCCCGGCGCCCGCGGCCAGCAGCGCCTTTACGCAGTCGGTATGACCATTATCTGCGGCCCCCATGAGTGCGGTATGGCCATATTTATTTTGAATATTGACCCCGGCGCCCGCGGCCAGCAGCGCCTTTACGCAGTCGGTACGGCCGTATGCTGCGGCCGGCATGAGTGCGGTCCAGCCATTTTTACTTTGAATATTGACCCCGGCGCCCGCGGCCAGCAGCGCCTTTACGCAGTCGGTACGGCCGTATTGTGCGGCCGTCATGAGTGCGGTATAGCCATCTTCCTCTTGAATATTGACCCCGGCGCCCGCGGCCAGCAGCGCCTTTACGCAGTCGGTATGGCTGAATGCTGCGGCCAGCATGAGTGCGGTATTGCCATCTTCCTTTTGAATATTGACCCCGGCGCCCGCGGCCAGCAGCGCCTTTACGCAGTCGGTTTTGCCGTATCGTGCGGCTGCCATGAGTGCGGTCCAGCCATTTTTATTTTGAATATTGACCCCGGCGCCTGCGGCCAGCAGCGCCTTTAAGCAGTCGGTATGGCCGTATTTTGTGGCCTTCATCAGCGCTGTTACACCGTGTTTATCGTGAGAATCGACGCTGATACCGGAGCCTAGTTTTTGCTGAAGGTTATCGAGGTTCCCATCGCTTGCTGCCTGAAGCAGCGCGGAGCCTGAACCGGAGCAAGCGCTGAACAGCAGTGCGCCCGCGCACAAAGTAAGCAGATAAAGGACAGGGCAGATTATGGGAGAGAGCGGGTTCTTCATAACGCTATCATGATAACAGAAACAGCCTTCCGAAACAAGGCAATTCAACGGACCCGGACAACAAAAGGGGCAGGGGCAAGAGTAAAACACCTGCCGATGGTGTATTTGTCGCCTCGGAGCGGTATCAACGCTTTTCTGCAGCTGTGCGCAGAAGGTCGGCATTGTGTGATTTTTTCCAATCCACGGCAATATCCGCCGTTGTTTTTCCGTCCTCCTGTTTGAGAGGGGGGCGACACCGGCCTTAAGCAAGAGTTGCAGGTTCTCGGAAGAATCATGCATGGCGGCCAACATCAATGCAGTGTAGCCTTCGGCATCCTGCCGGTTTACCTCGGCACCCGCGGCCGGCAGGGCGCAGAACCCTTCTTCAACAGCAATCATGAGGGCGGTTTTATTCTCGGCATTGGCTGTATCCGCCTTGGCCTCTGCCTGCCGGCAGGGTGCGAATCATGTCGGTGTAACCGTCTTCTGTTTGCAGGTTGACATCTGCCTTATGTGCCGGCAGGTACTTGACGCAATCGACATGCCTCGCTTTCGCCTCTGCGCTTGACTTGCGGGGGCTTTTCTGGTCTAATGAGAGCGTGCCGAACACAGTTGCCAGTTACGTCTATTTCGGGAGCGATGAGGGGGCTGCCGCCGCCGCTGCGCTCAAGAAGTACGGCGAGTTGAGCGAGGGCAGCGATGGCTGGGGCAACGAGCAGATTGACGGTGCCGCCGCCACGGTGGATGAAGCCGTTTCGATTATCGACCGTACCGTTTCCGGTCTGCAAATGATGAACATGTTCGGCGGGCGCAAGGTGATTTGGCTGAAAGGGGCCACTTTCATGGGCGACACCCCGCAGGGTACGCGCAGCGAAGCGGTGGTGGAAGCGCTGGAAAAACTGGTCGCCACGCTGGGTAATCTGCCCGATGAAACCTTTTTACTGTTGAGTGCGGCGGAAATAGACAAGCGGCGCACTTTCTTCAAAAAGCTGACGGCCCTTTCCGAAAGCAAAGAGTTTTCCAAAATCGACATCACCAAGCCCGGCTGGGAGGCCGAGCTGTCCACCCTCACCCTGCGCATGGCCAAGGAGCGAGGGCTGACTTTCGACAACGCCGCGCTCGACCTCTTTGTGCACCGCGTGAACGAGAACACCCGCCAGATTGCCAACGAGCTGGCCAAGCTCGATGTCTACTTGGGTGAGGAACGCCGCAAGGTGACGGCGGAGGACGTGGAGCTGATGGTCGCCGTTTCGCGCAACGGCGTGATTTTCGAGATTTCCCGCGCCATCGAAAACGGCAACTGCCGCCAAGCCGTCCGTTTGGTGAACGAGCAGCTGGAGCACGGCGAACAGGCGGTCACCATCATGCGCGCCGCCATCGTACCTACGGTTCGCAATCGCTTCTGCGCCCGCCTGTTGTTGGATACCTACCACCCCGACACCAACAACTACCGCGCCTTTGAATCCGCCCTCATGCACCTGCCTGCGGAGGGGCGTAAACTGCTGCCGCTCAAAAAGGACGGCACGCCCAGCTGCTACGGTCTGTTCAATGCCGCCCGCACGCTGGGGAAGGTGTCGCTCAAAAAAGCCCGTCGCGATTTACAGGCCTGCGCCGCCGCCGACCGCCAACTCGTCTCCAGCGGGTTGGAGACGCGCGACATCCTGCACAAGCTCATTGTGATGCTGACATCGTGAATTTATAATTTTTAATTTATAATTTATAAAGTGAGAGTTAGGCGCGCTGCGCGCGCGGGATAGGGAGAAATAGATATGACTTTTGTAAAACGTTTATTTTTGGCTGCTGCGGCGGTTTGTCTGCTGCCCGCAGGGGCGTTGGAATGGCTTACCAACGTGGAACAGGCCGCGCAACAGGCGCAGCGGGAACACAAGGCGGTGCTGGTGAATTTCACAGGAACGGATTGGTGCGTTTACTGCCGTAAGCTGCATGCCGAGGTGCTGGACAAGCCTGCGTTTGACACCTACGCCAAGGACAAATTTGTGTGCGTAGAGATGGATTTGCCGCACAAGCCCCTCATCAGCAAGGAGCAGCTGGAATACAACCGCGGCATTGTGAAAAAGTACGGCGTGACGGGCTATCCCACCCTGCTGGTGCTCAACGACAAGGGCGAGTTGGCTGGCGGTTTCATCGGTTTTCTGGATTTGCAGGACACGATGGCGCAGCTGGACATTGCCCTGCAAAACGTGCAGGATTTGCCCCGCTTGGCGGAGCTGAAAGGGGCGGAGCGCACCCGCGCGCTCAACAACCTGTACAAGACCTTCCGTAAGCTGGAGAAACTGGGTGCCGCCGCCGACTACCGCAAGATGCTGCTGACCTGTGACACGGAGAACGTGACAGGCATTCAGGATGAAGAGCGCGGTTACCAACAGCTGGAACACTACCGCAGCCGCATGCACGCCGCCGCGAACGAGGCGGAAGTGATGCAGATTATCGACGAGGGCTTGCAGGAATGTCAGGTGCCCGAAGTGCGCGTGGAGCTGCTGAACCGCAAGGTGCAGCTGATGCAACCGCATGTGGAAACCGTGGAGGATTTGATGGCCATGAAGGCGGTGATGTTGGAATCCGCCCGCCAGATTCCCGAACACGCCCCCGCGATGGAAGCCTCGGTGGAGGCTACCTTCCGCGACCCCGAGGGGCTGTTGCAGCTCATCAAATCGCAGCGTCGCTGATTTTTTCATCTTTTTCGGCTCAAAAGCGGCGGAAGTGCCGGGGCAGCGTCGTTAGATAGGTGTCAGATTTCTTTCCTGTATGAAAAAACTCCTTTTTCTCTGCCTGTTTCTGCCGTTGACCTGCAATATGAACCCCGCGCCTACCCCCGCACAGCGGGCGGACGGCGTTGCGAGTGCGGTAAGCCCCGCCGAACTGCGGTCGGATGCCTTGGCTCTCCGCCTGTTCTCCGACCTCACCCGCACGCAGCAGGGCAACATTGTCTTTTCCCCCGCGGGGGCGGAAACGCTGTTGCAGATGCTCCGCAACGGCGCGGCGGGGCAGACTTTGGCGGAGATGGAAAAACTGCCGACGATGGGCGGGTGCGGGCAGGGGTGCGCCCTGCAACCGCAGACCGCCCAAGCCCTCTTTGTGACGGATAAAGTGGCGGAGCTGCTGCCGCAGCCCGCGGCAGAGATACACCGAGTGTCAACGGCAAGTGCCTTGCGCGACATCAACAAGTGGGTGAAGAAGCAAACCAAGGGGCGCATCACCGCCGCACTGACGGAACTGCCGCAGCAGACGTCGTTGGTGCCTGTCTCTGCCGTGTATCTGGAGGAACGCTGGCTGGACCCCTTCGGTACCAACAGGACAAGGGAAGAAGATTTTACCCTGAGCAACGGCAAGCGTGTGAAGGTGCCGATGATGCACAAAGAACACGCCCTTTGCCGCTATGCCGAGGGGGCGGACTGGCAGGCGGTCGCCCTCTTTTACCGCCGTGACGGGCGGGAGGGGCAGCCGGGTTGCCTGATAGCCGTTCGCCCCAAGGGGGATGCCCGCGCCTTTGCCCGCAGCCTGACACCCGCCAAGTGGCGGCAGCTGCGCCGCGCCCTGCAACAGGACACCCCGCTGCCGACCGACCTTGCCCTGCCGCGTTTCAGCACCGCGCCGACCTGTTCGGATTTAAGCCCCGCCCTGCAACGGATGGGCATGCGGACAGCCTTTACGCGAGAGGCGGATTTCTCCCGCTTGGCACAGGTGCGCCCGCCCTATTACCTGTATGTGGACAAGGTGCAGCAAATCTGTTGTGTGAAACTGAATGAGGAAGGCACGGAAGCCGCCGCCGTCACCGTGGCACCGATGATTGGCTGCTGCGTCACCGTGCCGCCCCAACCCATGCGCCGCATCCGATTCGACAAACCCTTTATCTGGGCCGTCACCGATTTGTCCACCGATGCCGCCCCGTGGTTCATGGGTCTGACGGAACAGCCGTGAGGGTGCAGGCGCGTATCGGAAGTACCGCCCACCTGCGCACAGAGGTTCCGTATCATTTGTTAGATTTTTACATTACCATCCCATAGAACGCTTCGGTAAATAGGGATTTGTCGAGATGTTTGTTCATGGACGCGCGGCTCTGCCGCGCCGAACTTTAGGCGGCATTCTGACGGAACGTCAGAATGGCATCGTGTGCCTTGTGCGCCAGCGGCGCATACACTTTGAGAAGTGCTCTAAGCACGTCCGACGTATAGCCACACGTGGAAACGTGTGGGGCAAGGCGGGTTGCATTACGCCCCCCATAACCCTGCCGAATGGCAGGGTGGTTACACGCGCCTGTGGCATACCCCATGCGGTTGATACGCGCTCTGCGTAAATTCTTTGCATAGGAAATCACCTTTACGCGGAGCGCGAAACACGTACAAGAACAGATTCACCGTCGCTTCGTAATCACCCCGCCATTCGGCGGGGTTGTGGGCGGTTTAGTGCCACCCGCGTCAATCCACGGGCTTCCGCCCGAGGCTATACGTCGGACGACCTTAGAGGTCTACTTAGTTAGCGCGCCTGTCGGCGCGGAGTTCACACATCAACTTTTGACATTCTGTCAAAAGTTGGCCTGCAATTCCGCGCGGCTATGCCGCGCAACACCTCGACAAACTCCCCATTTGTCGAGATGAAACTAAAAATTCTAAACCCGATTCTGCTTTCAGCAATGCGTGATTCCTTTGTTTTTGCGGTCAGCAATGCTGAATTCGTCCCTCTATGGGATGGTAATGAGATTTTTATTTGAACGAAATCATTTCCGTCGGTGTCACTACCTCAACAGAAGAGACGGAGAGCGGTGAAGGAGAGAGCGCCGCATTCCATGAGAGGTCCTTCTGTGTTTCATAGGTAGTAAAGTTGGTTCGCCCCGCGCACGAGTGTCCCTCGGCGCGGGGCGGATTTTT
>JAZLFB010000182.1:0-13347 GCA_045615585.1 Akkermansia sp.
GGACGGCGCGCGCTACATCGGACCCTTTGTCCACGCCGCCGCGCTGAAAGAGACGGTGGAGTGGCTGAATCACCGCTTCCGTCTGCGTACCTGTACCTGCCGCTGCCCCGGTGAAGAAGAGTACCGCCACTGCCACGATGATGTGATTCGCCATTGTTCCGCCCCCTGCGTGGAGCGTATCTCGGCAGAGGACTATCGCGCGCAGTTTGACGCCGCCCTCGGTTTGCTGGAGGGGCGCGAACGCCGCACTTATCTGGATGAGCTGACCGCCGAAATGACCGCCGCCGCCGAGGCGTTGGAGTTTGAACGCGCCGCCCGTCTGCGCGATATTCGGGAGAATATCCTCAAAACGCTGGAACCCGCCCGCCGCTTCACGCGCGGCACCCCCGAACTGCCCGGCACGGTGAACCCCGACCGCGATTTGGCGGAGCTGGCCGCCGCGCTCAACATGTCGGCACCGCCCGCGGTGATGGAGTGCTTTGATATTTCCAACCTGTCCGACAACCACATTGTGGCGTCGATGGTGCGCTTCACCAACGGTCGCCCCGATAACGCCGCCTACCGCCGCTACCGCATCAAGGGTGTGGACGGTCAGAACGACTTTGCCAGTATGCTGGAGGTGGTGCGCCGCCGCTACTCCCGCATTGTGCATGAGAGCAGCGCGCTTTTCGATAAGCCCGAGGGGGAGGACATGTACGCTTGGCTGCGGCAGTTGAGTGCCGAGGGGCGCGCGCCCATCACGGTGCCGCATCTGGTGGTGGTGGACGGCGGCAAGGGGCAGCTGGGTGTGGCCATGGAGGTGTTGGCGGAAATCGGCTTGCAGAACATGCCCGTGGTGGGTCTTGCCAAGCGCGATGAAGAGATTTTTCTGCCGAATGAGAGTGAGCCTGTGGTACTCTCCCGCGATAGCGGGGCGTTGCGCCTGTTGCAACGCCTGCGCGATGAAGCCCACCGCTTTGCCAACAACTACAACGAGCTGCTGGTACGCAAGCGCGTAAAAGAGAGCAAGCTCGATGCCTTCCCCGGCATGACACCCAAGCGCAAAGAATTACTGTTGGCGCGGTTCCACACCGTCCCGGGCATCCGCAGCCGCAGGGCTGAGGAAATTGCCGCTCTCCCCGGTATTTCCCGCGCATGGGCGGAACGCTTTGTCGCATGGCTGGCGGAAAACTAAGGGAAAGACGTTTAACTTTCTCTTGCTTCTTCGTTCCTCTTGCTGTATGCTGGGCGGCGTTGTGAGAAACATGCGCGTCATCAATCTGCTGCTTTCCCTGCTGCGTATCGGCTTGGGGGCGTTTTTCCTGACTACGGCCGTTCTGAAGGTCGGAGGTCTGGGCGAAACGGCGGATTTCCTGACCCGCAGCCGCCTGTTGCCGGAGTTCTTTTCCATGCCGCTGGCCTGTACAGGCATTGCCATGGAAATGCTGGTGGGGCTGGCGCTGCTCTTCCGCCGCATGTACGGCGGTGCCACGGTGTGGGGCATCATGATGTGCAGTGTGTTTCTTGCCCTGTACGCCCAGGCATGGGCGCGCGGGTTGGAGTTGAGCTGCAACTGCCTCGGCTCTACCCACGATATTGTGGATTACCCCTTGGACACAGGTCTGCGTCTGCTGCTGTTGGGCGGCATGGTGCTGCTGTTCTGGGATGCCCACCGCCTACAGGGTACCCAGCGCAAGGTGCGGAAATTTGATTTCTCCGAAGCGTATTTGTAACGAAAAAAGCCATTCTGACGGCTCGTCAAAATGGCTTTTAAAATGCCGCGCGGCTATGCCGCGCCTATATAAAATACTTCCAACCTCCAACTTCAAACTTCCAACTTTCAGTTGACGTTCTCCAGCGTTTCGTCCACCTCATCCAATCGTTTGCCCCAGAGGTAGCGGCGGGTTTCCGCCAGCAGGACAGGGGAAAGCCCGACCATGCAGATGAGGTTGGGGATGGCCATCAGCGCGTTGGCGCAGTCGGCAAAGTTCCACACGATGCTGCTCTTGGGGATGACGCAGCCCACAAACACCATTACCACCCACACCACGCGGTAGGGGGTAATGAGCTTGGCGCCGCCCAGATATTCCAAGGCGCGTTCACCGAAGTACGACCAGCCCAGCAGGGTGGAAATCACAAAGGTGGCAAGGCTGATGGTGAGCAACAGCGAGCCGATGCCGCCCACGGTGGCAAAGGCGTTGTAGGTCAGGTCACTGCCCTCGGCTGTGGCAATGGAAGGCTCTGCCAGCTGGGCGGTGACGAGCGTCAGACCTGTCATGGTGCAAATCACTACCGACACCCAGAAAGGACCTGTGGAGGCCACCAAAGCCTGTTGCACACAGTTGGGCGTGCGGGCGGGGGCGGAGATAATGGGCGAGGAACCCATGCCCGCTTCATTGGAGAACAGACCGCGGCGCACACCCGTCTGCAAGGCCAGCATGAGGGTAGAGCCGATGAAGCCGCCCGAAGCCGCCTGCGGGGTGAACGCCGCCTCGCAGATGCGCTCCACGGCGGGGATGATGAAATCAACATGCGCCCCCAGCACCAGGAAACAGCCCAGCATGTAGAGGGCGGACATGGTGGGCACACAGGCCGTGCAGACGCGGGAGATACCCGTCACCCCGCCCAGCAGCACCAGCGACACCAGCACAAAGAGCACCGCCCCCGTACCCCATGTGGGGATGGCGATGGCGGAGTCCTGCAACACGCGCGATACGGTGTTGGCTTGAGTGACATTGCCGATACCGAAGGCAGCAATCGCCGTAAAGACCGCAAAGAGAACAGCCAACGGCTTGCAATGCAACCCGCGTTCCAAGGCGTACATGGGTCCGCCGACCATGCGCCCCTTGTCATCGCGCGTGCGGAAACGCGTGGCGAGCAGACTTTCCGAGTAGCGGCTGGCCATACCCAGCAGACCGGTGATAGAACACCACAGCACGGAACCGGGACCGCCTGTGGCGACTGCCACCGCCACGCCGATGATGTTACCCGTGCCTACATTGGCCGCCAGCGACACCATGAGCGAAGCAAACTGCGAGATATTGCCGCTGTCCTTATCGCCGCGCTTGAAATAATAACTCATGGCGGTAAAGATGTAACGCTGAGGGAAACGCAGCAGCACTGTCAGGTACAAATGGGTACCCAGCAGACCGAACAGCAGGATGTAGCCCCACAGGAACGAACTGAACGAATCAAGAAAGGAATCAATGGCTTCTAACATCGGCAAGCACAAGGGTACAGGAGAGCAGGGGGGCTGTCAAGCAAAAGGTAAAGCCGCATGACGGATGAGACCGAGGGGGCGGGAAGGGGGCTGTTCCCGTACAAATTCACACGGCGGCAGATGTTTTTTCTTCCCATCCCCCGCGCGCTATGTTACAATGCGGCAGCGTGGAGCGGACTGTACCCGCGCGGCGTGGCGTGTAGCCACGGCGCAAGGGGTAGGAACGCCCGCCGAATCATCATCTCCTATTTAACTTATGGCCATTGATCCTAAACTGCTTGAAGAGCTTGAGAAGCGCCGCAACAAGGTGATTGTCAGCGGCGGTCAGGATAAGATTGACAAGCGTCACGAAAAGGGCGACTGGACAGCCCGTGAACGCGTAGACTGCCTTTTTGATGCCGGTTCCTTTACGGAAATCGGTATGCACACCCGCCACCACTGCAGCAATTTCGGCATGCAGGACAAGTACATCCCCGGTGAGGGTATCGTGTCCGGCTACGGCTTGGTAAACGGTCGCCCCGTGGCTGCCGTCTCCGCCGATTTCATGGCACAGGGCGGTTCTCTGGGCTACATGCACGCCCAGAAGATTTGCGACGCCCAGCGTTACGCGCTGAAGGCGGGTCTGCCCATCATCCAGATGAACGACAGCGGCGGCGCCCGCTTGCAGGAAGGCGTGGAGGCCCTTACCGGCTTCGGTGACGTGTTCTACAACAACGTGGCCGCCAGCGGCGTGGTGCCACAGATTTCCCTGATTCTCGGTCCCTGCGCGGGCGGTGCCGCCTACTCCCCCGCGCTGACGGATTTCATCATCATCCGCCAAGGCGGTGCCGCGGGCATGTACATCACGGGCCCCAAGGTGATTGAGCAGGTGACCTACGAAAAGTGCACGATGGACGAAATCGGCGGTGCCGCCGTCCACTCCTCCGTCTCCGGCAACGCCCACTTTGTGGCGCAGAGCGATGAGGACGCCATCACCATTGCCAAGAATCTGCTTTCCTACCTGCCCTCCAACAACGCGCAGGAGCCGCCCCACGCCCTCGACACCCCGCTCGATGTGGCGGATGACGAGGGCATGAACGACATCATCCCCGCCAGCAACACCGAACCGCTGGATATTCAGAAGGTGATTGCCCACTTGGTGGATGAAGGCTCTTTCATGGAGGTGCACGCCAACTTCGCGGGCAACGTCGTGGTCGGCTTCGCCCGCATCTGCGGTGTGGTGGTGGGTATCATTGCCAACCAGCCCGCCGTGAAGGCCGGTTGCCTTGACATCGATGCCTCCGACAAGGCCGCCCGCTTCATCCGCATGTGCGACTGCTTCAACATCCCGCTGGTCACGCTGGTGGATGTTCCCGGCTTCCTGCCCGGCAAGCAGCAGGAACGCGGCGGTATCATCCGCCACGGTGCCAAGATGATTTTCGCCTACTCCTCCGCCACGGTTCCCAAGGTGACGGTCATTCTCCGCAAGGCCTACGGCGGTGCCTACATCGCCATGTGCAGCAAGAGTCTGGGTGCAGACTCCGTGTTCGCATGGCCCTGCGCCGAAATCGCCGTGATGGGTGCCGCGGGTGCCGTGCCGATTCTCTACGGCCGCGAGCTGAAGGCCATCGAAGACGATGCCGCCCGCGCCGCCCGCCAGAAGGAGCTGCATGACGAATACGTGGAGACCTTCTACAACCCCTACGCCGCTGCCGCTTCCGACCAGGTGACCGAGGTGATTAACCCCAAGGAAACCCGCGCCCGCGTCGCCCTCACCCTTCGCACCCTGCTGGGTAAGAAGGAAGTGCGCCCCGCCAAGAAGCACGGCAACATGCCTCTCTAACCCCTTCTTAACAAACCATTATGATTAGCACACACATCATCGCTGCCCTGACGGCAGAGGACGTGACCTATCAGGTGACGGGTATGTGCGTTGTGTTCTGCTGCCTGATTTTCCTGAGCCTCATTCTGACGGTTTCGGGTACCGTGGCACAGAAGCTTGACGCCTCCCGCAAGGCAAAGGCCGATGCCGCCAAGGCTGCCCTTGCCGCCCAAGCACCTGCTGCGGCTCCCGCCCCTGCGCCCGTTGTGGGTCCTGAGTTGCAGCCCGCGCAAGTGGCCGCTATTGCCGCCGGCATTTACGATGCCGCCCGCAGCAGCATCACGCCCGAAATCGTGGCCTGCATTGCCGCCGCCGTCAAGGTCACCGTGGGTAACGAAGCCCGCATCCTCGACATTCAGCCTGTGAACACGGCTTACGCCCAAAACGGCCGCGCCAACCAAATGAACTCTCACACGCTGTAAACGAACAAAAACCCTTTCTTTCTTAAGAAAACACAACACACTTAACAACAAACTCAAAACACACCCAATATTATGAAACAACTCCGTATTACCGTTGCCGGCCAGACCTTTGATGTCACCGTTGAAACCCTTGGCGGCTCCAACGCCGCTGCTCCCGCCCCCGCTCCCGTGGCTCGCCCCGTAGCCGTGGCTCCCGCCCCCGTGGCCGCCCCTGCTCCCGTGGCTGCTCCCGCCGCCTCCGGCAACGGCACGCCCATCTCCAGCCCTCTGGCCGGTAAGGTTGTGTCTCTGGACGTGCAGCCCGGCACCGCCGTGAAGGAAGGTGATCAGGTGATGACGCTGGAAGCCATGAAGATGAACACCGTCATCTACGCTCCCGCCAACGGCACCGTGACCTCTTTCGCCGTGAAGCCCGGTGACACCGTGGCTGAAGGCCAGGCTCTTGCCTACCTCGGCTAAGTTTCCTGCCGTACAGGCCTTGCGCCGTAACGCGCGGCGCAAGGGTTATCATCCAATTTCTCTACAGATATGCAAGATCTTATCAACTCCTTTGCGGAATTCATCTCCGGCATGGGTATCTACTCCATGACGTGGCAGATGTACGTGATGTGGGGCGTTGTGCTGGTGATGCTGTATCTGGGTGTGGCCAAGCAGTTTGAACCGCTGCTCATGGTGCCGATTGCTTTCGGTGCTCTGATTGCCAACATCCCCGATAACGGTATGGTCATCACCAAGGCCGAGCGCGAGGTCGTTTCCATTGAGAACGGCAAGGTGCAGCACAGCACCATGAACGACGTGGGCTTCATCCAAGTCATTGCCGCTCCCTTCGAGGAACCCGAAGTTGCCAAGCTGGACACCACCGGCATGGACGAAGCCGTCAAGGCCGAGTACGACAAGGCCATGGCCGAGCCCATGACCGTGACCGAAGCCAAGGACGAAAACGGCCATGTCATCAAGGGCAAGGTCGTCGTCAAGGGGCAGACCGCTCAGAAGTTCCTTCTCGTCAAGCCTGAGGGCGGTCTGTTCGACGTCATCGGCCTCGGCATCAAGATGGAGCTTTTCCCCGCCATCATCTTCATGGGCGTGGGCGCGCTGACGGACTTCGGCCCGCTGCTGGCCTCTCCCAAGGCTCTGCTGCTGGGTGCCGCCGCTCAGGGCGGTGTGGCCTTCACCTTCCTGGCCGCCATGTTGCTGGGCTTCACGCGTGATCAGGCTTCCGCCATCGGTATCATCGGCGGTGCAGACGGTCCCACCTCCATCTTCCTCGCCTCTAAGCTGGCGCCGGAACTGCTGGGTGCCATCGCCGTGGCCGCCTACACCTACATGGCTCTGGTGCCGCTGATTCAGCCGCCCTTCATGAAGCTGTTCACCACCGAGAAGCAGCGCAAGATTAAGATGAAGAGTCTGCGCCAAGTCTCCAAGGGTGAAAAGCTGTTCTTCTGCTTTGTTGTGACGATTGTGACCATCCTGCTCTGCCCCGATGCCGCCCCCCTGCTGGGCATGCTCATGTTCGGTAACTTCCTGCGCGAATGTCAGGTGACCGAGCGTCTGGTGAGCTGCGCCCAGAACGAGCTCATGAACATCACCACCATTCTGCTGGGTGTGTCCGTGGGTCTGACGATGCAGGGCGAGCGCTTCCTGCAGACGGAAACGCTGCTCATCATCGGGCTCGGCGTGGTGGCTTTCGCCATGGCAACCATCTGCGGTCTGCTGTGCGCCCAGTTGATGAACCTTGTTCCCGGTTGGAGCAAGACCCCCATCAACCCCCTCATCGGTTCCGCCGGTGTGTCCGCCGTGCCCATGGCCGCCCGTGTGTCCCACAACGTGGGTCAGCAGGCCGACCGCACCAACTTCCTGCTCATGCATGCCATGGGTCCGAACGTGGCCGGTGTGATTGGTACCGCCGTGATTGCGGGTTACTACATCACCACCCTCAGCGGGCATTAATTCCCCTGACAACGCTTTTTCAGCAGCGCGGCAACACGCCGCGCTGCTTTTTTTGTAGAACCGCAACCGCTCTTTTCTTGACAGTTCACACAGAAATCGGTAGGCTTAACGTATGAAGTTTTTCCCCTTTCTCCTGACTGCCTTCTTGGCCTGTTCTTCCTTTCTCACTGCTGCGGAAAAGCCCAATATCATTCTCATTTTGGTGGATGACATGGGCTGGGGTGATTTGAGCCTGAACAGCGAGGGCGTGAATGCCGCCCACAAACCCGCCACCCCCGTCATCCGCACGCCCAAGCTGGCGGAAATGGCACAGCAGGGCATTCAGCTGCGCCGCCACTACACCGCCGCGCCCGTTTGTGCGCCCGCGCGCGCTTCGCTGTTCAGCGGTGTCCACCAAGGGCATGCCGAGGTGATTCGCAACAATAGCTTTGATGCCGCGTTGGAAAACTCGCACACGCTGGCAAGCGTGCTGCGCGAGGCGGGGTACAGCACCGCCCTCATCGGCAAATGGGGCATCGGCGGCGGCAAGGAGCGCGGCGGCACGCCCGACACCGCGGCGGGCTGGCCCACCAAGCGCGGGTTCGACTACTTCTTCGGCTACCACAACCACATTGCGGGGCACCGCCACTACCCCAAAGAGGAGAGCAACGTAGACCCCGACACCCACACCAACGCCGTATGGGACGGCGACGAGAACATCACCCCGCAGCTGGATAACTGCTACAGCACCGACCTCTTCACCGCCCGCGCCAAGAAGTGGATTGTCGACCAACACAAGGCGGCACCCGATAAACCATTCTTCCTTGCCCTCACCCTCATTGCCCCGCATGCCCGCTTGGCGGTGCCGAGCGTACCCTACCCCAAGGGCGGCGGTCTGAAAGGCGGCGTGCAGTGGCTGGGCAAGCCCGGTAAGATGATTAACACCGCTGAGGGCAAGTGGGACACCTTCATCTACCCCGCTTATCGCCACAACAAGACATGGCAGAAGTACGCCGAACAGCGCTTCGGCAAGGGCGCCCCCGCCGCCCTGCAGGCTGCCGAACGCCACGCCACCATGATTACGCGTGTGGATGATGCCGTGGGTGACGTGCTGCAACTGCTCCGTGACCTGAAGATAGACAAGAACACCGTGGTGGTCTTTACCAGCGACAACGGTCCCCACAACGAACCCGGTGCCGTGGGCGGTACCGCCGACCACCCCGCCCCGCGCGAGAACCCCGCGTTCTTCCGTAGCTACGGTCCGTTGGATGGTATCAAGCGCGATGTGTGGGAGGGCGGTCTGCGCGTGCCCTGCGTGGTGTACGCACCCATGTTCACAGGTAAGGAGCATATCTCCGACGCGCCCTGCCAGTTCCAGGACTGGATGGCCACCTTTGCCGACATGGCGGGTGTGCCGAAACCCATGCGCTGCGACGGCGTTTCCCTGCTGCCCGCCCTGCGAGGGGCGCAAGGTGTGCCGAACGGCGGCATCATCTATTCCGAATACAACTTCGGCGGCGGCATGGCCTCTTACCCTGACTTTGCCCCCAACAAGCAGGGGCGCGTGCGCGGCGAGCAGCAGATGATTTACTTTTACAGCCCCGATGCCGAGGGTCGATTCCTGAAAGCCATCCGCACCAACATCAAGACGGGGCAGGAGGACTTTGAGATTTACGATGTCGCCGCCGACAGCCACGAGGCCACCGACCTTGCCGCGCAGTACCCCGCCGCCGTGCAGGATTGGCTGCGCGCCCAAGTGCTGTACAACCGCCGCGCCTACGACTACACGCACGATGATGCCGTGGGCGAACGCGGCAACCCCTGCAACGGTCGCCGCTGCTACGACAACGTTCTTGTACCCGCCGCGCACGACACCCCCGCGCAGTGTGAGGAGGGGCTGCAAATGCGTTTTGCCCGCACCGCCTGCCCGTGGGTGCCGGAATTCGACACCCTGCAAGCCGCCAAGAGCGCACCGCAGACGGTTGCCGACCCCGCCGCCGTTGAACTGCCCGCGGGTTCCGTGACGGAGTTCCGCGGCTACCTTGACGTGCCGAATGACGGGCAGCAGTGGCGCTTCTTCCTGACGCTGGATGAGGTGGCGGGCAGCAAGGCCTACGTCAAGATGCACAATTTCCAGCTCATTGATGCCGATGTGAACTACACGCCCGGCACCACCGCCACGGAATCCGCCGCTGCCAACACAGAGGAGCGCGTGGATGCCAAGACGGGCAAGCGCGGGATTCCGCTGAAAGCGGGGCTGCATGAAATCACCATCACCGTGGTACAGGGTGCCGCCGCAAGCGGGCACCTGAAGCTCGAATGGCAGAACGGCAACGGTCCCCGCGTTGTCATCCCCGCCAAGCGTTACTTCCATCATACCCACCAACCCGAATGAAATACAGGCGTTGCGGACACAGCGGCGTGTTGCTGCCCGAAATCTCCCTCGGTCTGTGGCACAATTTCGGCGCGGATTCCGACCGCGCCGAGAGCGCGGCTCTCATCGGTCGCGCCATGGAACTGGGCATCTGCCACTTCGACTTGGCAGACAACTACGGTCCGCCCCCGGGTGCGGCGGAGTGCCGCTTCGGTGACCTGCTGCGGCATGAGTTTGCCGCCCACCGAGATGAGATGTTCATCTCCACCAAGGCGGGGCACCTGATGTGGGAGGGTCCCTACGGCGACTGGGGCTCCCGCAAGCATCTCATTGCGGGCATCAACCAAAGCCTGCGCCGCATGGGGCTGGAGTACGTGGACGTGTTCTACTCCCACCGACCCGACCCACAAACCCCGCTGGAGGAGACGGTGAGTGCGCTGGTCGATATTGTCCGCAGCGGCAAGGCGCTCTACATCGGGTTGTCGAAATACCCGCCCGCCCTCTTTGCCCGCGCCTGTACCATGCTGCGCGAGGCGGGCGTGCCCTGCCTGCTGCACCAGTTCCGTTACAATCTGCTTGACCGCACGGCGGAGGAAGGCACACTGCAAGCGCTCAAAGATCAACGCACGGGTGCCATTGCGTTCTCCCCGCTGGCACAGGGGCAGCTGACAGGCAAATACCTGCGCAACGCCCTGCCCGCCGACTCCCGCGCCATGGACAGCACCTCCCCCTTCCTGACACCCGAACGCGTCTCGGCAGATGCCAACCGCGTGGCGGAATTGGCGGCGGAAGCTCGGGAAGCGGGCATCCCCCTCACACACTACGCCCTACGTTGGTTGTTGGAGCACGAGGAGCTGACCTCCGTCCTCATCGGCGCCCGCAACATCGCCCAGCTGGAAGACTGCGTGCGCGGTGTAACAGGGGAATGAAGTGGGTGGAATGTTTTGAGGATAGAGGGGAGCGTTTTCCGCCGGCGGGGACAACACAGGGAAAGGGGTAGGGGAGGCTCAGGAATTAACTTTTCCTTGCTTCTTCCTACCTCTTGGGGTATGATTTCGGCATGGAGATAACGCTTGATTCCCCTTTGGATATGCACCTGCATCTGCGTGACGGCGAGATGCTGAAACTGACTGCGCCGCTTTCCGCTGACTTTGCGGGTGCCGTTATCATGCCGAATCTGGTGCCGCCCGTCACCGCTCCTACAGCGATGTCCGCTTATGCCGACCGCGTGAAGAGCGCTATGGACGGCGCGGCGTTCACCCCCTACATGACCCTGTTCTTTACCCCGCTGGATGAAGCGGCTCTGCTTGCCGCCCGCGAAACACCGGGGTTCTTTGCGTTCAAGCTCTACCCTGCGGGCATCACCACCAACAGCGAGGGCGGTGTTTCCGATGTCTCTGCCGCCGACACCACGCTGCATCTGATGGAGGAGATGGGTATCCCCCTGCTGGTACACGGCGAAAGCCACGGCTTTGTGATGGACCGCGAGAGCGAGTTCCTGTCCGTGTACCGCCGCTTGGCGATGCGTTTCCCCCGCCTGCGTATCTGCATGGAGCACATCACCACCGCCGCTGCGCTGCAACTGCTGGATGAGTTCCCCAACCTCTGTGCCACGGTCACGTTGCAGCACCTCATCATCACGCTGGATGACGTGGCGGGCGGTGCTCTGCGCCCCCACCTGTTCTGCAAGCCCATTGCCAAACGCCCCGAAGACCGCGATGCCCTGTTAGCCGCTGCGCTGAACGGTCACCCGCGCCTGATGTTCGGCAGCGATTCCGCCCCGCACCCCCGCCATAAAAAGGAGGCTTGCGGCTGCGCGGCGGGCGTGTTCACTGCCCCCGTGGCTCTGCCGAAACTGGCGGAGATTTTTGTGCAGCACGGAGCTGCCGATAAGTTGCAGGGCTTTGTGAGCGGCAATGCCCGCGCCCTCTACGGCTTGCAGCCCGCCGCCAAGACGGTGACGCTGTGCGACACCCCCATGCAGGTGCCCGCCGCCTACCGCAGCTACGGCGAAACGGTGGTGCCCATGTTTGCGGGCGAAACCCTGCCGTGGAGCGTGAAGCACTGACTCTTTTCCGCTCATGGAACCTGCACCCATCCCCACCGCCGATGATTTGCGGCAGCTGTTGGCGGAGATTGCCGCCATGCACATGCCCTACGGCATGTACGGACCCGCCAAGTTCCCGCCCGACGGCTGTCCGCTCATGGATTTGCCGACGGAGTATCTGGACTGGTTCTGGCAGCACGGTTTCCCCAAGGGCAAGCTGGGGCGCTTGATGGAGCAGACGCTGCTGATCAAAAACAGCGGGTTGGACAAACTGTTCGACCCTTTCCGTAAGGCGGCGGGCGGTCGCCGCAAGTACCCGCGCAAGTAATCCTTTTTTATGAATAAACTGAAATCCATTCTCTTGGCGACACGCCCCAAGACCCTGCCCGCGGGCTTCATTGCCGTGTGGGCGGGCTGCATCATTGTGTGGAAGTTTCAACACATTCTCAACATGCCGGGGGTGCAGTTCGATGCCTGGCTGGCGGCGTTCACCGCGTGCAGCTGTGCGTGCATCCAGATTGCGTGCAACCTCTTTAACGATGCGCTCGACTTCCGCCGCCATGCGGACACCGAACGCCGCCAAGGACCCCGCCGCATTACCGCGAGCGGCGATTTGCCCCCCAACATCGTGATGTTATTGGGCTTTGCTGCCTTGGGTGCCGCTGCGCTCTTTGCCCTGCCGTTGATTGCGGCACAGGGCTGGGGGGTGATTGCCATCGGGCTGCCCTGTATGCTCTTTGCCTACTGCTACACAGGCGGACCGTTCCCGCTGGCCTATCATGGGTTGGGAGAGCTGTTTGTGCTGCTCTTTTTCGGTTTGGTAGGCGTGTGCGGTACCGTGTTTGTGCAAATCGGCTGGCAGGAGGCTTTTATCCCTGTGTATGCCGCTGCTCTGATTGTGGGCGTGCAATGCGGCTTGCTCTCCTGTGTGTTGATAGAGGTGAACAACATCCGCGACCGCGTGGAGGACGCCTCCACCGGCAAGCGCACGCTGGCAGTGCGTTTGGGTGATGCCCGCGCCCGCGGCTTGGCGATGGCCTTTGTGGTGGCACCTTACGTGACCCTGAAACAGACCGCCTTTTTCCTGCAAGAGGCGTTTCATTTCAACTTCTGCTGGTGGGTCGCCATGGCTGTGGGCGGTTTCATTCTGCTGAAACTGCGCACCATGCCCGCCGACAAGCGCATGAACATGCTGCTGGGCATCTCCTCCCTGCACATGATTCTCTACCTTACCGCCCTGACTTTTTGAACAGGGTAGGGCAAAACGTTTTCAGATGGATAGAATCTGCCCGATAAAGGGGGATTTGTCGAGGTCTTGCGCGGCATAGCCGCGCGGCTTTGTAGGCCAACTTTTGACGGTACGTCATGTGTGTACTCCGCGCCGATAGGCGCGCACTATGGTAGCCATTCCGATGGCGTACGAAACAGGAGCCCCACCCGGAAGGGTGGGGATTGTGGCGGGTTGCATTACGCCCCCGACAACCCCGCCGATGGCGGGGTGATTACAGGGCGTCCGTT
>JAZLFB010000183.1:0-3552 GCA_045615585.1 Akkermansia sp.
TGAACGCGGATATCGTCAACTCTGCCAGAACAAATCCGGCCTCCATTCTCACCCTGAACCTGAAGAAAAACATGACGGTGAACGGCAAGGTGACGTATACCGCCGTTGCTCCCATCGACATGAAGATTGGCGAGGACAGCACCGCAGCAGACATCACCTTCACAAACGAGGTGAAGGTGAGGAACCTGAATGTTGCCCATGCGGATTCCTCCGCCACCTTTGAAGGTCCCACCCAGATCAACGGTGCTGTCTCCGGCAACGGTGACATGATTGTGAACAGTGGCGCCAACTCGGTGACCGTGGCGGGCGCAAACAACCTCAAGGGAGATACCACCGTGCAATCCGGCACGCTGCAGCTCACCGCCGGCGGTGATATGGGCGCTGTCACCGTTACCGGGGGTGACTTCAACACCACCGGCGCAGCAGCTATCACTCTGGACAGCCTCACCATGTCGAACGGCATCGCTCACATCGGTAACAGCGGAGCTGTGGACCTGGGTACAGTCAGCCTGACGGGCGGCAACCTGGAGCTCAATACGGATGTGACAGCTGCATCCCTGACCACCACCACCGGAGCCACGCTCACCTTTGCCGGTGAGAACATGCTCACCACCACGGGTAACATCGACCTGGGCGGCGGTGCCACGTTCGACCTGAGCAATATCACCTATCGAACGGATACGTCTGAAAGGCAGACCATCACGTTGGCTACCATTACCGAAAGCGGTGACATCACACTGGGTGGAACATACACGTTCATCAATTCCAAGACACCAGAAGGAACGGCGACATTCACTCTTAGAGATGACGGCAACAACCATCTGGTCTTGGATGTGGAGTATGGAGACATCACGGATTGGCCGAAAGACACCAACGTGAGCTACACCTACACCGGGGAGCAAGGCAAAGAGACCCACTATGATATCGTAGTGGAGGGAACCGCCGCCCACGGCTACAATTTCAGCCAAGCAGACGGCGGCGTGGTGGAATTCAACCCGGCTTCGTTCACAGATAACGTCTACTCTGACAGCCACGATATTGTGATGCACTCCGACACGACCATCGTGGTGGAAGAAGGCAAGACCGTAAAGCTCACGGGTGAGCTTAAGGCTAACAATGCAGATGGTTCAGGTATTTCTGGAACCTTGATCAAGGATGGTGCCGGTACGCTGGAAATGGCAATCAATTCCAATACGGTGGGACCCGCCGATTATCTCAAGAACATCTATGAGGGAAGTGTCGAAGTCGTGGAAGGCACCTTGCATGTCGTGAAAGGCAAAAACGTGTCCTTGTTGGCAGCTGGAGATGGTGACCACGTGAGAGTTGCCAAGGGTGCCACCCTGGAACTCGAAGCTGGTAACGGAATCAGTATACCGACTGGGCACAGAGGCATATATGAACTGGGAGATGAGCGTTCTGTTGTCATAAACACAGGTGACAATCAGACAACTATTCAGAATGCCTATATCTCCCAAGACGGTATTCGTCCAGATGATGAACGAGATGGTGGCAGAGCCTTGGTAGATGATGCTTATGAGTTACGCATAGGTAATATCAACGATACGAGTCAGGCTATTAGCGTCGAACTGGCGGATATTACTACACAAAGTCTGGGCTTCAATGGTACCACTACCATCGACAACAGTCATATCGAAGTGTCGGAAATGATGGTTATTAGTAACAATGTGGGTGCATGGAATAAGGTTCAGAATAATTCCACTATCGAATTCTCTGGATACATGGGCTGGATGAATAATACCGACGTTGACAAAACTTCCAAGATTAACAGCGCGAATCCGGGAGCGGCTATGATCACGGGAGCGAATAAAATCGAGGTGGGAAGCACAGAAAACGGTGGTGTCGCTACGCGAAAAATCAATGACCAACAGCTCACCATTGATTACACCACCGACCAGTACAAAGGCATGATGCTTTACGGCGCTGAAGACAATCCCTTGTCCCTAGCAATCACGCTGTCCGATTTGGATATGCCGGAGGATTTGACGGGGTACAAGTTCACGCTGACCTTCGATGGCTTGGACAGCAGCGCGCTGCTGACAAGTGAGTTCCAGCCGGTTAGCGAGAACCTGAACCTGAGCCTGTACATACCGGAGTACACGGGAGGCCAGTGGGAAGAGCTGGTGGCAAGCGTGCAGGCCATGTACGACACGCAAACCGGCAACACGGTGTTCATGTTCCAGAACGTTGTTGTGCCGGAACCGACCACGGGCACGCTGAGCCTGCTGGCGCTGGCGGCCCTGGCAGCCCGCCGCCGCCGCAAGTGATGCAGGTGCATTCATAATTCAATAAGATACATCATTCGATGAACACCAAGACATACTGCATCATGAAGGGAACGGCCTCTGGCCTTCCTGCCCCAGAGTGCCGTAAAATAAGGGATGCCGCCATACAGGAGAGGCGCTATTCCCGGGGAGAGATTGGTTTGACAAGCCAAAGGTTTGCCAACGGCAAAGACAAATCAGGTGGATATACCTCAAAGATATGGATACAGTGCGGCATCCATCCGGAAGACGAGAGCGACATCCCTTACAAAGGCAAAGTTCTTGGCAGGAAGGGTGGACCGTCCGCTTTGTCTGAAAATTCTGGGCGCGTGAGAACTGAAAAGACGGCCTGCTTGGATGGGAATACTCTTCTAGAACGGGGGGCTGGTGAATTGGGTTTGGATTTTGGCGTTCTTGTGGCGAAGACAGCCATTTGGGCACCACTGGAGGCGCATCTTGCATGCGGTAGAATGGCAAAGAATCCCAATATACGCCGTAGGAGGTCGAAGGAGAAAGAAGGACTCATCGAGACAGGCGTTAGGTTGGACAGTAATAATTACCCGAACTATCAGATGAAAAATGCTATCAAACGCTGGTATGGTGTAAAGCTGATGTCCAATACTTTTGAGGTATGTCATGTCTGGCCCGACACCTGCCACGATGCGCGTTACCACACATGCTTTGCCAATCTGGTAATGCTTCCCCGGTCCTTGGCCAAGTTAAGTGACCATAACACGAGAGTGCAGAAGGTGCTTCAATACCGTGCTTATGAGTTGTTCCAATGGTATCCAGATTCCCTGGGTAAGCCCACCAAGCCGAAAAACTATCCCTCGGAATGGCTGGAGCTACAAATCAAGAAAGCAACGCCATAAACATGCTCAACAATTAGGGCTACAAGGGCTATGGCGTGACACGTTCGCCGCAGGAGAAAAACACTAATCAAGCCCCGCGTGGCCGCGCACCGCGCGAGGCTTCTTACCCGGCCATAGCAACCAAACCACTCTACAGCCCCAAACTGAAATCTCCGCGCCTCAGGCGCCGAACTTCAAAATAGTACATAGTACCTAGTACATAGTAATTCCCAAGATGCTTCCCATCATGGCAGGCAGCGGCGGTGCAGAAATGAGCGCCCGCGCGTTTCTGGAAGCGTTCCGCCCGTCCAAGGACGCGGTGAGAACGCGGGAGAAGCGTCGGCAGGTGCATGCCGCCTTCCTGGAGTATCTGGGAGAACAGGCGGAGCGCCCGCTGAGCGCCCTGACGCCGGAGCACT
>JAZLFB010000184.1:0-5307 GCA_045615585.1 Akkermansia sp.
CACCACCCCTGCGGGGGCGACGCTTATCACAACCCTCAACACAGACGGCAGCACCGCAAGCCTCGGCGGCACAGGGCAGCGGGAAACGCACTATGTCTACGACCTTATCGGCAGTAACGAGCGCGCTACCACCCAACTGCCGAACGGAAGCATTTTGGAACAAAGCATCACCAACGGCTTCGGACAGGTCGTCGTTCAGGCACAGCCGAACACTCTCGGCGGCTTTATTTACAGCCGCAGTGAGTATAATGCGTTAGGGCAGCTCTCTGTTTTTGTCATCTTAAAAAATTGACAAGAAGGCAACATTGTGTTAATTCAGAAAGAGCGATGTTTAGTTATCCGATTCTTTGGCTGATTTTATCCCTTTTACTGTATGCATTGTGTACATATAAAGGCAAACGTATGGAAGCAATATTGAATAAGACATCATACAGCAAACAGGAAAAAATTGTCGGGAAGATATATTCGTATGCGTATTTTTTTAGCGGACTGATTTGTTTTTTCTCAGTTATCCAACAGTATCACGGGACCTCTGCAATAGTTCCTTTTCTTAAGGATTTTGCTGTATCCTATTCCATCTGCGCTTTTTTTATTGAGACAATGACATTGTTTATTGTTAAAATCAGCAAAACTAAACATCAAAATGTTTTATATGCTTCAGCCAAATATTTAAAAATACATCCTACGTTTATAAATTTCCTTCGTTTATTTGGCATAATCCTATATACAATTTGTTGTTTGTTCGAAATAATAGTAAAATAACGAGGCGGCAGCACCGCAAGTCTCGACGTCACAGGGCAGCGTGAAACGCCCTACGCCTACGACCTCATCGGCAGTAACGAGCGCGCAACCACCCAACTGCCCAACGGAAACATTTTGGAACAAAGCATCACCAACGGCTTCGGACAGGCCGTCGTTCAGGCCGAAATACTTACCGCACAACTTAGGTTTGACTAACTCCTCTTTTCGTTGCACAATAGTACCAACGTGGATTTACGCACTTACATGAAAGGCTTGCTGCTGTTGCTGCTCCTGCCTGTGCTGTGTTTCGGCAGCCTGTGCAACGGGTCGCTGCCGCTCTGCCCGCTCATGCACCATTGCGAGCATGAGACGGTATGTGCGCATGCCCACGCCGCGCCGTTGGATGCCTGCGGGCATGAACACGGCGAACAGCTGGATGAACAGCACCGTCTCACCGCGCTGACCTTTGTGCCGAACAGCGAGGTGAAACACCTCAAGCCCCTCACCAACCCTGCCGCTGCGGCGGGTGCCTGTGAGCTGTCCGCCCCCCGCCGCCTTGTCCTTGCCGCCCTGCCGCGCGAGGTATGGCATGCCGCGGCGCGACCACGGTACTTGGGGCATTTACGACCGTTTCGGTGTTGAATCAGGGGTGAATCGGGCCGTGTTCCCACGGCTCCCGCTTCTTGTTTCTTTCTCTCCCCCTCTTTTTTCGATTCAACCACCGTACAATCATGAAATTTTATCTTTCCCTTCTGTTATCGGGTGCCCTGCTTTGGGGTGCCGTTCCCTTTGCCGCTGTCGTGGCGGCAAGTCCTTCCACGCCGCTGCCCGCCTTGGCCAACAAACAGGGCGGCGCCAAGAGCCGCTTGCTGCACAAGCATAAGAAGGACCATCAGGGGGAGAAAACGCCCGCCCCTGACGGCACGTCGACCGCCCTTGTCTAAGCGTTCCTCCCCTTTTTTTCATGAAACCGAACCCCTGTTTCTTCGGCGGGCTGCCGCTTCTCCTGTGGCTCTGCGCGGGCACAGGCTGCACCCAATTTCAACCCGCCCCGCTTGACCTGACGCAGGACAGCGTTGCTTGGCGGACGACCTCGCTGGAGCAATGCCGTGGTAAAAAATGCCTTTCGGCGGGGGATTTGCTGCACATCGGCCTGTTGATGAACCCCGAGCTGAACAAGGCCCGCCTCACCTACGCCAAGAGTACCGAAGTACACCGCTTTGCCGGGCTGTGGGATGACCCCACCCTCTCTGCGGATTTGGAGCGCATTTCGGGCGGTCCTGTGAGCAGCCGCTCGCTCGCCCCCGGCATCACCATCCCGGTGACGGGCAGCAGGCGGCTGGCCGCCAAAGCCGCCGAACAGTATGCCGAATCCGACTTCCGCCAAATGCAGGCCGAGGAGCTGGATTACAGCCGCCGCTTGGCCGACAAAATCCTTGAGGTGCGCGTGGCACACGCCCGCTTGGAGCTGATGCAGCAACGCCGCGCCGTGCTGAAACGCGAAAAGGAACAGGCCGACCGCCTGAAAGCCGCCGGTGAAATCGACCTCACGGACTACCACATCATCTGCCGCCGTTTCGGCGATTCGGAGCAGGAGCTGCAACAGCAGGAGACGACCCACCTGAAGCTGCACCAAGAGCTGCTGGCGTTGGTGGGGCTGCACCCCGCCGTGGGTGACATCGAAATCAGCGGGCATTTGCCGCAGTCGCTGCCGCCCTCGCCCGCGCTGCCCACGGATGCCGAGCTGCTGAACGCCCCCGCCGTCCTTGCCCTGTCCGCTGCCTACGGCGCGAGCGAAACGGAGCTGAAAGCGGAAATCCGCAAGCAGTACCCCGACATCACCCTCTCCCCCGGTTACATGCGCGAGGACAGGGAAAACAAGGTGACGCTGGGAGCGGAGCTGAACATCCCCCTCTGGAACCGCAACCGCGAGGCCATTGCCAAGGCACAGGGCGACCGCAAGCTGAAAGAACACGAAACGCTGACCGCCTGGCGCAACCTCTTGCGCGAGCGCGATGATTTATCGGCGCGCTGCCGCTTGGCGGAAAGCCATTGCCGCGATGAGCTGGAGCGCGTACGCCTGTTGCGCCAAGCCATGCAGCAGCAGGAACAGCTGTTCGCGGTGGGTGAAACCACGCTGCCCTCGCTTTCCGAAGCCCGCCACGAGGCCTACCAACGCAGCCTCAATCTGCTGGACATCATGCAGGAGCTCATTTCCGTGCAGAATGCCCTTTCCCATTTAACCCTCCCTTCCTGACAGATGAAACTGACCTTATTTTTGATGGGTGCCGCCCTGACGCTGTGGCCCGTAGCCACCGCCCACGAGGGCTGCCAACACGACCATGCCGAACATGCCCACGCGCATGCCGAGCATGCCGACCACGATGAGGACGAGCATGAGCAACACGAACACCACCACGCCGACGGTGAAAGCTGCTGTGACCACGACCACGCGCATGAGGGTCACACCCATGCCGAGGGCGAAACTTGCGACCACGACCACGCGCACGAGGGTCACACCCATGCCGAAGGTGAAACCTGCTGTGGGCATGAACATACCGACCATGACGAACACCACCATGCCGACGGCGAAAGCTGCGACCACGACCACGCGCATGAGGGGCACACTCATGCCGACGGTGAAACCTGCTGCGGGCATGACCACCACGCGCACGACTCCGCCCCCGTCATCGTGAAGGTGGATGCCCGCTCGCGCCACGCCTTGCAGATGCAAACGGAAACCGTTGCCGACGGACGCGGACGCTTGGCGCACAGCATGTACGGTACGCTGACGGTGCCCGAACACGCCACGGAAACATACGCGCTGCCCTGTGCTGGCTTCATCACGCTGGCGGTCAAATCCGCCCAGCAGGTGAAAGCGGGTGATGTGCTCTACACGCTGGTTTCACCCGAACTGAACGACCGCTGGTTGGAGCAGCAGAAGGCCGAGGCAGCGGAATCCCGCGCCAAGGACGAGCTGGCGGTGTTGCAGGAACGCCGCGCCAAGCTGGCTGCCATCGGCGTGGCGAACAGCGAGCTGGATTCGCAGTTGCATTTCAAACAGGCCGAGCTGCGTCAGCTGGCACAGGAACGCACATCGGGTGCCGCCCGTCTGCAAATGATGCTGCGCGGGGGCGAGCTGGAAACCTCTGCCGACGGCGTACAGGTGCTCACGGTGCGTTCCCACGGTGCGGGTACCGTCCGCAACGTGGGTGTCACGCAGGGCAGCTGGGGTGAGCAAGGTGCGCCCGTGATTGTGATGAGCCACCCCGAGGCCATGGAAGTGCGCGGCGAGCTGTACAGCGGCAGCATTCCCGCCTTTGATTCCGTGCGCGCAACCCTGACCTCCGGCCGCGAGCATGCGGAGATGGAAGGCACATGGCGACTCTCGGAACAGGCGGATGCCGAAAAGCAGACGCGCACCCTCTTCTTTACGCCCGCCGAGCTGCCCGCCGGGACGCGCCCCGGTCAGCTGTGCCGCTTGGATTTGTACGAACAGGGCGATGCCGATACCGCATCCATCCCCGATTCCGCCATCGTGCGCGTGGGGTTGGATGACATGGTGTTTGTCGAAGTGAGCGAGGGTACGTACGCCGCCGTGAAGGTGCATGCGGGCGAAAGCCGCCGCGGCATGACCCCTGTGGACGGCTTGCCGCACGCTGCCAAGATTGTGGTGAAGGGCGGGCAGGAGCTGCGCCAGCTTCTCCCCACTGCCGCCGCTGCCGCCAAAAAGCCCGGTCATTTCCACGCCGACGGCTCCTTCCACGAAGGAGAACACTGAAGAAAGTTGAAGGTTGTAAGTTGAAAGTTGAAATTGTGAATTTAGCGTGGCTTCCGCCACGGAGATGACCACGATAACGCCAAGCATTGTGTAAAGGGAAATTCGAATATCCCGCGAGCGCAGCGAGCCGAACTTAACAATTTCAACTTTCAACCTTCAACTTTCAACTTCACTACATTTGCTTTATCATTTATGCCAAACTTCTTACTTTCTTTCTGCCTCAAGAACCGCCTGTCGGTGCTGTTGCTTACCTTGGTGGCGGCGTGTTTCAGTCTGTGGGGCATTGCCTCGCTGCCGGTGGATGTGTTCCCCGAACTGAACGTGCCGCGCGTCACGATTCAGAGTGAGACGGGCGGGCTGACAGCCGATGAGGTGGAACAGTACGTCTCCCTGCCCATCAGCCAAGCTCTTTCGGGTACATCGGGCGTGAAAAGCGTCTCCACGTCCTCGGCGGGCGGTCTGTCCTTTGTGTGGGTGGATTTCGACTGGGATACGGATATCTACAAGGCGCGCCAAATTGTCTCCGAACGCTTGGCCGCCATCCGCGAATCGCTGCCGCAGGGGGTGGAATACGAGCTTTCGCCCATTGTGTCCGTGACAGGGGAAATCATGGTGATTGCCTTGGAGGGTGATGAGGGGACAGACCCCTTGGAGCTGCGTCGCGTGGCCCAGTTCGGGCTGCGCAACCGTCTGCTCTCCATCCCCGGTGTGGGGCAGGTCACGGTGATGGGCGGGCGACTGCCGGAGTACCAAGTGCAGTACGACCCCGAAAAGATGCGCCAAGC
>JAZLFB010000185.1:0-4804 GCA_045615585.1 Akkermansia sp.
CTGTATGCCAGCGGTCAGGTGTCCGTGCTGAAGGTGGAGGAAGACGCCAACCCCGCCGCCCTCTTCAAGAAGGCTGCTCCCTCCCTTGCCGCCAAGGCTGATAAGACCAAGAAGGGCAAGAAGGACAAGGGCGGCAAGAAGACCGCCGATGAAGATGAGGACGACAACACCCCCATTGAAGAGGAGGACGAGCCTGACGATTCTGCCGATGATGACGGCGACGATGATTGATGCCCCTTTCCCTGTAGAGCCCGCCTGTCTGCCGCTGCTGCGTGAGCCGTTGGCAGTCGGTTTGAGCGGCGGGCGCGATTCCGTAGCCCTGTTGCGCCTGTTGGTGCAGCGGGGCTGCCGCGTTCATGCCTGCCATGTCCACCATGGTATTCGAGGGGCGGCGGCGGATGCCGATGCCGCGTTCTGCGAACGCCTGTGTGCCGAGTGGGGGGTGCCGTTCCGTTGCGTTGCGGTCGATGTACCCGCGCTGGCACGGCAGACGCACCAATCGCTTGAAACGGCGGCCCGCAACGCCCGCCGCGCCGCGCTGGTCGAGGCGGCGCGGCAATGGGGCTGCCGTGTGGTAGCCTTGGCGCAGCATGCGGATGACCAAGCGGAGACGGTGCTCTTTCGTCTTGCCCGCGGGTCGGCGGGCTTGCGCGGCATCCGCCCTGTGCATGAGGCACAGGGCATGGTGTGGATCCGCCCGCTGCTCTCCGTCTCCCGCGCCGCACTCACCGCGTGGTTACAGGAAATGAATCAGCCTTGGGTGGAGGACGCCACCAACGCCGTACCCGATGTGGCACGCAACCGTATTCGGCACGAGGTGCTGCCCGCGCTCTCCCGCGCGGTGGGGCATGAGTCCGCCCCTGTTATCAACCGCAGCGCCCGCCTGCAACAGGAGACGCACGAGGCGCTGGAAGCCGCGCTCTCTCTGCTGCCTCTGACCGACCCGCAGGGGCGCCTGTACCTGCCCGCCCTGCAAGACAAGCCCGCTGCGTTCCGCAAAGCGGTGTTGCACCGCTACCTCACGCTGGGCGGCGTGCCTGACATCAGCGAGGAGCTGGTGAGCGAGCTGGACGGCATTCTCTCCCCCGATGCCGCCGCCGCCCGAATCAACCTGCCCGGCGGCATGCACGCCCACCGCAAAGAAAAACGGCTGCTGCTTTGCACCGCCGCAGGAAATGTTGTGGCGGTGGTGTGGTAATCAAAAACCCCACCGAGGGGTGGGGTAGAAAAATCACTTTCTGAATTGATTTACCCAGTCGCCCATTTCAGGGCTTTGGCGGGCAATTTCCTCCCACATGGCTTGCTCCCACGGTTGCAGGCAATGGGTGATGAGCAGGAAACAGCCCAGCAGCACAGCCAACACCACTAACACGCCGAGAGGGGTGAGCGGAGTCAGGCGGATGGGCAGCGTGCCGCAGCGCATATCCCAAGGGGTGATACCGCGGCGGCGCAGAAGCCACCACGAAATGCCGCAGGTGATGAAGGGGAGGAAGGAGAACATCATCCCCATACCGCAGACAAACACCATGAACGCGCGGTTCAGGCATTGCAGGAAACCGAGCGTGGGACCCGCCGCGCCGATGCGCCCCAAGCGGATGCCGAGCAGCCACTTACCGGGCGTGACACCGACAAAGGCAATGAGGGCACCCTCCAGCACAATGAAGGGCAGCCAGAACAGCGGGTTGGAGGGCAGCAACGCAGGGTTGAAGGGGATTTGACGGACGTACACCGCGCCGTAGACCAAGGCAAGGTAGGCGGCCACATCAATCATGCGGGCCAGCAGACGCGCCGAGGGGGCGGCCAAGGCGTAGGTGGGCAGTTCTTCGGGTGCCTTGTCCTCTTTCTCGTTCAGCACCGCTTCGGCGGCAGTGTCGGGGCTGGGCGTTGTCTCGCTGTCGGGAGCGGAAGCTGCGGGGGAATGTTCCCTCTCCTCATCCGTCAGCATGATGGTATCGGAACGCGAATCATCCGCCGCAGTATCGGTCTGTTCGCGGTGCAGGAAATCCGCCAAGGCGGGCAGCTCGCGTAGGGGCATCCAGCCTTGGCAGCCCGCGTGCCAGCCGCGGGTATCGGGCGTCAGCTCCCCCAGCTCGATGCGGGAGATGATGTCGGGCACCGTAGAGGGGCCGCACTTCTTCTTGTCCTGAATCCAGTAAATATCCATGGGGTGTGAATCAGTTGGAGCGCAGGGCGCGGGCGGGGTCCTGACGGGCAATGCAGAACGCGGGCAGCAGCGAGGCGCAGGTCACCATCACAAAAGCCTTAAACGCCTGCCATGCAAAGGTGGCGGGGTCGTACACGGCGGGCAGCGTAATGCCGTGAGCCACCATGGGGAAGGGGTCCAGCCCGATGCTTGCCAGCCCCGCCTGAATCTCCAAGCGGTAGTACAGCACCAGCAGCGCCAGCCCGATACCCGCCAAGGCACCCACAAAACCGATGATGACACCCTGCCACGCAAAGATACCCATGATTTTGCGGGGCGTGGCACCCATGGCCTGCAACACGGCGATTTCACGCTTGCGCTGCATGGACATGGTGAACATCACCGACATGATGCAGAAGCTGGCAATGAGCGAGATGATGGAGAGCACGAAGCTCATCATCACGCGCTCGTTGGCAATCAGCTCGAAATACTGTCGATAGCTCTGCGTCCACGCCGTGAAGCTCCAGCCCAGACCCATGGGGTAGTCCTCGCTGCTCTCGACAAAGGGAAGAGCATTGCCGACGGCCATTCGGAAATTTTCCACCGCTTCGGGCGAGGCAGCCATGCTGTCGGGGTCTTTCACACGGATGCACAGCCCCATGACTTGGTCGCTGCCGCCGTTGGAGTAGCCCATGACATCCTGTGCAATTTGCAGGGGCATGTACACCTGCGGGCAGGGCATGTTTTCGGGGGCTTGGTAAATACCCACCACCTTCAAATCCACGGGCATCACCATCTCGTTGATGCTCTTCACCGCCTTGCCGTCCTCCTTGTCGCGGTCAAGGGCGGCCAAGCCCGCCACCGTGTCTTTCCACTGCTGCTGCTCCTCTGCCGTGAAGGGAACGTTGCGGTGTTCCTCTGCCAGTCGGAAGAGGGTGGCACAGGCTTCCTTTTCCGAATCGCGCAGACGATTGGCGGGGAACTTCATCAGCTCGGCCACCACGGCCTCCAGCTTCTCGGCGGCGGGTTGCACACCATTCTCCGCCTCGGCAGCGCCGTCAAAAAGGGTTTCAATAGCCTGCATAAAGGCTTTGTTTTCCTGCGTTTGCAAAGGGTTCTGAATCATGGCGTAGATATCCGCCACTTCATCCAAACTGCCCACGGGGGTCAGGTGCAGACTGTCGCCAACGCCCAGCCCCAAGCCCCGCGCCATAGGGGCGGCGAGAACGCACTCTTGGTCAAGCCCCTCACCGAAGTCGCAGGTGCCCTCCTTAATCATGGATTTGAGGGCGGCGGCCTGTCCGTCATTGTGGGGTTGCAGCGCGCAGAAATGCACCGTACTGCGACCCAAATCACTCTGGGCAAAGGCATCGTTTTCCAACTGGGGATAAACGGCGGTCACACCGGGCAGCTGCTCCAGCTTTTCCTGTGCCGTGTGCCAGTCGCCGCGTTCATCGGTAAGGGTCACGCGCTGCATGCCGTCGGAAAGTGCCACCACATAGTGCGGCGTAAAGGCCAGCATGCGCGACTGCATTTCCTGTTGCAGCCCCGACATCACAGACAGCACCACAATCAGCACCATCACACCCAGTGCCACCCCTGCCAGACAGATGAGGGTAATCACGGAAAAAAGACTGCGCAGCGGGTTCAGGTAGCGCACGGCCAGCATCAGGCTCAGATTTCGGCGGAGAAGTTTCACGCCCCCAGTATCGCGCATCTGCCGCCGAGAAGCAAGTACTAATGGTGGCATAAAGACAACCTGCGCCTAAACATGTTGACGTAAAGAAGCACGGGCGTGTTTGTCCATTGACAGGGCAGGGGGTTCCTGTTACAATGCGTACGGAAAAATGAAAGCACTTTCTCTGATTCCTCTTTTGGCTGTGGTGCCTGTTCTTCAGGCGCAGGAGCCCACCACGCACCTTGAGGCCGCTTTGACCGTGCACCATACATGGTTGCAGGCGTTGCAGGAGTTGACGACTATCTTGCAGGGTATTAAGGATAAAGAGACGGCGGATGCCGCCGCCCCTGCCGTGCACCGCATGGCGGAAACGCTGCAACAGTTGCAGAAAGAGGCTGCCGGGTTTGCCCCGCCCACCCCTGCCGAAGAGGCTGCTTACAAAGCCGCTGTCAATACCGCCGAAATCAGGAAAACGGTTGATGAGTTTATGAAGGCGGTTATCACGCTGGCACAGGCAGAGACGTATGGCTCTGCCGCCCTGAGCCTAGAGCTGGAAAACCTGCTGGGGCGCGGCCATTAATGTTTTCAGGCCATTACCATCTCATAGAGCTAATCGACAAATTAGGATTTGTCGATGTCTTGCGCGGCGCAGCCGCGCGGCTTTGATTCGCCACCACCACTTTGGTGGCTCACCCCCTGCGGGGGCAAACGCTAACGCGTTTGTCCAATCCGCCTTACCGCACCGCTACGCGGTGCGCCCTCAACGGGGCCGTCGGCGGCTTTGTAGGCCAACTTTTGACAGGATGTCAAAAGTTGATGTGTCTCCTCCGCGCCGATAGGCCCGCACTATGGTAGCCATTCCGATGGCGTACGAAACAGGAGCCCCACCCGGAAGGGTGGGGATTGTGGCGGGTTGCATTACGCCCCCGACAACCCCGCCGATGGCGGGGTGATTACAGGGCGTCCGTTGCATACCTCATACG
>JAZLFB010000186.1:0-17368 GCA_045615585.1 Akkermansia sp.
CTCAACAGCTACAAGAACGGCCGCATTGGCGGTGATGTGTACTTCCTGAACCCGAACGGCATCTTCGTGGGCAAGAGCGGTGTCATCAACGTGGGCAGCATCTCCATGAGCACGCCCACCGCCGCCTTTGTGGAGCAGCTCATTGCGCGCGACGGCAGCATCTCCCCCACCGCCACGCAGGCCGTGCTGGCGGGTGACATGCCCATCAACGAGAAAGGCACCATCTCCATCAAGGGCAAGGTGAACGCCCGCAACAGCGTGGAAATGCGCGCCGGAAAGGTGGAGGTGAAGGGCGGCGAGATCAACACCGGCGTGAAGTTCCGCGAGATGGTGAACACCGGCAAGCGCAAGGTGGACACCAAGGGCATGAGCATCCAGGACGGCAGGCTGAGCTTCGGCAAGAAGCCCGCCAAGGCCCGCAGGGCCGTTGCCAAGGCCAAGAAGCCAACAGAGAAGAAGACCGAGATTGCCATCTTTGCGGATGACGTGCTGGTGGACGGCGGCGACCTGAACGCCGATTGGGTCTACATCGACCCGGACAAGCTGGAGTTCTCCAACATCGCCATCAGCGGAGACTACACGTTGGAGGCCCGCGTCATTGTGCTCAACAACATCTCCGTGAAGCAGGGGGAGAAGCTCACCAGCTTCACGCTCAACGCCGCCAATGAGCTGGCGGACGGCACCTTTGAGGGCAACGTGAGCATCACGCTCTCCAACAGCAACATCACGGCGGACAGGGTGGACATCTCCGCAACCGCCACCACCAACGCCGCAGAGGCCGCCATCACCATTTCCAAGAGCGCCATCGAGGCTGCGCTGGCGGACAACGCGCTCAACATCAGCGCCACCTCCGAGAGCGGCAACACGCGTGTGGACATTCAGGACAGCACCCTGACCGGTGCCGGAGACGTGGAAATGGCGGCAGTAAGCCTCAACGGAAACGCCGCACTCACGCTGGGGGAGGCCTCCGGCATCACGGCGGATATCGTGACACTCATTGCAGGCACCATCACCGGTGATGCCGATGTGAATGTGCGGGGCAGGATAACCGGCGGGAATGAAGTGAACATCACCGCCACCACCGGCAATGTGATTGGCTCCGAGGTGGAGGAAATCCAGGATATGGAGTTCACGCCGGAGGGCGGCGGCAACGCCACGGTGACGGTGGACGGCACCCTGGAGGCCCAGGGCGCGCTGACGGTAGCCGCCATTGCCCAGGGCACCCGCGGCAACGCCACGCTCAATCTCAACGGTAAGCTGAGCTCCCTGTACACCGAAACGAAGACGGTGGGCGAGCTCGCCCTGGAGCGCACACAGGCGGAAACCGTGCTGGAAACGGATACGGAGGAGCAGGTGAACGCCAAAAACGCCGCCTATCTGGAGCGCTACGCCCAGTACCTCAAGACCAAGGAAACAGACACCGCCTCCACCGCCACCATTGAACTTGCGGCCAACGCCTCGGCAGGCAATGCCTTCATCACGCAGTCCGCCGCCTCCGGGCTGCAAGCCAGCCTGAGCGTGGACATCAAGGCCAATGCCGCCCAGACGGCTTCCATCCTGCTGGCAGGCAAGACCGGTAGCGGCAACATCAACGCCGCTGCCACGGGAGAAACGGCCACCCTGCGCGTGGCGGAGGGTGCCACCCTGGCATCCCACCCGCACCAGAGCTTCACTCAGGACGGCACGGTGATTTCCGTGAACAAGGGCAACGGAACCATTTCCCTTGCCGCCAGGGCACGCCAGGACAACCAGCCCGCGCCCACCCCGGAACCCGCCAAGAACAGCGGCATCCTGCTGGAGGTGGCGGGTTCCCTGACCGCGCGGCGGGAGACGCAGGACGGCGCGGGAGCGGGCGGCGGAATCAGCCTGGCTTCCGACGGCAAGCTCACCGTCACCGGCACGGCGGTGCTGGATGCCTCCTCCGCCAACGGCAAGGGCGGCACCATGAGCCTGGACGCCACGGAGTACGGGCTCGCCAATCCCCTGTCCTACAGTGTGGCCGGAACCGCAGGCAAGGGTGCCATCGATTTGGTGAACCACGAGGGAATCACGGGTGACAACATCAACGACATCGACAACATCTCCCGCCAATTCATCCAAAAGACGCTCAAGCTTTCCGATTTGAGCGATGCCGAGGAATGGACGAGCGGCTTCACCCTGGCCAAGCTCTCCGGCACCATTACGCTGACCCGGGACGTGGAGGCGTCCATCCGAAACGTAGCCATAGAGGACGGCACAACCATCATCGGCAACGGGCACAGCCTGACCCTCACCCATTCCTTCCTGCACTACCTGTCGCCGACACACGTTCTCACCATCGGCGATGACGTGACCATCCAAGGAGTGAAGGACTTCACCTTTGAATTCTCCAATGGCGCCCTGCCCGGGCTCCTGGCGGACTGGCATGTCTTCACCAACACATCCTTGAACGTTGGCAAGAACTTCACAGTTCAGGCATCCGGCAACGTCACCATGGCTATGGAGGGTTACGGCAACACCTACATCGCCTTCAAGGAGGGTGTCAACATCACGGCCGGCGGGGATGTCAGCATCAGTGCCAAGAACACGCTCGGCTGGGGCGGCACCCTGGGCAACACCACCCCCACGGATGTGTTGGGCTCCATTGTGAAGATGATTCCGGGCGCGAGCGACACGGAAGTGGGCAAGGCCTTTTCCAAGGTGGGCCTGGTCAAGTTTGAATCCGGCAAGTTCTTCGTCATGGTCATCAAGCGTCTCATGGGCAAGGAGAACAGCAAGGAGCTTATGCCGCAAATCGGTGTGCGCGTTTCCAAGGCATCCGTCTCCTTTGCGAACGAGGAAGGCAAAAAGGCCGGAAGCATCCAAGGCAATACCGTCACCATCAGTTCCCACTCCACGGCAGACCTGAGCGGCCGCCAGGTTGCAGGTAGCGGCGGTTGCGCGCCCCTGGCCCTTTCCGTAGGATACATCTACAACAACAGCAAGGTGGACCTGGGCCGGGACCTCACGATTACCGCCACCGGTGCCTCCGATGCGGGCACGAGCGTTTCCATTACCAGCACCACCAAGAGCAAGCTCAGCCTGGAAAACTGCTTCTCCAGCAACACGAAGGACTACGCCCTGGGCCTGTTGTTCTCCATGGGAACGGACTTCAACGCCGTGAACGTGGACAAGAGCGTCACCATCAACGCGGAGAAGGATATCAACATCGGCACAACGAGCGACATAAGCGCGCGCCCCTTCATGTCGCTTGGTTCCGGCTGGGAGAAGAAGGTTGGGAAGGAGCCGGGCAAGGAATACGAGAAAGAGGCCCCTGCCGCCAACAATCTTTTCATGGTCGGCGTGAACCTGCTGGTTCACAAGAACCATGTGTCCATCGACGGCTCGCTGACCTCCAACCATGGAAGCATCGGCATGCAATCGGTGGACGACATCGTCTCCACGCTGTCCATGAGCGGCAGTCTCCAGTATACCCTGGGGCAGGCCAAGGAGAAAAAGCCGAAGAAGGAGCAAAGTTTCTTTGAATACCTGGGCACGGCCTTCCGGGAATGCATCGTCATCGACCTGGGCATCGGCAAGATGAGGATTGACGAAAACTTCAAGAAGCTCATCGACCAAGACAACCTGGCCGGATTCTTCAAGAAGGGGCATGAACTGTTTGAAGTGCTGGCAGACCGTGAAGCTGCGGTGGAGCGCAGCATCGCCTTGTCCATAGCCACCGATATTGTCATTGCGGACAACAACCTGCAGTTCAACGGCTCGGCCACGGCTGAGAACGGCTCCGTCACCCTGAACGCCGCGTCCTCCATAGAAGCGGCCTGCGGCGCGGAAACCTCCATCGTGGGCCTTCCCGCCAAGAAAGCCATTGCCGGCTCCATTTCCGTGCCCGTCCTCATCGGCGATACCATAGTGGAAATCGGCTCCAACGCCAGCATCGCCGCAGGGGATAACATCAGCATCAGCTCCTCCACGGCCCTGCCGATGTCCTTTGACCTCTTGGGCTGGCGGGACTGGGCGAAGTTTGTGACGAACGCGGGAGGGAACCGCACGACCTCGCAATTCCTGACGGCCCTTCGCGGTTCTCTCCAGTATGTGCGCGACTACAAGGACGCCGGAGATTTCGGCATCCTGAATTCGCTGACCTCCTCCCACGCCTCCACCCTCATGAAGGGCACGGGCAAGGAAGGGGAGGACACCATGACGGCGGGAGGCGACCTGGTGGTGGACGTGCGCAACCTCAACACCCAGACCATCATCAAAGACGGGGCGCACCTCAGGGCGGGCGGCAAGCTGAGCGCCGCCTCATCCGCCAAGGGCACGCAGGTCACCTTTGCCGGGCAGCTTCCGGTCTACCTGACGCTGTGCCGCCCCACGTACATTTCCACCAAAAAGGCGGATTCCGGGTTCGGCGGATCCATCATCGTGGGAGAGAAGACGCTCAACACCATCACCTACATTGGCGCGGCCACGCTTGAGGCCGCACAGCTGGAGGTGGATGCCACGGGAGATGCCTTCATGATGGAAATGAGCGTGGCGGGCGGGTTCGGCTCCACGGACGATGCCATCCAGGGCGGGGTCAACATCATCGTTGACAACAAGATGACCGTCAGCGAAATCAGCGGCAACGCCAACATCACCCTCACCGGGAACGCGGAATCCTCCATCACCGCCACAGACAAGAGCGTCCTGTTGAACATCTCCGGAATGGAGGCGGACGGAGGACGCAGGGCCATTGGTTTCGGCGTGGCCGTCACGGTCAACAACGCCTTCACGGCTGCCATGCTGGGCAACAACCTTCCCATCGGCAGTGCCTTTGCGGACAACTGGAACGCCCTGGCGGGGGAACGCGCCCTGCCGTTTAACCGCGCGGGCACCATCACCCTGAACTTCGATGGCTACGGTGCTCTCAATGTGGAGGCCGCAAACACGGGCACGCTTGTCAACATCGGCATCTCCTGCGCCGTGCAAACGAACAAGGGGGACCATTCGCCGGAGGCTGCCGCGGCCGCCAACGTGGGCGTATCCTACAACCAAACCGAAACCACCGCGCGGCAGGATGGCGTTACCGCCGCCAACGCCAGGTTGAACAACATCACCACCCAGGCAACGGACAGCACCACCATTGTCTCCGTGGCGGGGGATGCCGCCGTCAACACAGCGGACAAGAACACCGCCACCGGAGCCGGGGCCATCTCCATCAACCGCGGTGTGATGGATACCACGGCCTACGTCACGGATTGCGACTTCCGCAACATCGGGGCCTTCTTCATGAACTCCAAGAACACCGCCACGGTGGTGGCGGTGGATGTGGCGGCGGGCGTGGGTGCAGCCACCGCCGGCATTGCAGCCGGCAGCGCGTGGAACTCCCTTTCCGGCAACACGGGTGCCTACCTCACCGGTGGCAATGTTTCCGCGCAGGGTGTCACCATCACCTCCATCACGGATCTGACCTCCTTCTCCTGCACGCTCGGAGCAGCCCTGGACATCAGCCTGACGGCCAAGGGCGAGGGAGGCGGCGAATTCGACGACCTGGCGCTCGAAAACCTGCTTGACGCGCAGAAGAGGAACAACTCGAACGATTTGGAGAACAACCTGCAGAACATCGACAACATCAGCGATGGGAGCAACAGTCTTCTCAGCGGCGGAAACTTGAGCCAGGGAGAACATTCCCCCCTCCTCCAGGCTTCCAACGGTGTGTCGTTCGACTTCGGCGCCTCCATTGCCAGAAATGCCATGGACATGAGCAGCAAAGCCATCATCGACGGCTGCACCGTCTCAACGCCCGGTGAGCTCTCTGTCACGGCGGAGGACAAATCCGTCATCACGGCCGTCAGCATCGGCGCGGCAGCCTCGCATGAAAAGGGCCTCTCCGTGGGCGCGGGCGGCGTCTTCTCCTTTGCTCCCGTCAGTTCCACCACGGAAGCCGCCATCCGCAAGGCTTCCATTGGCGCGGGCAGTCTCACCCTGCACGCCACGGACAAGCACCGCGAGCGCCTGTGGAGTTTCGGCGGCGGCTATGGGGACACGGCGGGCATCGGCCTGGTGATGTCTTGGGGCAGCTATGCCGGGGCCGCCACCCTGGCCCTGATAGAGGATGTCACTGCCACAATCGGCAGCAAGGCGGATATCTTGGCCTCCTCCAACCTGGATGCCACCTACATCTCCGTGGGAGCCTCAGGGAGCAAGGGGGCCTTGTCGACCACCGGCATGCTCAACTACCTGAACTTCAACAATCATGTTACCACCGACATCAAGGGCAGCACCCTGACTGTCACGGCGGCGGACGGCGTTTTCAAGGCGCTTTCCCAAGGAACGCGCACCTTCACGGACGGTGTGGGCGCGCTCACTGTCCGCGCGGGCGGTAAAAAGCCCGGTGCAGGTATCGGCGGGGCGCTTTCCTTCGTCTATGTGGGCGGCAACGGGGACAAGGACACCAATGTGACGGAGATGCTCGTGAGCAACAGCGTCATCAACAACAGCGGCACCACCGAGTTGCTGGCGGACGGGAGCACCACGGGTATCCTTGCGGGCGCGAATGCCACCGTTACCGGCGGCAAGGCCGGCATTGCCGGCAGCGGCAGCTTCTCCTGGGTGTCCGATGCTTCCGTCACCCAGGTGGATATCCTGGATTCCTTCTTCAACAAGAGGGGGCTGGAAAGCGACAGGAAAGCCGATATCAAGGCGGAAGCCACAGGGAAAAGCACTCTCACGCTCGGATTCGGCACGCTGGGTGTGCAAATCGGCAAGGGGGTCGGTCTCGGTGCCGGCGTGGCCGTGCTCAAGGACAACGCCACCACGGCCGCCACAATGACCAGGGGAGGCGTGGTAAATGCGCACAATTTCACCCTGCACGCCTCCGGTGGCGCAGATTTGTCCGGCCTGGTCATCGGTTGCGGGGCTTCCGGCCTGGCGGGTGTCTCCGGCAGCGCGCTGGCAGCTTCCATCACGCACAATGTCATTGCAAGCCTGGATGAATCCGTCATGCACATGAACGGCGCCCTCACCATCAAGGCGGACAACAAATCCAACGTCGGCAAGGACGATTCCACCCGCTTCACCGTTGCCAACGCGGCGCTGGGCGCGCTGGGCGGTGGAGTCGGCGTGGATGTCAGCGTCATCGACATCAGCGACCGCGTGATAGCCAAGGCGCACAATGTCTCTGTGAGCTCCGGGTCCATGAATGTCTTGGCGCAGGAAACCGGCAACGCAGATGCGGTGACGGTGAATGTAGGCGGCGGGTTGTTCGGCGCCGGCAACCTGAATATCGTGCGCCCGGTGCTTCGCGGCGCGGCAGAGGCCTCCATCACGGCGGACCAGGCCGTGATTGCGCAAGACCAGGCCGTGGGTATCACCACCACGGGGGATTTGAACGTGAAGGCGCAAAACGACCAGTGGTTGCGTTCGCACCTGTGGACCTTCGCCCTTTCCGTCAATCCGGAAGCATCCGTCTCCGCCAACCTCTGTGTGAACGCCATCAACATGGCAGGCTCCTCCAATGCCTGGATTCAGGGTGCCATGCCCGTCACCCTGGGTGGCAACCTGAATGTCACGGCAGACACAACGCGGACGGCCACCTACACCACCGTGCCCGTTTCCGGCTCGCTGGGGCTCAGCATCAACGTGGATGTCAACGCCCTGCGCGTTTCCAGCGACACCTCGTCCCTGACCGCCGAGGAGGAGAAGAACAAGGCCAAGGCCGCTGCGGAGATTGATGCGGAGATTGACGCGGTATGCCGTTTCATTGAAGGCTCCGGTATCAAGCTGGACGAGGGAACGCAGTTGATGGTGAGCGCCGATGTGCGCGGAGCCATGGGCCGCGCGGCGGCTGCGGTGGACAAAATCCAATCACCGGAAACATCCGCCAAGGTCGATCTCGGCGGCATGAGCGCCAGTGTGGGCGGCAACGCCACCATCCTGGCCACGGATACCATCACCACCACGCCGACCACGGTCCCCGTGACGGGCGGCATCCTCGCCATTGCCCCCCATTTCAACATCACCAACGTGGCATCCACCGTGAATGCCGTCGTCAACAACACCGTTCTCAACGCCACCGGCGACATCACCATCGACGCCCGGCAGAAGCACACCGACAATTTCCACAACGTGGGCGTGGCCGTGGCCGGCGGAGCCGCCACGTTTGCCGTGTACGACTGGACGGACACCGCCAACACGGGAGTCGAGCTGAAGGGAGCCACGAAACTCAAGGCCGGGGGCTCCATCAATCTCGCCACGCATTCCGATATCAAGGAAACGTACCACCATGTCAACGTAGCCGCGAGCCTCGGCAACATCGCCTTCATTGTTCCCTCCTTCACGCAGAAGGAAACCAATACCCTCACCATGGGCCAAGGCATAGCCATTGAGGCGCAGAACGCCGTTACCATCGGCACCAACTCCATCTTCAACCTGGATGCCTCCGTCTACGATATCACGCTGGCCGTTGTTTCCGCCGGGGCCACGCCCATCACTTTCAACCTGGGCACCACGCAAACCCTGACTGTGGAGGACAATGCCGGCATCACCGGCAACTCGGTGGACATTCTCCAGAACATCGACCGCACGCTCGGGATTACCATGGACCACATCAGCGGCAGCGGTTTGGGGCTTTCCTTCCCCATGCTGGAAACCATCGACACCGTGACTGCCACCTTGAGCATAGGCAACAATGCCTCCATCACCGCGCGGACCGGGAACATCACCATCGATTCAGTGGCCGCCACCTATGGCAAGCTCGCCTTCCTCGGCGTGAACGCCATCGGTATCAACATTTCTCTCCCCACGAACAAATTCACGCAGAACGTGACCAATGAGACGAAGCTGGGCAAGAACGCCAAGCTGCGAGCGGAAAAGGGAGCCATGACCGTGCGTGCCCGCAGCAAGCACACCGGAGATATGACCGGCCACAACATTGTGGCCAACGCGGCCAACATTGCAGATTTCCTCTGCACCACCAACAAGGGCTACACCACGAGCAATGTCGCCATCGGCACGGGGTTTGACGCCAAGGGCAAATCGCTTACCCTGGAGGCGCTCAACACGGACGAGTTCCTCTGCTTCGGCAAGAAGGTGAGCGTATCCCTCCTGCTCAATCCGTTCAGCAAAAACGCCTTTGAGACGGGCGGCACCTCCACCGCCACCGTCACGCTGGACGGCGGGAAGATTGATGTTGAAAAGCTTGTCGCCCAGGCCCGCACGGATGTAGCCCTCAAAGTCACCCAGCTGATAGCCGGCGGCAGCATCACGGTGGATGTCAATGTAGGCAAGATAGCCGGTGATATCACGCAGACCGCCGCCGTGACCCTGGGCACGGGCAGCAATGGTTTGGATATCCTGGCGGATGATATCCAAATCAACGCCCACAACAAGCACCTCTTCACGCGCCTGGACGACTCCAAGTCCATGGTGTACGGCGGAGACATGGGGCTTGTTTCCGGCACGTCCAAGGGCACCGTGGATGTGAAGCAAACCGTCAATGCCACCGTGACCTTGGGCAGCGGCTCGCAGATACGCCGCCGCGCGGATGCGCAGCACTACCTGGACAGGGAGGCGTACAGCGCCCTCATCTCCGCCACCAACAACGTGGAGAGCTTTACGGAGATTTCCCTCTTCTCCGGCGGCATCCTGAACGCCAACTGCATCCTGAACACTTCCGACCAGACTGCCGCCAACGCCACGCTCAATCTCAACGGCAGCATCGACACTTGGGGAGACACCGAGCTGACCGCCTACTCCCATGCGAGGCACAACATGGTCAACAGCGTGAAGAGCGGCGCCATCATTCCCACCTTCAACTCATCCGTTGTCAACACCATTGACACCACCGATGCCGTGAACATCAACGGCGCGGTCGAGTCCATCGGCAACATCACCATCCAATCCGGCAGCGCCACCGGCCGCTATCAGCTGGTGGACGGCACCATGCTGCTGGCGGGAGACGATGATACCAACACCACCAACTTCTTCTGGGGCAAGAATGATGCCGTCATCCACAACAAGCGTAGCGAAAGCCTCACCATCAATGCAGATGTGCGCGCGGGCGGTGAGCTCGCCATCTACAACGACAGCTCCGCCAATACGGTGAAGCAGCCCTTCTCCCAGAAGCGCGACAGCAACGACTACCGCACCGCCGCCCTCGACACGGCGGCCAACGTGACCTCCACCATCCGCATCAACGATGCCGCCAAGCTATACGCCGGTTTGGGCTCCGCCATCCAGATGGTATTGCAGGGCAGCGGAGATTCCCTGAGCCTGCAATTCCGGTCTGCCCAGAGGATTTTCGATGGCAGCACGCGCCGGGCAGACGGCACCTGGCTTGCCCCGTCCTCCATCCTGGATGCCCTCACCAGCTCCTACCGCGTGCCGGGTGAATCCATGGACCGCGTGGCCGTGGAGGCGCTCACGCTTCCAGGGGCGGCTTTCCGCATTGAGACCAAGGCAGACAAGGGAGTGCTTGCCGGCAAGCTCTACAGCCCCGCCAGGCACGGACTGGATATATTCTTCTCCGCCTCCTGCAACAGCCATGTTGAAACCAAGGGGGCCACGCTGCAGGGCTATGAGACCGGCCTTATCCTCAACCGCCGCGCGGTGGAGGGAGCCGTGTCCTCCTGCGCCGCGCCGGAGCTTTTCCGCAGCGAGGGTGTGGCCATCCGTTCCGAGGCCCGGGGCAACCTCTACATCTCCGGCAAGTATGATTTCCCCTACAGCAGCTTCTATGCCTCGAGCGAGCACAACCTTGTCATCACGGGCGATATCCGCTGCGGCTCCATGGCCATGGATGCCGGAGAGGATTTCATCTTTGATGCGCCCGACAAGAACTACAGCCTCACCGGGCCCCTTCAGATGTACACCGGGTTGTTCGATACTTGGGAAGCGGATGCGCAGGGAAGGCTCATAGCGCATGCCGACAAAGTTGCCGAAGCCAGCGGTGACCACGAGAAGAAAACGGACTCCGGGTGCTACAGGGCGGAGAACTACAGCAAGACGTTCTCAGCCGAGGACATTCGGAAAGCCGCGGAACAGGGAACCACCGGGGAGAAGGGTGTTATCCGCGTCTCCGGTTCCGTCTCCATCACGGCCAAGGTTGTGGATCTCAACGGCAAGATCTACAGCGGCAGCCTGCCCCCGGAGATTGTCATCAACCCGGATTTCTTGGTGTTGACCGCAGAGGGCAAGGCCATCACCGTGGAACAGGCCCGTAAACTCTATGAAGAGGACCATGCCAACAGCATCTTCAAGCTGGATGGATACAAGGGCATTTCCCTGGTGTACGATGCGCAGAACAACTGGATTTCCCTCAACAGCTACCTCTCCAGGGACACGGGTATCGACATTACCGGAACCATCGTCAACTCCGATCCCACCGGAAACGCCGGGCTCTATGTCACGAGCGGCCTGCGGGATGTGGCCGTTACCAACAACTCCGCCTACACCCTCAACATCGGCACGGTGGACTTGACGGCGAAATCCAGCGCAGGCATTACGCTGCGCAACTACGCCACCGGTGAAACCACCACCTATAGGCAGAACGCTGCCGGAGAGTGGATCCAGACCGTGGCGAGCGGGAGCGGCACCACCTCCACCAACCTGGGCTTTGCCACCTCCACCGTTTACGAGCGCACCGCCGATTACCAGGTTGTGTTGACGAAGAAAACCCAAACCCCCATTGAGGAGGCGGGGCGCCTGGAATTCTCCGGCAGCATTGGAGACGCCAAGAAGGGTGACATCTGCAACGACGGCGTCATCGGCACCAAGAAAACCATCATCGACACCATCAAGGTCAACACTGCAGGCGTGCAAATCGAAAGCGAGCTGGACAGTACCTACGCCCCGAGAACGGCGGCGAACGGTTATGCGTATTCCGCGCACTCGCTCAGCGACAAGAAGATTTCCTCACTCGACGATCCCGGGACCTTCTACCGCTGGAAGTACAAGCTCGAATATTCGGACCTCTGCACCAACACGCTCTACATCGATGCCGCCAACAGCATCGGCATCCACTTTGACAGCTCCGGCACCGGCACCCCGGCATTCACCATCACCAGCGGCAATGTCAACTTCTCCGGCGTGGTCACGGCTCCCGTCTGCACGGTGAACGCCGGGAACGACATCACTGCCGGGACCGCTGCCCGCATCGACAGCACCACCCTTACCATGACGGCCTCAAAGGGCAGCATCGGCACAATCGGGCAGTCTCTCCTCTTCAATGCAGACACTGCCACCTTCTCTGCCGGGCAGAACCTGTACCTTGCCACGCAGCGGGATGCTGGCAACCTGTCGCTCCGTGCCGGGCAATACCTCAGCTTGTATTCCGGCGGCGCCGTCAACAGCATCCAATTCCGCGCGGGAGACTCCGCCCTCATTGCGGCGCACGGGCATATCCACACGGGGCCCGGTGCGTCCGGTTCCGCCGCCGCCACCACGCTTCTCTCGGAGACCGGAGACATCCGCGTGGAGCGCGGGGACTTCTCCCCGGGCATCCTTGCCGCAGAGGCGGAGGGTGACATCTCCATCTCCACCCCCAATGCCTTGGAGCTCGATTATGTGGAAAGCCGCTGCGGCAGCGTGAAGCTGGATGCGGACAAGGGCATCACCTCTGTCAGGAGCACGGACCTCAGCAACTTCCTTGCCACCCCCGACTCCGACACCACCGGGCTGCGCGAGTTGGCGCAAAAAGGCCGCGACCAGCTCTCCGAGGACTATTACGCCAGGCTTCTGCGCTATGAAAAGCTCTACTACGAGCGGGACGCAAAAGGCAACTACATTCACCGTGATGCGAACGGCAAATTCGTGCTGCCGGAGGAAAAGGAGGCCCTGGCCCAGGTGCGCGCCAGTTTCAAGGAACTCTACGACAGCGGGCGGGGAGACTACCTCGCAGGCATCATGTTCTCGTTCAGCGGCAAGGATGTTGTGGGCGGCACAACCTTTGCCAACGAGGCGGATGCCCTCGCCTACCTGGCCCAGCATGCCGACAAGCTTGAGACCGACTTTGCCCAGGCGTACTACGATGCGCTCGTGGCAGACATCACCGCAGAGGTCCGCAGGCTGCATGGCAGCGAGCTTGCCGTCGACTACGGCGGCTTCAACGAATCCATCTACCGCCTCTACTGGTTGAAAGACGCCTCCGGCAAATATGTCAACCAGGATGCCGCCGGCAATTTCATCAGCCCGGACCAGGTGGACGGGTTCGGCAAGGTTATAGGCAAGGTGTACAATGATTCCACCTGTGCCGCCATCACCGCCCAATTCAAGGGGCAGCGCCCCGGCGGCTCCTATGATGCCAGGACGAGCGGGCTGCTCGGCTCCCTCGCCACTGCCGCGAGCGGCTACCAAACCGCCTCCCTCATGCTCGGCAGCCTGCACCGCGGCCTGGCGGCAGAGGCCAACGGGAAAGCCATTGGCGACATGCAAACCACCATTCGCGCAGAGAAGGCCATCACCCTCACCACGGGCGCAGACAGCAGTATCGGTGGCGGGGAATTCCGCTTCACTGTTCGCCCCGTCAAATACGCGGAGGACGGTACCCCCGTCTATTCCGACTGGGCAACCGCCTTCCGTGCAGAAATCAAGTCCGGCAAACGCGCCGGGGTCAGGCTGGTATCGGAGGATGCGGTAACGGGCGAGCTCCTGTATGCCATGTCCTACTTCGAGGCCAGGGAGAGCAGCATCAACGAGCTGGAGAAGGGCCTCCTGCAACAGGCTGTTTCCACGGATATCCATGATGTCGGCGGCACCTACCGCGTCTACACCCGCAACTACATTGCCGTGGATGCACCGGAATTCACCGCCACGGGCGGCAACGTGCTCGTTGTCTCCAACCGCGACCTCAACCTTGGAGACGGCGGCATCCAGGCCAGGAACCTTTTCCTTTCCACGGCCGGAGCCATCAGCGGTTCGGTGCAGGTGGACAACGGCGCCGTCACCCTTTATGCGGAGCGCGGCATCGGCTCTTCGGACAATCCCTTCGGCATTGCGGGCAGCTCCACCTATTCCCTGGGTTCCGCCGGAGATGTCTTCCTCAAGGCTACCGGGGCGGTTAAGCTGGCCACGCTCCGCGGCGAGCATGTGACGGTTGATTCCCGCAGCGGCAGGCTCGCGCCCGCGCTTGCCGATACCGAACCGAACATCATTGGTCGCCGTATCGATTTCTATGGCAATCTCGACAGCGGGCTCAACTTCCGCACCTTCGGGTTGACCCGCGACAACGGTGGCCTCCACTGGCACGGCGGCGGCTCGAACAATCTCGATTTCGGGGCTCTCAACACGGCGTACAACTTCTGGTTCGTGGTGGAGGGCGCGCCATCCACCATCGGCAGCGCGGCCATTGATTACAGCGGCCATTTCATCCTGGATGGCGTGCCGGAAATCCAGGACGCTTCGTTCCATCAAGTTGGCAATGGTACCACGCAGAACATCCTGGAGTTCGTCGGCGAGCAAAGCTTCACCGACAAACTGGAGTTCAGCGGCGAGGGGGCCTACACCATCCTGGCGCCACGGTTGCTGACCCTCCGTTCCGATGACGGGTTCAGCATTGGCGGCAACGCCACGCTCAAGTTTGCGGGCGTTCACAACGCCGCCAATGGCGCGGTGCCCATCCACAGCTCGGGCAATTTGACGCTCGCCCCCTATGGCGGGGATTCCGCATGCTATGTGACGGGAGACCTTGTTATCGACAGCACCGGCAATGTCTTGCTCCGCAACATGCTTGTCCTTGGAGAAACCCGCATTTCTGCAGCGGGAGACATAGCGGCCATCGACACCTGGTTCAATGAATCCGCGAACCTTGCAGGCAACACCGTTTCCCTGGATATTGTGGAAAGCCCCGGCGTTCTGAGCCTTGATGGCAGGAACGGCATTACCGGAACGGCGGTTGCAGGCGCGCGGATTATCGCCAACAGCGCCAGCGGCGGCGTGCATCTGGGCGCAATCACCGATGACTTGAGCGGCTCCTCGCAAAATTCCCTTGTGGCCACCGTGGAACCCATGTATGGCGGCAGCAGGGTGACCGTGCATGATATTTCCGCCAGGGGCTCCATCTCGAAGGTCATTGTCCGTGCGTTGGCGAATGAGTTGTTCCTGGACGGAACTATCAGCGGCGCTGCACTCGAATTCTACAGCACGGGCACCATCACCAAAGGGAAAAACGTCCGCCTGCTTTCCCAGTTCCCTTTCCTGGACATCTGGAAGGAGCATGAGGTCATGCTTACCAAAACCACCGATGAAACCATCGATCCAAGCATGCTCGGCTACTATGAATGGCTCATGGAAAACACCGGCACCCGCGCCGACAAGAGCATCGACGACATTCAGGAGATAAGCTGCGAGGTCCGTGAGGAGGATGAAATCCATACCTCTGAATCCCCCCGTTACATCAACCGTGAGGGCAAAATCATTTCCCGCGAGGAATACGCCAGGCTCATGACCGGAAATTAAAAGACACCTACAACCTACGTGACAACATGCCCCGCCGGCTCATAGCCGTTACCGCAGAACCCCGATGACTTCCGCAATGAAACCGAATCTTCCCGCAATCGCCCTCGTTGCTTTGCTCGCCACGGCTTCCGCCAAGGAGGGATACCTTGCCTATGTGGAAACGGAGGCGGGCGCTCCCGCCTTCATTCCCGGTACTGTCACCTGCGAGGAATACACGGGTTCGTTCAAAAACAAGATGGACAGCAAGACGGTTATTTGCTGCAGCTTTGCAGGCCTAGCGGATTTCTATAATTATGCTTTAATGCGTCAGGGGCTTTTCAGTAAAGACAATTCATCCCTCAAATTGGAAGAAACCGGACTCCGGGCGTACAATGGCAGTATTGTCCTTGATAATCTCACGATCATCAACTCCGACATGATGACCGAGTCTGATGGGAAAACCGATGCGTTCTGGGGATTGCCGCAGATTGCGCTCAGCAATGTCAAGTTCCTGCCGGGCGATCCTTCAAGCGATCCTTCCTCATTTATAAGCAACTACAGCACTTTCACCGACTGGGAAGCCACGGATTGCACCATCGAGCTTAAAGAAGGCGGAGCCACCTTCACTTCAGGATCTGTCCATGGCGCGGTCGTCATTGACGCACTCGCCGAGGGTGCCAAGATTCATCTTACCGCAAAACACGACAAGTCCGGTCTAGGAGACGGCACCCTCACTATCAATGCCAAGGATAAGATCACAATCGGTGAAACGCCTAGTATAGGTGAAGATATCCTGGTTATCCAAGGAAATCTGACCCTTAACTATATCGGCGAGGGCAGCGCGGAGGGCTGGGATGTGGACGTGCTTTCGCAAGTGAACGGCAGCTTGACAGTGAACGCCGCTACCGGGCGAGTGAACGCAGGCATTCTCTCGGGTTCCGGAAAGATAACCGCAAAGCTGGCCTACCTCACCTCCTTTACCGGCAGTAATCTGGAGATTCATGCCACGGATGCGGTGACCGTCAACGGCAACGTGGAAGCTACCGCAGCTGCCGCTTCCGGAGATTATGCAGTGGTGCTGGAGGGAGCCGGCATCAGCATCGGCGGTTCCGTTAGCGCCACCAGCGGCGGGGTTTCCCTCAAGAGCACGGGCACCGATATCTCGATTGAAGGGGCCTGGAGCACTGCCAAACCCTCATCCCTGGTGTCGGCCCACGATATTATTATCCAGGGGAAGGTGAGCGGCTCCATGGCCGCTACGGCGGCAAACTCCATCTTTTTGCACGCGGATGCCGAGCTCGCGCAATCCACGCTGGGTGCGCGCGTCTATCATGGTGGCAAGCTGGTGTTGAAAGAGCACAGCAAAGTTACGGGTGATGTGATTTCCACTGTTTCCGGTGCAGGTGTTGTGGTGGAAAATTCCTCCATCAGCGGCTTGGTGGATGGTGCAGGCACGCTGGAGCTCTGCAACGGTGTCATCGGCAGCGCGCAGAACATTTCCACGCTGAAGTCTCAAGGCGAATCCAGCATTACAGCGCAGTCCGCCCCCCTGACCTTGGATGCGCTCGTGCTGGGCGGCGGGAGCCTCACTCTCGGCACGCCGGAGAGCCACAGCGCGGCCGTGGTGTTGAACAAGCTCACGGTGGATGCCTCCACCATCCTCAATGCCAACCTGGTGGTAAAAGACGGCGCAACGTTGGAGTTCAGCGAGAACTCCGTGGTCACCCTGGGTTGCACCGTTACCCTGATGGGCGATGCGGCATTCATTCTACCTGGGGAAGGTCTGCTGATGGACAGCGTGGAGGACGTGCTGGACGCCAACGGGCAAAGCATCACCCTCTCCTGGGACCACTCTGCGGACCTGCCAGTCTGGCACAAGGAGCTCTACGAGGCGGCGGACGCCCGGGGCAACACCTTCTACACCACCAATGCCGCCGCACCGGGCGCCACCCTTTCCATGCTGCAGCTTGTGTACGAC
>JAZLFB010000187.1:0-12446 GCA_045615585.1 Akkermansia sp.
CGAAGTGCATCTGCCAGTCGTGCGGGGCAGGCAGGGTGTCGGGGGTGACCTCAATCATGATAGGCTGTCGGACGGCTTCGCAGCCGTCGGCCTGTACGGTGATGAGCCCGCAATAGGAACCTGCGGGGGTGTCGTGCGGAATATCCGCCTGTACCCACACGGGGCGGGGCACGCCCGCGGGGTTGTCGCAGCGGTTTTCGGTGCCGATGATATCACCCACCGCTTTGCCGTGGGCCTTGGTGTAGCGTACCATGCGTGTTTGCACCTCAAAGGGGGCGTTCATCAGGGTGCAGCTCACGCGCAGATTGTCGGCCTTGCCGTTTGCGCGAATGAGCAGCTGGGCGCTCACGCGTTCCCCGCGCCAGCCGCGCAGCAGCAGAACAGGCAGCCCGGCGTTTTCATCATAGGCAACAAAGGGTGTTTGTTCTTCCTGCGCTGCATCAATGCGGCGGTTGCTCACCACTTGCAGCGAAAGTGCGGTAGCGGCAGCCGCCTTCTGTTCTTTGGTGGGCGCGGCAGCATCGTACAGCGGGTGCCTGTCCGCCGACCATTGGGCAGCCAGCGGCAGCGAGAGCAGGGAAAGAGCGCAGAGCAGGGAAGGGGAAACGAGGTGCTTCATGGCTCTTATTCTAGCACGGATGCCGCCGGAATGCCAAGCGCCTTTTCAACGAATAGACTTATGCTCGGCTTTTGTACTCGCAAATGCCTTTCAGGAAGACGCTTTCCAAAGAATGCTTGGCGGGGGTGCAGGAGAGCCAAGAATCGCCCGCCAGTTGCTTGATTTGCGCCAGCAGTTCGGGGGTGGGGTTTTGCAGCACAATTTCGCTGCGGCGGTTGTCGTTGGTCAGTTCTTCCATCGTCCCCTCGGCAATGAGACAGCCTTGGTAGAGAATGCCCACGCGGTCGCAGATTTCCTGTACCTGTTCCAAGAGGTGCGAGCAGAGGAAGACGGTCATGCCCTGCTTCTTCAAATCAAGAATGATGTCGCGGATGGTGCGGGAGCCGATGGGGTCAACCCCCGCGGTGGGCTCATCCAGCACCAAAAGGCGCGGATTCTGCACCAACGCCTGTGCTAAGCCGATGCGTTGCAGCATACCCTTGGAATAGCCGCCCAAACGGCGGTCGGCGGCTTCCTCCAGCCCCACGCGGTGCAGCAGCTCGGCGGTACGTTCTTTCAGCGCCTTGCCGCGCAAGCCGCACAGGCGACCGTAGAAGCGCACCGTCTCCGCCCCTGTGAGAAACTTGTAGAAATACGGATTCTCCGGAAGAAAGCCAATCTCGCGGCGGTTGGCGGCGGCGGTGGCGGGTTGACCGAACACGCGGCAGCTGCCCTCATCGGGCGAGAGCAGCCCCACCAGTGCTTTCATCACCGTGCTTTTGCCGCTGCCGTTGGGTCCGATAAGACCGTACACCCCGCCCTCGGGAATCTCCAAGCTCACGCCTTTCACCGCATACACCCCGCCCTTTCCCCAATGACCGGGGAAAGATTTATGGAGGTTCTGAATGGAAACGGCGGGCATGAGGGAGATTTATAATTTTTAATTTATAATTTATAAAGTTTTAAATTCGGCGGCTTCGCCGCGGGTGATTTCAGAAACGCAAAGCGCTTGCTACGTTATGAACGAGGATGCTGTACTTTGTGTTTTTCTACGGTGATTACGCCGCCTTCAAGCGGCGGGCAGTAAGCACTGCATAGAGAAAGTCTGCGCGGCAAAGCCGCGCCGAACTCTCACTTTATAAATTATAAATTATAAATTCTAAATTACTTAGCTTCCGCCATCAGGCGCAGCATCTTCTTGGACATCTCGATGCCCTTTTCAAAGATTTCCACGCGCATGTTCTCGTTGGGGGAGTGGATGCGGGCGTCGGGAAGATCCATGCCCAGGAACAGGGCGTCCTTCTCCAACACGCGGGAGACTTCGGCAATGATGGGGATGGAACCGCCCTCGCGCACCAGCACGGGGGGATTGCCGAACGTCTCCTCCAACGCGCGCTGGGCGGCCTTGCCGTAGGCGGAGTTGGGGTCGCTGATGTAGGCGTTGCCCGCATGCTGCATCGTGAACTTCATGCGGACGCTGGGCGGGCAGACCTTCTTGAAGTGGGCTTCCACCTTCTCCATCACCTTCACGGGGTCCTGACCGGGCACCAAGCGGCAGCTCATCTTGGCCATTGCCTTGGTGGGGATGACGGTCTTGCTGCCCTCGCCCTCGTAACCGCCGCTGATACCGTTCAGCTCGAACGTGGGGCGGGCGTAGGTGCATTCCGCACCCGTGAAACCTGTTTCGGGGCGCAGGCAGGGCACGCCTGTCAGGGCGGCCAGCTCGTCATTGCTCATGCCGGGCACGCGCTTCCAGCTCTCTTTCTCCCAGTCGGCAATGGGCTGCACGCCGTCGTAGAAGCCGTCCACGGTCACGTGGTTGTCGGCATCGTGGCAGCTCGCAATCATCTCGCACAGGGTCGTGATGGGGTTGGCAACCGCGCCGCCGAACACGCCCGAATGCAAATCCATAGCGGGACCGGAGATTTCCAGCTCGAAGCAGCACAGACCTTTCAGGGAGTAGGACAGCGTGGGAACATCGGGGGCAGCCATCGCCGTGTCGCTCACCACAATGATGTCACAGGCGAGGTCTTCTTTCACGCCCGGCTTCTTCATGAAATCAAACAGGCTGTAGGAGCCGCGCTCCTCCTCGCCCTCCAGCAGGAAAATCACGTTGAGGGGCAGCTTGCCGTCCTCTTCCATCACCTCCTGCACGCCCAGAATGTGAGCCATGATTTCGCCCTTGTCATCGGAGGCGCCTCGGGCGTAGATGCGGCCGTTACGGATTTCGGGCTTGAAGGGGTCGCTCTCCCATTCCTCGATGGGGTCAACGGGCATCACATCGTAGTGACCGTAGATGAGCACGGTGGGCGCACCCTCCACCTTGGGGCTGTGAGCTGTCACAATGGGGTGGATGTTCGTCATGTGCTTGACGGCGTTAAAGCCCAGCGACGTGAGCTTGTTGACAAGGAAATCCGCGCAGTGCTCCACATCGGCGGCGTGCTTGCTTTCCGCAGACACACCGGGGATACTCAAAAAGGCAAACAAATCATCTTGATGCTTCATGCCGCTATTCTACACCGCAGGGGTGTCTCATAGCAAGCTCAAACTGGTGCTGTACAGATGCGGAGACGAGCATTCTCTTGTCTTTACCGATGTGATGTGGCATACTGGGGTCCATGCAACACCATGTCCACGTTTGCCGCAACGGTCTGACCGTCCTTGTTGTTCCGCAGCACGAGCTGCCGCTGCTCTCCCTCCAAGTGTGGGTGGGTACAGGCTCGGTGCATGAGGCGGAGTTCACCGGCGCGGGCATTTCGCACCTGTTGGAGCACATGGTGTTCAAAGGCACGGCGGAATTCAGCGGGCAGGAGCTGAACGAACGCGTGCCCGCGCTGGGCGGTCTGTGGAACGCTTACACGAGCACCGACCGCACGGTGTACCACATTGACGGCCCCGCCGCCCATTGGCGCGAGTTTCTGCACCTGCTGGTGCAACTGACCCTGCACCCCGCGTTCCCGGAGGATGAATACGAACGCGAGCGCGATGTCATTCGCCAAGAGATGGCCATGTACGATGATGACCCGCAGGATGTTGCCTACCACGCCCTTATCGGCACCCTCTACAAACGGCACCCGCGCCGTCTGCCCGTCATCGGCTATCGTGACCGCTTCGACACGTTGACGCACGCCGACATGTGCGCCTACCACCGCCGTCGTTATGTGCCTGCCAACATGTTCATCTGTGTGGCGGGTGATGTGAGCGACCCGCAGACCTTTTTTGACGCGGTGGAAGCGGAAGTCGGCGATATTACCCCCGCTGCCGCCGCGCCTGTCACCCCTGAACCCGAACCCCGCCAATGGGGACCCCGCACCGCGCGGCGCGAGTTTGCCCAACCGACCTCCACCCTCATGCTGGCATGGCGCATCCCCGCCTCCAACCATGCGGATGCCGCGGCTCTCTCCATGCTCGGCTCCATTCTGGGGGATGGCCGCACGGCGTGGCTCTACCGCCGTTTCCACGATGAAGAGGGGCTGGCGCACGATGTGTCGGTAATGACGATACCCGACCGCACGGGCGAGGGCGCCTTGGTGGTGGAAGCCGATGTGGAGCGCGACCGCCGCGACACCCTGCGCGATGCCCTGCTGCGCTTTGTGGCGGAGCTGCCGAGCGCGGATTTTGAAGCCGCCCGCGCCCGCACCCGCAAACAGATGCGCGTGGCACGACTGAAAACCTTGGCGACCGTGCAGGGCTTGGCCAATGCCGCTGCGATGAGCTGGCACCTGACCCGCAATGCCGACTGCATGGATGAATGGGATGCCGCCTTGGAGCGCGTGACCGCCGCCGACTTGGCGCGTGTGGCCGCCGCCTACCTGACTCCCGACCGCGTGACCGAGGTGAGCATTGACCCCGAAGGCACGAACGCCGCCGCCGAACAAGCCGAAGGGGCAGGGGAGAGCAGCGGCAGCAGCGTACACACGCTGCCCAACGGCTTGCGCGTGGTGACGCGTGTGGATAAGCGCGTGCCGCTGGTGCATCTCAATCTCGTGTTCGGGGCGGGTTCCCCCAGCGAAACGGCGGAGACGGCGGGTATCAACACCTTGCTCTGCGAATGTCTGCTGAAAGGTACAACGACCCGCAACGCCGCCGAACTGGCGGAAGCGGCGGAGAATCTGGGCGCGTCTCTCAACAGCTCGGCGGGCAACAATACTTTTTCTCTTTCCTCCCGCGGCTTGGCGGCGGATGCCCCCGCCCTCATCGACCTGTTGGCGGATGCCGCGCTGCACCCCACGTTCCCCGCTGCGGCGGTGGAGACGGAAAAGGAAGCCCTTATCGCCGATATTCTGGATGCGGAGGAAGACCCCGCCGCGCTCGCGTTCCGCAAGCTGCGTACACTCTGTTTCGGCAATGTTTCCTACGGCAACCACCGCGACGGCACGGTGGAAAGCGTGCAACAGCTCACGCGCGAAGCGCTCTTCACCCAGCATGCGCGCTTGGTGTGCGGGCAGAACGCCGTGTTGGCGGTGGTGGGCGATATTGACCCCGCCGCCGTCATAGCCGCCGCCGAACAGGCTTTTGCTGCCATGCCCGCGGGCTGCCCTGTGCAGCGCACTGCCACACCGCCGCAACAGGCGGGGGATGCCCATGTGCCCATGGACAAGGAACAGGCGGTGCTGGCCGTCGCCGTGCCCGCGCTGCATGCCACTGCCGACGAGCTGCCGCTGCAAGTGCTGTTCGAGGAATGGTGCCGCGACATGGCGGGTCCCGTGTTCGCCGAAATCCGTGAGAAACGAGGCTTGGCGTACTACTCCGCCGCGGTTTCGCTGTTGGGGGTGGATGTCGGCTGCCTGTACTTCTACCTTGGCACCGCGCCTGACAAGATGCCCGAAGCCCGCGCGGCGTTGGAAGAATTGCTGGCGCGCCTTGCCGCCGAGGGCATGCCCGCCGATGCCTTGGAACGCTCCCGCGCCACGGCGCTCGCCGCGCGGCTCATCTCCCTGCAATCGGGCGGCAAACGCTGCGCGGGCATGGCGGTGAACACCCTGCTCGGCTTGGGTGCTGATTACGATGATGAGGTACCCGACCGCCTGAAAGCCGTCACGCAGGAAAGCATCAACGCCTTCATCCGCCGCACCCTCGACCCCGCCGCCGTTCACACATGGGTGACGGTGGGTGCGTAAAGAATCTTACGCCGTCGCGCAGAAACGCCGCCGCAACAGGCTGTACGCGGCGGCTGAATGAAATCCCCCTGTCTGATTTTCCTATCAGACAGGGGATTTCTCTATTCTCAGGGGGGAGCCTCATTGCCCCCACCCCCTCTCTCCCGACAAAAAAAGCCGCCGGGCGTTTCAGCTCGGCGGCTTGGGATAAGAATGAAGACAAAACTTACTTGCCCTTGGTGGGAAGAACCTTCACGGGTTCCTGGGGCTGGGGATCAGGCAGATCCATACCGCACTTGGGCATCGGACGCAGCTTGGGCATCGGCTGGCTCTGGCAGCAGCAGGAGCTGAAACCAACGGCGCAGGCAACAGCGAGAAGAAGAGTGGTGAATTTCATAGCAGAAAGGTTTCTGTGGTTAACTTCGACCATATTCAAGCAGAAAAAGGCGTTTCTGTCAATCCTAAAGTTATCGTTCTACTGTTTTTTCTTCATTTTCAGGGGAGGAAAGCGCACTTTCCGTTCCCATCGGGTCAAGACCGGTCGTTTGGAGGGGAATAGGCACCGAAAATCCTCATTTTAGGGGGTTGCCGTACCGTTTTCTCCGCTCGACCCACCGATGCCGACTGGTGGCGCCTGTTCGCGTGACAAGTACAGCTCGTATGCGCGGCGCAGCTGTCCCGCGGGGAACACGCCCTCTGCCGCCGTAAACGTTATGCTCTGCCCTTTCGGCAGCGTCCACGCACCGACAACGCCGATGGCGGTGCCGCTTTCGGCTATCACCGTCTGCGCCGCGGGATGCACCACACAGAAGAACATGCCCTCGGACTCCTGCACCGTCGGTGAGCCCGACAGTTCGGGGTGCCGGCAGAATCCCGCGCCTTTCAGATGCAGGGGGGTGAACTGCGTAAGCCTTACATCGCGGTCGGCGGTGATAGTGTAATGAGTTTTGACGTAGTGCGCGCCGTCCCGCAGCTCCGCCTGCCACACGATGCTCACGCCCGCCGCCGCGCTCTTGAATTCTCTCCGCATGCCCCACCCCGCCGAATGGTCAGCGGCGCGGGGAGAAGCCGCATCCGCGTTCAGCTTAACACCCTGCGAAGCCCCTTCAACATGCACGGCGTTGGTCTGATTAAAGTCGGAGAGCCCGTACTCCTTGCCGTCTGCCACCAACGAAAAACCGTCTTTCGGCACCCCGCCGCACAGATGCCCCGTCTGACGCAACGAAGCGGTGCAGAACATGAGGACATGGTTCATGAGATTGGTGGTGTCACCCGCCTTATTTCCCCATGTGCAAGCCTCGCCGGGCTGCTCCTCGGCGGGATAGGGAGCTGCGACCTGTGCCGCGGCAGGGAACACCGTAGCGACAAGGAAAAGGGAAAAAAGCGTGCGTTTCATGATGCAGGGATTATAGCATAGGGCGAAAGCGGAGAGAAGTTAAAAATCTTGAGCTGTAGGGTGAAACGGCTGCGGTGAAACAAGCTTGGTGCGCGGGCGGAATGGGGCGGTTTCTGATGAGGGGACCCCCTTTTTCCCTGTCATGCACGGCTGCATGCAACAATGCAGGCTTGCCACGCTGCGGCGTCTGCGGCTAGAATGGGCGCCATGATACGTTTCACGCTGTTCGGTATACCTGTGAGTATTCACCCTTCGCTCTGGCTGACACTGGCCGTGTTGGGCGGGGTTCTGGGTACCACCAGTATGCTGCACCTGTTCAGTGTGTGCCTGTTTGTGATTGCGGGCTTCTTCTGCCTGTTGTGTCATGAGATGGGGCATGCGCTGGTGGGGCGTTATTTCGGCGGCGGCACGCCCTGCATCTATCTGGCATGGCTGGGCGGTGACTGCACGAACACCGAGGCCCGCATGACCCGCCTGCAAGGCGTGTTGATGACGGCGGCGGGTCCGATTGCTTCGCTGCTGTTGGGCGGCATTGTCACCCTGCTGTTGGGGCTGTATGTGGGGAACATGCAGGCAGGGGGCTACTTTGCCCTCAATTTCATTTTCGGCGTGATACCGACGGAGGCGTGGGACTGCGGTTCGCGCCTGGCTCTGCTGTTTTTTACCTATCTGTTGCAGGTGAGCTTCTGGTGGTCGCTGCTCAACCTCATTCCCGTGTTCCCCTTGGACGGCGGGCAGATTATGCACGGTCTGATGAGCAGTCCGCGTCGCGTCCATACCATCAGCTTGGTCATTGCCTGCGTGCTGGGGGTGCTGTTCGGGCTGTTGGGGTGCTGGCTCATGACGGTGTTCATGGTGTGGTTGGCGGTGTTGAACCACAATTTCCGCTGCCAAGCCCCCTATTAATGACACGTTTTCAGGCGCCCGCGCGGAAAGACGGTTGACTTTCCGCCTGAAAAGTATAGAATCTCCGCATGGCTCAACAGAACGCAATTTCCCCCACCCGTGCGGAGAACTTCCCCGAGTGGTACCAGCAAGTGATTAAGGCCGCCGACATGGCGGAGAACTCCGAAGTGCGCGGCTGCATGGTCATCAAGCCGTGGGGCTACGCCATCTGGGAGCTGATTCAGCAGCAGATGGATGCCGAATTCAAGCGCACGGGGCACACGAATGCCTACTTCCCCATGCTTATCCCCGTGGCGTATCTGGAGAAAGAAGCCGAACACGCCGAAGGTTTTGCCACCGAATGCGCCGTGGTGACGCACCACCGCTTGGAGGCCGTGAAGGACCCCGAAACGGGCAAGACCAAGATGATTCCCGCAGGCGAGCTGACGGACAAGTACGTCATACGCCCCACCTCCGAAACGGTGATTGGTGCCGCGTTCTCCCGCTGGTTGGAGAGCTACCGTGATTTGCCCTTCAAGGTCAACCAGTGGTGCAACGTGATGCGCTGGGAAATGCGCCCCCGCATCTTCCTGCGCACGGCGGAGTTCCTGTGGCAGGAAGGTCACACCGCCCACGAAACGCGCGAGGAAGCCGAGCTGGAAACCCACACCATGCACAAGGTGTACGAGGACTTCCAGCGCGATGTGCTGGCCGTGCCCTCCATCCCCGGTGAAAAGACGGAGCACGAGCGTTTCCCCGGTGCCGTGCGTACCTTCACGGTAGAGGCCATGGTGCAGGACCGCAAGGCCATTCAGGCGGGTACCTCCCACTTCCTCGGTCAGAACTTCGCCAAGGCTCAAAACATCTCCTTTGCGGGTCGCAACAACGAGCGTCAGTACGCTTGGACAACCTCTTGGGGCGTGTCCACCCGCATGATCGGTACGCTCATCATGGCGCACTCCGATGACGACGGTCTTGTCTGCCCGCCCCGCGTGGCTCCCCGCCAGATTGTCATCATTCCTGTCACCCCCAAGCCCGACAGCAAGCAGGCCATCCTTGACCACTGCCACGAACTGGCTGCCAAGCTCAACGCCATGAGCTTCCACGGTATGCCTGTGCGCGCCATTGTGGATGACCGCGACCTGAACGGCGGCACCAAGAAGTGGGAGTGGATTAAGAAGGGCGTGCCCGTGCGTGTGGAAATCGGTCCGCGCGACCTTGAAAAGGGTTCCGTGTGCGTCTGCCGCCGCGACCAAGCCGTGAACGAAAAGAGCTTTGTGGATGAAGCCGCCTTTGTGAGTGGTGCCGTGCAGCTGCTCCAAGATATTCAGGACAGTCTCCTTGCCCGCCAGCTCGCCTTCCGCGACAGCCACATCCGCCCGTGCTCTTCCCTTGAAGAGCTGAAAGCCAACTTTGCGGGCGAGGGCGATGCCGACTGGCTGCTCTGCCCCTGGGACGGTACGCCCGAAGAGGAAGAGGAGCTGGCCAAGAGCCTGCGTATCTCCATCCGCTGCATCCCGCAGGGTGAGATGGGTACAGGTCCCGAAGCTCCCTGCATCCTCACCGGCAAGCCCACCACTCGCCGCGTGCTCTGGGCGCGCAGCTACTAAAGCTGCGTCTTGCCTGTTCAGAAACCTTGACCGCCACCTGTTGCCAAACGGCAGCAGGTGGCTTTTTGTGTTTCGACCACTGCAAACGCGCCACAAAAGGACCGCCGCAAGCGTTTCTATAGGCGCAAAATCACCTTTTTCCCATTTTTTCGGCTGATTTGTCGGCGAGATGTGTTAATATCGTTGCCGTGAAGAAGAAGCCCGTCAGTCTTCAGCCTTATGCGGCGCGCATGCAGCAGCGCGCGCAGCAGGCGCGTGCCTTGCCTATGTCGGAGCAAGGGGCGTTTTATTATTGCGGCGGGCGCAACAAAACAGAGTTCACCGCCGCCGTGGCAGCAGGAGAAACGGAAGCTCTTACATTGGCGCTGAACGTGGTGGCGGGTGAGCTGTGGCTTTGCCCGCGAGACGGCGCCCGCTATGCCCGCCCATGCATCGGAAACGCTTTGCTATTTCTTCTGCGGGAACGGCGGCACGCCGCGCTGGGTGGTGGCTCCGTGGGGACAGCTGGGCGGAGAGTGCGGGTTTATTTTGGCCGCAGATGCCTCGTTCTGTTGCAATGTGGATGAGTTCGGCGGTCTTTACGGAGCTTCCCGCTGAGGAAGCAGCACTACCCGCAAAAACAAGAAGTTGCTGCATTTCCTTCGTAAAATGTTCCTGAAACGTTATGTTTTCATTGGAAAAATGTTCCAATGAGGGGTAATTTTCCATCGAAAAATGTTCTTTTGTTTCTGTTTGTGCTTGATAATAAAGGGATTTCTTGCTATCTTGGTTGTGTAACCATATTTTGCTATGCAACGCCGCTCTTTTAAAGATTTGCTTTCTTGGAAAAACAGCCCTCGCCGCAAGCCTCTGCTGTTGATGGGGGCGCGCCAAGTGGGAAAGACATGGCTGATGCAGGAATTCGGCAAACAGGCCTTTCAAAAGGTGGCTTACGTTCGTTTTGATACGAATGCAGAAATGCGCCGCAGTTTTGAACGCGATTTCAATGTGAAACGCTTGTTGTCGGCTATTCAGTTGGATACAGGCGTGGTGATAACGCCTGAGAACACACTGATGATTTTTGATGAAATCCAAGAGTGTCCTCATGCGCTGACGGCACTCAAATACTTTTGTGAGGAAGCACCGCAATATCCGCTGGTGGCTGCGGGTTCATTGTTGGGGGTGGCAACGCATGTCGGCACGGGGTGGCCTGTGGGGAAAATCGACACCCTGAATCTTTACCCCATGAGCTTTACGGAGTTTTTAACGGCAACGGGTAATGAGCTTTTGGCTGATGCCTTGTACCGCCGTGAGTGGGATGTGTTGAGCGATTTTGCCCCCAAGATGGAGGACTTGCTGCGGCATTATTATTATGTTGGGGGGATGCCCGCCGTGGTAGATGCATTTGTGCAACATGGTGACTTTTCTGAAGTGCGTGTGTTACAACAGCAGCTGTTGGCGGATTACCGCCGCGATTTTTCCAAACATGCACCTGCTAACGAGGTGCCTAAGCTTTCGCTCATTTGGGATTCTCTGCCCGCCCAACTGGCAAAGGAAAATAAAAAATTTGTCTGTAAAGAGGTGCGAGAGGGCTTTAGAATGAAACATTTGGAGGTGGCATTGCAATGGCTGCTGGATGCCGGCATGGCAGAACATGTGATGCGGGTGAGTAAACCGGCATTGCCGCTTTCCGGGTATCAGGAGGCGGCGTTTAAGGCCTTTGTGTTGGATGTGGGGCTGTTGACGGCCCAATGCGAGTTGCCCGCCCGCGCCCTGTTGGAAAAGAACCGTGTCTTTACCGAGTTTAAGGGGGCCCTTACCGAGCAATACGTGCAGCAACAACTGCGGGCAGAGATGGGCATTACCCCCTATTATTGGACAGCGGCCGGCGGCACGGCGGAAATAGATTTTCTCTTTGCCTATGAGGGGCAGGTTGTGCCGTTAGAAGTAAAGGCGGAAACCAATTTGAAGGCTAAAAGCCTCATGAGCTATTGCCGCCGTTATGCGCCGGCGTTGGCTGTGCGCTGCTCGATGTCCGGATATAGCCGCCAACCCCTGACCGATGGCGGGATGCTCTTAAACCTGCCGTTGTGGGGTATTAGCCAATTAACGCAAGAGTGCAGAGAAATGTTTGAGGTTTGAAGTCATGTTCTACCATGAACGGTGTGTCAGCGCCAACAAAAAAGAGCGGCAGTCTTTCGACTGCCGCTCTCGTTATGCTCGATGGGGGACTCGAACCCCCACGGATCTCTCCATTAGATCCTTAGTCTAACGCGTCTACCAATTCCGCCAACCGAGCATGGTTGTCGCACTGGGTGCGGGCACGAATATACACCGCGGCGGCAGCTAATGCAAGACTTTTTTTGCAAAACTGCCAAAAAAGCTGCAATTTTTATCGTTTGCTGCCTTGGTAGGCGCCGTTGGCACCGTAAAAATGGGTGTTGCCGCTGCTGTCGGTGGTGCTGCGACCTTGGTAGCGACCGTTGGCATCGTAATAGCTGGTGTTGCCGTTGCGGTCGGTGGTACTGCGGCCTTGGTAGGCGCCGTTCGCGCCGTAGTAGCTGGTGTTGCCGTTGCGGTCGCTGCTGCTGCGGCCTTGGTAGCTGCCGTTGGCACCGTAGAAGCTGCTGTTGCCGTTGTTGTCGCTTTGCTTGCGACCCTGATACGCGCCGTTCGCGCCGTAGTAGGACGTGTTGCCCGCGCCGCTGTTGCTGCTGCGGCCTTGGTAGGCACCGTTGGGCCCGTAGTAGTTATCGGCAACAGCCACGGAAGCGGTAAGGAGCATGAGGGGGAGGATTCGGGTGATGTTCATGGTGGGGTGAGGGGGCGTTTAGGGTTTCGGGGCGGGGGAGGGGTAGGCTTATTCAAAGGTGTGCAGC
>JAZLFB010000188.1:0-8734 GCA_045615585.1 Akkermansia sp.
ATAAATTAAAAATTATAAATAAATTACCCCTTGTACTCCTTTCGCGCTCTGCGCTCATGCCGATGGTTCGGTGACAAGGCAACTGACGGCGTAGAGGGGAATATCGGTGAGGCTGTAGGCGTAGGTTTTGCTGCCGGGGGCATTTTGTTCGCGGACGGCGTATTCGGGAAGCATGGAGGTGCGCACCGCTTCTTTCATGCCGTATCGGCGGCAGAAAGCGGGCAGACTCTTGGCTTGTAAATTGCGCTCCGCTTTGGCTTCGATGGGCAGAATGCGCCCGCCCGCGCAGATGAGAAAATCAATCTCCGCCTGCCCCTGACTTCCTGCCCAATAATAGGGTTGGCACCCGTGAGCGCGCAGCTCTTGCTGTACATATTGTTCCGTCAGCGCCCCCTTGTATTGAGCAAACACGTTGTTTTGCTCCAGCAAAACCGCTGCGGGCAGCTCACTCATGGCGGAAAGTAGACCGATATCCACTACGAACAGCTTAAACGCTTCATCGGTGTAGGCGTTCAGCGGCATTTCCGGCAGACGAACGCGGCGGACAGGGCATATCAGCCCCGCAGCCTCCAGCCATGCCAGCGGTTCGCGGAAACGCGCCGTTTTGAGCTTTTGTTCTGATTGCCGATTGACCCCTGCATAGGTGAACCGCTTGTTTTCCTGTGCGAGCTGTGCGGGGAGCGAATCCCACAGCATGGACATGGCGCGGGCGGTTGAAGCATCCGTATGCTTGCGGAAATCTGCGCGATAATCGGCAAGAAGCCGCTTCTGTATCGTGCGGGCGCGGCGGAAGTCTCGGTGTTGAGCAAAGTTCGCCACCACCTGCGGCATGCCGCCGATGTAGTAGTAGTAGCGCAGCATCTCCTCATACTTGGAACAGAACGTCCCTATCATCGGGAAATCCCGCTTGGCGAGCAGCTCGGCATACCCGCCGCAATCCATAGCCTCCAGAAATTCGGCAAAGCTCATGGGGTAGAGTGTCAGACGTTCCACCTTTCCCACAGGGAAACCCGTTCCGTACAGTTCTTCCACCCCAAGCAGAGAGCCCGCCGCCATCACCGCATATTCGGGCAGTTCCTCGCAAAAGTATTTCAGCGAGGTGAGCGCGGCGGGGCATTCCTGAATTTCATCGAGAATGATAAGCGTTTTCTGCGGAAGCACAGGAACCCCTGTCCGCAGCTGTATGGCGTTCAGCAAACGCGGCATATCGAAATCCTGTTCAAAGGCTCGCCGCATGTTCGGGTCGTTATCAAAACGCACATAAGCGGTATGTTCAAAATGCGTACGCCCGAACTCTTGCATGAGCCAAGTTTTGCCGACCTGTCGAGCACCAAGCAGCAGCAGCGGCTGCCTGTCCGTGCCGTTTTTCCATGCTTCCAGTTCTGTGATAAGGTGCCGTTTCATGCCGATGAGGGTATCAACTGAGTGGAAAGTAGCACAAAATCAACGGTTTGTCAATATCGCGGGTATCAAAAACAAAGGACTTTTCGGTAAAATGGGTATCAAAACCAAAGGACTTTTCGGCAAATACGGCACCAAAACCAAAGGAAAATCCGGAAATAAGACAGGGTGCCGATAAAGAAACAGCGGTCTGACGCAAACGTCAGACCGCTGTCTGTTTACCCGCGCGGCAACGCCGCGCCTAACTTAAAAATCGTACATCGTAAATCGTACTTCGTACATCACACAAGGTGCTTGATGATGTCCTCGCGGTCACCGGCGAGCATGTCGATGACGGGGATTTCAATCATGGTGTAGCAACCGGGCTGCTGCTTGAGCGAGGCGCGGGCTACGTTCACCAGCACCTGCGCCGTGAGGGCAGGGTTGTTAATCTTCATGTTGAACTCAAAGAGCTGGTTGTGCGTCTTGCCGCTCACGCCCTTGCGGGTCAGATTCACACCGTGACCCACATCGTTGAGGGCATCCACGCTGTCCACGGCAAAGACGTGCGTCTCATCGGAGGCAAAGTAGGGGTCGGCCTTGATGGCAGCCGTCACCTCGGCAAGGTCGGCGCCTTCCTCCAGCTCCACATACACCATGCGGCGGTGAATACCTTCGCCCACGGGGATGGTCATGGAGAGGGCATCCTTCACGCCCGCCTTGGAGCGCACGCACACGCTGTGACCCATCGAACGACCGGGGCCGAAATTGGTGTAGGACAGACCCTTGGGCGCAAGGCTCTCCATGAGCGTACGCACCACGGAATCCGAACCGGGGTCCCAGCCCGCGGAGATGATGGCGACGGTGCCGTTCTGCTTGGCAACGGGCATGAGCGCGGCGCGGTAGTCGAGAATAGAGGTGTGGATATCGAACGAATCCACCGTGTTGATGCCCATGGCAAGGCACTTCACGGCGTGTTCTTCGCAGGAGCGCGTGGGGGTGGCAAGAATCGCCACATCCACCTTGCCCAGCTCGGCAATGTCGGTCACCACGGGGTAGGCGGCCAGTTCGGGATAACCCTCTTTGGAGGCCGTGCGGCGGACGATGCCGACACATTCCATATCCGGGGAAGCCTCAATGGCCTCCAGCGTGTACTTACCGATATTACCGTAACCGATGATGGCAGCTTTAATCTTGTTCATAAACTTTGTCTGTGTTTGCAGTTAAAAGAGCGTCTGTCAGCAGCCGCGCAGAATGGCAAGACGGGCTTCATCCAGCACTTCCCACGGCAGCGTCTGGTCGGTGAAGTGACCGTAGTTCGTGCTGCGGGTGAAAATGGGCTTGCGCAGACCGAGGGTAGCCTCGATGTCGGCGGGCTTGAAGGAGAACGCTTTCAGGACGCGGGCAATGATTTCCTCTTCGCTGACGGTGGCGGTGCCGTAGGTATCGACATCTACCATGATGGATACGGGGGAAGCCTTGCCGATGGCGTAGGCTACCTGCAACTCGCAGCGGTCGGCAAGACCCGCCGCCACCACATGCTTGGCCACCCAGCGGCACATGTACGCGCCCGAACGGTCAACCTTAGAACAATCCTTGCCGGAGAAAGCACCGCCGCCGTGGCGACCCATGCCGCCGTAGGTGTCCACAATAATCTTGCGCCCCGTCAGACCGGAGTCGCCGTGGGGACCGCCCACCACGAAACGCCCCGTGGGGTTGATAAAGAACTCCGTTTCGGGCGTAATCAGCTCGGCAGGCAGCACGCGCAGAATCAGCTCTTTGCAGAAAGCGCGGATGGTGTCAATCGTCACGTCCTCCGTGTGCTGGGTGCTGAGCACCACGTTCACAATGCGCTTGGGGCGACCGTCCTCGCCGTACTCCACCGCCACTTGGCTCTTGCTGTCGGGGCGCAGCCAAGCCACCGCGCCGCTGTGGCGAACGCGTGCCAGCTCCACCATAATCTTGTGGGCGTACATGATGGGGGCGGGCATCAGTTCCGGGGTTTCGCGCACGGCGTAACCGAACATGATACCTTGGTCACCCGCGCCCTGTTCGGCGCCGTCCTTGCCCTCGGCCTCGCGGGCATCCACACCCTGTGCAATGTCGGGGCTTTGCGTAGAGAGGTAGTTTTGCACTTCCACCCCTTCGGCATTGAAAAGTTCATCATCGGCGGCGGTTCGGTAGCCGATGTCGGCAATCACGCGGCGCACAATGCCCTCGTAATCCACCACAGCCTTGGTGGTGATTTCACCCGCCAGAATCACATGGTTGTCTTTCACCAGCGTTTCACAGGCTACGCGGCTGGCAGGGTCCTGTGCCAGACAGGCATCGAGAATGGAATCGGAAATGAGGTCGGCCACTTTGTCGGGATGCCCCTCACCCACGGATTCGGAAGAAAAAAGACGGAGTTTCATATTGCGTTAAAAGATTGTAAACAGTAGAGACGCGGGCCTGGCAATCCCGCCGCCGCAAGTCTACCAGCAAACGGCCCTTTTTGCAAGCAGAAACAAAGTTTCCCCCTCTTTCTTCCTTGCAGCGCGGCTCATCTTGTGCTACGATGCTGCTGCATCAAGAGCTATGGATACCTGCTCCTCTCATCTGCCTGTCTTTGCCCGCGCGGAGGTTTTGCCCGCCGATGCGGGGTATCTGGAGGTTGTCACCCTCATGGCGCGTGAATTGGCCGCCGCCACGGGGGCTGATGAAGCCGTGATGGTGCAATGCGCCATGGAGCGCGAGGCCTGTGAAGCCACCTATGTGGGGCGCGGTATGGCCGTGCCGCATGCGCGTGTGCCGGGGCTGGAGAAAGCCTGTGTGCTGCTGGCGCGCGCGCCGCAGGGCATCACATGGCAGCGCGGCACCGCCACGCTCGTGGTGCTGGTGGCCGTTCCCGAATCCTGTGCCGAGCTGCACTTGCAGCTGTTGGGGCAGCTCATGCGCTGGCGGCTCATGGAGATGACCGATGAAGCCGCCATTCTCGCGCTTCCTGCGGCGGAGTTGCAAGCCTCGGTGGCGGCGGCTCTGTCCAAGCTGTGATGGCTTTTCTTTCTCCCTGCGGTGCCTGTTGTTTCGCTCATTCTTGCCGACGGCGGCCTGCGGGTGACCCCTGCGGGTTCGTTGCCGCGTTTGGAACGAGCCTTTGCGGAATCCGCCGCCGTGGGCATGCTCGATTTGGTGTGCTTCGGGCTGCCCGCCGAAAGTGCGCCTGTGCTGGCGTGGTTGCGTGAGCGCGCTACCGACCGCTTGCAGCAGTGGCTGCGCGCCGTCCGCCGCGGGGCAGGGGAAGAGGCGTACGATATGACCCCCACGCCCGCGGAGGCCGCCGCTTGGCTGGATTCCATGCCGCCCCTGTACGGCGGTGTGGTGGGGGCGGAGAGGCTGCGCTCGTGGTTTGCCGAGCTGCGCCCCGCCCTGCGCCGCGTTGCCGCCCGCCGATGCTGTAGCGAGGAGGAGTGGCTGTGCCGCTTGGGCGAGGGCTGGCAGCAACTCGGCTCGCTGTGTTTCCATTTGGCGGAGAATGCGGGAGAGGGCGCGGAGACTGCCCCCTTTGCCTTTCTGGCTACCTTTATCCACAAAGCGGGGGCGGACGGCAAGCCGCGCCACGCCCCGCTGGGCTTGGCGCAACAGCTCTATGCGGGGGATGCGGATTCGATGCTCGCGCTGCTGCGCCCGCTGCGTCAGGCGGCGCAGGAAAGCCCTTTTCTGCAACGGCTGGATGCAAGCGGTGCCCTCTACCGCCCCTCGGCATGGACATCGCGCCAAGCCTACGATTTTTTAGCCACGCTGCCGCTGTTGGAGCGCGCGGGCATTGAAACCCGCATGGTGAACCTGTGGAAAGGTCGCCCGCCGCGCGTGGAGCTGGAGGTGAAGCTGGAGCCTGCGGGCAGCGGCGAAAGTAAGCCCGACCGCGCCCCCTCGCTCAACATCAGCTCGCTGCTCACGTTCATCCCCCGCGTGGTGCTGGGCGACCGCAGTCTTACGGAGGAGGAAATCCGCGACCTGCTCGCGCGGGATGAAGACGGCTTGGTGCGTTTCGGCGGCGAATGGGTGCGGCTTGACCGCGAGAAACTGCGCCGCTTGCTGGACAGCTGGCGACAGGCGGCGCGCATGGCGGCGGGCGGCATCCCCCTGTTGGTGGGCTTGCGTTGGCTGCTGGGGCAGCGCACGCCGCAACAAACTGCCCTGCCGCCCACGGAGGACGGCGTGCGCGTGACCGCTGCCGTTGACCTCGCTTCCGTGTTGGCGCGGTTGGGGAACGCCCCTGCCGAGCCGCAGCTGCCCGCCGATTTGGCGGCGACCCTGCGCCCCTACCAGCGGGAGGGCGTGCGCTTCCTGCTGGGTGTGACGGATAGCGGTTTCGGTGCCTGTATAGCGGATGACATGGGGCTTGGCAAAACGCTGCAAGTCATTGCGTGGCTCTGCCATCTGCATGCCGTGGGGGCGTTTGCCGAACGCGCCGCCTTGGTGGTGGCACCCGCCTCGCTGCTTTCCAACTGGCAGCAGGAGCTGTCTCGCTTTGCCCCGCAGTTGCGGGTGTCGGTGCTGCACCCCGCGCTGTTGCAGGGCAGGGCGGCACAGCTGCTGCACCGCAACCCCGCCGCGCTGTTGAAGGGGGAACACGTCGTTTTGTCCACCTACGGCATGGCCACCCGCTTGGCCGATCAACTGTCCGCCGCGGAGCTGCCCGCGCTGGTGCTGGATGAAGCCCAAGCCATCAAGAACGAGGATTCCGCCCGCACGAAAGCGATGCTGCGCCTGAACTCCCCCCGCCGTGTGGCGTTGACGGGTACGCCCGTAGAAAACTCACTCTCCGAGCTGCGGAGCCTGTTCGAGTTCCTGAACCCCGGTCTGCTGGGCAGCGTGCAGGAGTTCAATGCGCTGGTACGCCGCATGGGTACGGATTACACCCCGCTGCGCCGCTTGGTGCGCCCCTTCATGCTGCGCCGCCTGAAGAGCGACCCCGCCCTGCTGCCCGAACTGCCGCCCAAGACCGAGCAGCCCGCCTACTGCCACCTTACGCCCGAACAGGCGCGGCTCTACAAGACCGAGGTGGAGAATCTGCAAGCTGTGGTGGCGGAACCCGACCCGCAGACGCGTCTCATGCTGCTGTTGCCCATCATCAGCCGTCTGAAACAGATTTGCAACCACCCCGCGCAGTACCTCGGTCTGTCCTACTTCGACCCCGCGCAGTCGGGTAAGATGGAGCGATTGGGGCATTTGGCACGCGCCATTGCCGCCGCGGGCGATGCCTGTCTCATCTTCACCCAGTACCGCGCCGTCATGGAGCCGTTGAACGACTATCTGGCGGGCATTTTCGGGCAACCCGGTCTGCTGCTGCACGGCGGCACCCCGCTGGCGGAACGTCAGGAGCTGGTGCAACGCTTCCAACAGGCGGGCGGTCCGCCCTACTTCATTCTGTCGCTCAAAGCGGCGGGTACGGGGCTGACCCTCACGCGCGCGTGTCATGTCATTCACTTCGACCGCTGGTGGAACCCCGCCGTGGAGAATCAGGCCAGCGACCGTGCCTATCGCATCGGGCAGACGCAGCCCGTGCTGATACACCCCCTCATCTGCCGCGGCACCATCGAGGAGAACATTCACCGCATGCTGCAACGCAAGCGCGACATGGCAGATACACTCCTTTCGGGCGGCATGGAAAAACTGCTGCTGCACATGACCCCCGATGAGCTGATGGAACTGGTGAAAGGGGAGAGGTAAGTTTTTTTAATTGCTTGCCATGCTGCGCGGCGGGCGGTATAATGGCAGCGTTATGAAGAAAAAACTTTTCCTGTGTGCCGCCGCGCTGACGGCGTCCGCCGCTTTCGCTCAAACGCCCGCCCCTGCCGCTCCCGCCGCTGCGGAGGTTGAGGTGGTGCACCAGCTGAAGGAAATGCCCCCTGCCGTTAAGACTTATCTGTTCAATTGTGTTGCCGATGTGCTGGAGACGATTGCCGATGAGGTGGCTGCGGGCAAAAACCCCGAAGACCCCGCTGTTGCCCTGAATGCGCTGCATAAGGGCATGTTCGGCCAGCCGATTGATGCGTTGCCCGAAGATTACGCCGCCTATATCACCGAATCGCGCGGTGTTTTTGAGCGCATGTCCGCCGAATTGACGGCTCCCGAAAATCAGAGCACCGACAAGCAGGAAGCCATCGGTAAAAAGTACCAGCCTGAGTTTGAGGCTCTTTCTGAAAAATACCCCGAACCCGCGTCCGTTATCGGTACGGCGGGTGACGGCAAGGTCATGAAGCTCATGATGATGAATCTGCAACGCCAGCTGCTGCCCAAGGTGTTGGATTACGTGATGAACCACCCTGAGGCCACCAAGCAGGATAACGGTGCTGCCATTCTGCGCTTCACGTCTCACTGCATCCGTGAGATGAACAAGTAAAAGCAACCAAAGGTGCTTTAGGTTTATCCGGTTAAAAGTTTATCGGGTTTATCAGGTCAAGATATTCGGCGTGGACAAGCCGCGCAAGTACAGAACCGCTATCTGACATGCCTGTCAGATGGCGGTTTTTCTCTCGTGGCGCAAGCCGCCGTATTTCATGACCTGACAAACCTTAACCCCGATAAACCTTATAACCTCAAAAGAATTGCCCGCCTTTCCGAAGAAAGGCGGGCAGTCATGAAAACAATCGGAATCGTGGACAGCCTTAGCGGGCGGTCTTCACGGTCACGGCTTCCTTACCCACGCGGCTGCGGAGGTAGTTCAGCTTGGCGCGGCGCACCTTACCGCGGGTCACCACTTCGATCTTGGCAATCTTCGGGCTGTGCAGGGGGAAGGAACGTTCCACACCTTCGCCGTAGGAAATCTTACGAACGGTGAAAGCCTCGTTGATGTCGGAGCCACGCTTGCCGATGACGATGCCCTGGAAAACCTGCACACGTTCCTTGCCACCTTCGATAACGCGGCAATGAACCTTAACGGTGTCACCAACGTTGAAGGGCGTCACGTCGTCCTTCATCTGCTCCTTAGCGATAGTGTCGAGAATGTTCATCTTATCTCCTTCTTCTATTTTGTAAATGTTTCTGAGGGCCTCCCGGCTCACTCGCGGTGCGCTAGTCTACACGATTTTTCTCTTCTTGGCAATGCAAATTTCTCACTTTCTGCAATTTTTTTCGTTTTCGAGGGAAGAATGGCCTGTTTTTGCCGTGGAATCAGCAGCTTGAAAAGTGGGGATTTGTCGATGTCTTTCGCGGCGTAGCCGCGCAAGCATGGATGCGCCCTTAGGCGCATCCTTTGTCGAGCCCTTGGGCGATAAGAATTTTAGCCCAATACGTGAGTATTGGGGACAAGGCGGGTGGCATTACACCCCCCATAACCCTGCCGCATGGCAGGGTGGTTACGGAGCGA
>JAZLFB010000189.1:0-16915 GCA_045615585.1 Akkermansia sp.
TGCAACAGCATTTCAAAAGATGTAGGCTCCCAAGAAAACCCACGGCTGACCGTCTGCTCCGATAATGGGGCGTACCAGCCTACAAAACCGCGCTCATCAGCCCTTTAGCTCACCCGAAAAACACCGCTGTACATACCCAGAAACCCCGCCATATCAACGAAAGAGCGAGCTAAAGGGGGGTGCGGGCGGGCGTATAAAGGGCTATTCCCTGCCAAGGCTCTAACTAAGATGAACATAGGAGGAGCACTCCAACATATCAACGACCTTGACGAGCGTGCCAGAAAGGCACCCATCGTCAAAAACAGCCAACAAGAACACCGCCTGCAAAACAGAAAATTGCAGTCAGACACAGTCATTCAGCAGTCAAACAGGCTGAAACAGGGGAAATAAAAAACCTCTAAGTCATTGATACTTAGAGGTCTTTGCTGTTTTTTCGGATAGGGATATAGGGACTCGAACCCCAAATAGCGGTGCCAGAAACCGATGTGTTGCCAATTACACCATATCCCTGTTCTGTATGCCCCAAGTGACTTGGAACGGCGGAAGTATACGCTTGCAGCGGGGTGTTGTCAAGCGATTTTCCGCAAAAAAGTTTTTATGGCGCGGAAAAATGCTCATTTTGCTGCCGCAGTGGGAGGGCTTATACCGTGATGCCGTGCTTGGCGGCGTAGGCGCGTGCCAGCTCCGTGATGAAGCGTTGTTTATCCGTATCGGGCGGGAGGGCGGCTTTTTCCCATGGGAGAAGCTTATCCCAAAGATCAAACTCGTTGTATTCCCGCGCTTGGAGGATTTTTTGCCTGTAGTGCAGAAGAGAGTTATCGCACGGCGGCGACGGATTCCGCGCAGCGGCGGCCGTCCAGCGCGGCGGAGACAATGCCGCCCGCAAAGCCCGCGCCCTCGCCGCAGGGGTAAAGACCCGCCCAATCGGGGTGTTGCAGGGTCGTTTCATCGCGCGGGATGCGGACGGGCGAGCTGGTGCGCGTCTCGCAGCCGATGAGCAGCGCGTCCTCCCCCGCAAAGCCGCGCAGCTTGCGGTTGAAGAATTGTAGCCCCTCTTTCATGCGCCAGCACACGCTGTGGGGGAGCAAGGCGTTCAAATCCCACGGCGTGATACCGGGGTGGTACGATGTCTTGGGCAGCGCGGCGGAAACGCGCCCCGCCAAAAAATCCACCACGCGCTGGGCGGGTGCTTTCATCATGCCGCCGCCCGCGTGCGACGTGGCAATCTCCAACGCCTTTTGGTAGGCAATGCCCGACAGCACGCCGTGTTCGGGCAGGTAGAGGTCGGTGTCCTCCGGCTCCACTGTCACCACGAACCCCGAGTTGGCAAAGGGCGAGTTGCGGCGGGAAAGCGACATGCCGTTGACGACCACCTCGTCATTCTCCGTAGCGGCGGGTACAATGAAGCCGCCGGGGCACATGCAGAAGGAGTGGACACCGCGGTCCTGAATCTTGGTGGCCAGCGCGTAGCGGGCGGCGGGCAGCTCGCGCGGGCGTTGCTCGTTGGGGCGTAAATGGTACTGCGCGGCATCCACCAGCGACTGCGGGTGCTCGATACGCACGCCCACGGCAAAGGGTTTTCGCTCCAAGCGCACGCCCTCTGCCTGCAACATGCGGTAGACATCGCGCGCGCTGTGACCGGTGGCCAGAATCACGGCATCGCCCGTAAACTCCCGCCCGTCTGCCGTGCGGACACCGCAGATGCGCTTGCCGTCCGCCGTTTTCAGCAGACCGCACACGCGGGATTGAAAATGCACCTCGCCCCCCGCTGCCAGAATGCTGCCGCGCATGGCCTTGATGATGTTAGGCAGCTTGTTGGAGCCGATGTGCGGGTGCGCGTCCGTCAGGATTTCAGGGGCGGCACCGTGCGCCACAAAGGTTTCATACACCTCCATGACAGGTCCGCGCTTGGTGGCGCGGGTGAAGAGCTTGCCATCGGAAAAAGTGCCCGCGCCGCCCTCACCGAAGCAGTAGTTGGAGTCCTCTACCACATAGCCTTGGCAGTTGATGGGTTGCAGGTCGAAACGACGGGCGGAGACATCTTTGCCGCGCTCCAGCACAATGGGGCGCATGCCCAGCTCCAGACAACGCAGGGCGGCAAACAGACCGCCGGGACCGCTGCCCACAATGATGACGCGCTTGGCATCCGCCCCCACAGGCGCATAATGACGCTGCGGCAGCTCGGCGGGCGGCAGCTCCTCATCCACCGCCACCAACAGGCGCAGCTGCTTGCAGATGGGGCGGCGGCGGGCATCAATGCTCTCTTTAAGCAGACGCATACCCCGAATGCGTTTCAGGGAAATGTTGTCCAGCTTCTGCGCCACGGCACGCAGGCGGCGTTCTTCTTTCTGCGCGTGGTGCAGCGGCAGATGGATGTCGATTTCAGTCAGCACGGGGGAGAATGGTTGAAGTTTTTTGGGGGGTGATGGTTGACGTCAGACTCTCTGCGCCCGCCCGTCAACGCAAAGGAAAGATAGCAGTTATGGGGCGCGTTTGCAATCTTATTCCGCGCGCGCAGTCTTGCCGTTCGGCACGGTTTGTGTTATAGTGAGCGCATGCAGGACTTGGAAACCATGGCCCCTGCGGGCTCGTTTGAATCGTTGGCTGCCGCCTTGCGCGCGGGGGCGGACAGTGTGTATTTCGGCGTGGGCGACTACAACATGCGCGCCCGCTCCACCGTCAATTTCACGGCGGATGATTTGCCCAAGGTGGTGCGCCTGTGCCACGCCTGCAAGGCCAAGGCCTACCTGACCTGCAACATCATTGTGTATGATGAGGAGCTGGAGGGCATGCAGGACCTGCTGCGCCGCGCCGTGGCGGCGGGGGTGGATGCCGTGATTGCCGCCGACATGGCCGTCATTTCCTATGCCCGCCAAATCGGGCTGGAGGTGCATATCTCCGTACAGGCCAATGTGTGCAACATGGGGGCGGTGCGCTTCTTTGCCGCCTATGCGGATGTGATGGTGCTGGCCCGCGAGCTGAAACTGAGCCAGATTCGCCACATCATCGACAGCATCCGCGCAGAGAACATCACCGGTCCCTCAGGCCGCTTGGTGCGTATCGAAATCTTTGCCCACGGTGCGCTCTGCATCGGCATTTCGGGCAAGTGCGGCATGAGCCTTGCCGCCTACAACAAGAGCGCCAACCGCGGGCAGTGCTACCAGCTCTGCCGCCGCAAATACCGCGTCACGGACACCGAAACAGGGTTTGAAATGGACATCGACAACCAATACGTCATGTCCCCCAAGGATATCTGCACCATCCGCGTCATCGACCAGTTGGTCGAGGCGGGTGTCTCCGTCTTCAAGCTGGAGGGGCGCGGGCGTTCGGAGGCCTACGTCTCCACCGTCACCTCCGTATATAAAGAGGCGGTGACCTGCTGCGCCGAGGGTACATGGAGCCCCGAAAAGGTCGCTGCGTGGGAGGAAGAGCTGCTGCGCGTGTTCAACCGCCATTTCTGGCACGGCGGGTACTATCTCGGCGAATCGTGGGAGACGTGGAGCGGGTGCTCCAACAGTCTCGCGCTGGAGCAACGCCGCCACATGGGGCGCGTGCTGCGCCACTACGGCAAGGCGGGCGTGGCGGAAATCCGTTTGGAAGCCGAACCGCTTTCCGTGGGCGATAAGATTGAAATCACAGGCTGTACCACAGGCATTCTGCGGGTGGAGGTACAGGAAGTGCGCGTGGATGATGCCGAGGGTGTCACCCACAGCGTGCAAACCGCCCCCAAGGGCGCGCATGCGCTGGTGGCGGTGCCGCAGAAGGTACGCCACGGTGACAAGGTGTATCTGGTGACGCGCCGCAAGTTGAGCTGATTATTCCGCCTTTCTGCCATGAAGATTCTCTACACCGCCGAACAGGTGCAACAGGCCGTCTGCCGTCTGGCAGGGGAGATTGAACGGCATTTCGGCACCGATGAAGATGTGACGGTGCTCGCCCTGCTGAACGGTGCCCTGTGGTTTGCCGCCGATGTGCTGCGCGCGCTGCCGCCGAACTTTTTGCTGGAAACGGCGCGTGTCTCGTCCTACGGCGATGCCCGCAGCAGCAGCGGCACCCTGCAATGGAAAACGCCCATGCCCGACGTGCGCGGCAAGCGCGTGTTGATTGTGGATGATGTGCTGGACACGGGCTTCACCCTGCAACAGGTCGGCACCGCCCTGCGTGAGGCGGGGGCATGCGAGATACGCACCGCCGTGCTGCTGACAAAGCTCGGCTGCCAAACCGTGCCGTTTGCGGCGGATTTCTCGGCGCTGACCGCCCCGAATCTCTACCTCATCGGCTGCGGAATGGATGACGCGGGGCGTTACCGCAACCTGCCCTACATTGCCGTGGTGAACAACTGAATGTATCCGCGTCGTCGTACGCCGAACGGACGTTGACGCATAATGAACTTGCACCCTCGGCAATTCATGGTACAATAGCACGCAAATGGACGAAAAACTCATCATTATCGGCACGGGCCCTGCGGGCTATACGGCGGCATTGTATGCAGCACGCGCAGATTTATCGCCGCTTGTTTTCACCGGCGAGCAAATCGGCGGGCAGCTGACCACCACCACCGAGATTGAGAATTTCCCCGGTTTTCCCGAAGGCATCATGGGTCCGGAGCTGATGTTCAACATGGCGCAGCAGGCGGAAAAATTCGGCGCCCGCTACGCCTATGAAAAAGTCCTTTCCGTCACGCAGGAAGCCTGCACCGGGCTTTTCGTTGTCACCACCGGCGACGGCGCTTACAAAGCACAGGCTGTCATTGTGGCCACAGGTGCCACTGCCCGCTATCTGGGTATTGAGGGTGAAAAAGAGCTCATCGGTCACGGTCTGACCGCCTGTGCCACTTGCGACGGCGCGTTCTACCGCGATGTTCCCGTGTGTGTGGTGGGCGGCGGCGACAGCGCCTGTGAAGAAGCCTCTTTCCTGACCCGCTTTGCCTCGAAAGTCTATCTCATTCACCGCCGCGATACCCTGCGCGCCAGCAAGGCCATGCAGCAGCGCGTGCTGGAGAACGAGAAAATTGAACCCCTTTGGAACAGCACCATTTCTGCCTATCAAACCGATGAAAGCGGCGAAGTCGCCTCCGTCACCATCAAGGATACGCAGACGGGCGAAGAACGCCCGCTGGAGGTGAAGTGCGTATTCATGGCCATCGGTCACACCCCCAACAGCACATTCTTGGGCAATTTGGTTGATGTGGATGAAGCAGGCTTCATCAAGACCATCGGCAGCACCGCTACCAAGACAGCGGGTCTCTTTGCCGCGGGTGACGTGGCTGACCCGCACTACCAACAGGCTATCTCTGCCGCAGGCATGGGCTGCCGCGCTGCGCTGGATGCCGAACGCTACATCGTCTCTCTCCGTTAACGATTACCCCCCTCTTCTACACCGATGAAAAAGCTTCTCTCTCTCCTCTCCGCTCTTGTTCTGCTCTCCTGCACCCCTCCTGCCGAGCAGCTGACAGCCATCGGGCGCGCGGCCTACGACGGCAAAGACTACGCCACAGCGGTTAAGAATTTTGAAACCGCCGCCGCCAAAGGCGATTCGACGGCACAGTTGATGCTGGGCAAGTGTTACGATTTCGGACAGGGGGTGAACAAGGATGCCTCTAAAGCCGCCCATTGGTACCGCATGGCAGCCGAACAGGGCAACGCCAACGCACAGGATAATCTGGGCACCTGCTATGCCGAAGGCGTGGGCGTGCCGCTGAACCTGCACCTTGCGTTCCTGTGGTATGCCCAAGCGGCGCAACAGGGTGAAGCTTCGGCCCTCAACAATATGGGGCTTTGCTACCGCAACGGCGAAGGCGTTGAGCAAAACGCCGAGCTGGCGGCTATCGCCTTCCAAGCCTCAGCCGATCGCGGCAATGCCGACGGCATGTACAACCTGGGGCGTTGCTATTATCACGGTCTCGGGTTACCCCAAAACGAGGAGCAGGCCCGCCACTGGATTGGCAAGGCCGCTGCCGCCGGGCAGAAGAATGCCAAAGCGTTCATGGAAGACAACGCTTGGTAACCCCGGCAGGGCAAACGCCGCACCCCTGCTTTCTCTTCCGCGCCGCCTTACCTGATAGGCGCGGGCGCACAGTCTGACCTTGACAAGGGGGGGTAATAGGCGTATGCTCCCCGCGCTCATGAGCGTGAAAGATGCCAAGTTGCTGGAGTTGGAGGAGAAGCCCGTGGCTTCTCTGCTGGCTCAGTATTCGCTGCCTGCCATTGTCGGCATGACGGCCATGAGCCTGTACAATCTGGTGGATGCCGTCTACATCGGGCAGTTCTGCGGCAGTTTTGCCATTTCCGCTATGGCGCTGGTGTTCCCCATCATGAATCTGACCGTGGCGTTCGGCACGCTGGTGGGCTTGGGTTCGGCGGCCTCGGCTTCCATTGCCTTGGGGCAGCAGGATTTTGACCGCGCGTTCCGCGTGGTGGGGCATTGCGCGGTGTTGAGTGCCCTCTTCGGCGTGCTCATCGGCTGGGTCCCCCTGCTGTGGTTGGATGAGATGCTGGAGCTGTTCGGCGCGTCGCCCGACACTCTGCAACCCGCGCGAGATTTTACCTTAGTGATGATGCTGGGCTTCCCCGTGGCCAGCACTTTCATGAATTTCAACCACCTGATGCGTGCGGGCGGCTACCCCCTTAAGGCGATGGTGAGTCTGCTGCTCTCGATGGTGGTGAACATTGCCTGTGCCGACCTCTTTGTGCGCGTGCTGGGCTGGGGGATGATTGGTGCGGGGCTTGCCACGGTGGTGGCGCAGCTGGTGGGCTTGGCCTGGGTGTTCGTCCACTTTTTCAACAAGCGGCATGTGCTGCATTTCAAGCGCGGCATTTACAAGCTGTGCGGACCGATTGTGCGCCGCATCTTCTTCATCGGTCTGCCGCCCTGTCTTCTCAATGCGGCGGGCTGCGTGTGCATTGTGGTGTACAATTACCAACTGCGGGCGTATGAGGGCGACATCGGCATGGGTGCTTTCGGCATTGTGAACCGCGTGGTGTTCACCTTTATCATGGTGGTGCTGGGTATCACACAGGGCATGCAGCCCATTGCGGGTTACAATTTGGGCATGGGCAATTATGACCGCGTGCGCCGCGTGCTGTTCTGCGCCATGGCGGCGGGTACGGCTGTCACCACGCTGGGCTGGGCGGCCATGCAGCTATTCCCCCGCGAGTTGGCATGGCTCTTTGCGGATAAAGAGGACGTACATTCCGCCCGCCTTATCGACATAGCGGCGCAGGGTGTGCGCCTGTTGGTGGCGGTGTTCCCCCTTGTGGGCTCGCAGATTGTCATCGGCAACTTCTTCCAAGCCATCGGTCGCCCGTCGTTGAGCATCTTGCTCAACCTGTCGCGCCAGTTCATCATTCTGATTCCCATGCTGATGGTGCTGCCGCCCCTGTGGGGCAGCGCCGGTATCTGGCTCTCGCAAGCCGTGGCGGACACCGTTTGCGGCGTGATGAGCTTTATCGTCCTCTACTTCTTCCTGACGCGGGTGATGTGTAAAACCTGTGTCAAACCCCGCCTCTGAATCCCTGAAATCATTGAACAACTTATGAAGAAAATCCCCGTTACCATCGCCACCGGCAACGCCCACAAGGCCAAGGAAATTGCCCGCATCCTGCCCCCGCAGTACGAGGTACACACGCTGGCCGAGTACGGCAAACTGCCCGAACCGCCCGAAACAGGCCGCACTTTTGCCGCCAACGCCGCCTGCAAGGCCTGCGGTTACTCCGCCCTGATTCCCGGCTTGGTGATTGCGGATGACTCCGGCCTGTGCGTGGATATGCTCAACGGTCACCCCGGTGTGATTTCCGCCCGCTACGCCGGCACCCACGGCGATGACCAAGGCAACAACAACAAGCTGCTGCGTGAGCTTTCCGTGCTGCACGGTCACCAGCCCTTCACGGCGCGTTACATGTGCTCTATCTCCCTTGCGTGCGAGGGCGAGGAACTGGCCAACTTCACAGGCAAGGTAGAGGGCGCCATCACCACCTGTCCTCGCGGCACCAACGGTTTCGGGTACGACCCCCTGTTCATCCCCGACGGCTACAACTGCACGATGGCCGAGCTTTCCCCCGAAGTGAAGGACAGTATCTCCCACCGCGCGGATGCCCTGCGCCAACTGGCCGACTATCTCGAAAAGAGCAGCGAAAAATAAAACGGACCTTGACATCTTTCCTGATTTTGTTATAGTTTCAAGTGCTTTTGTTACCGATAATGAATAACATTTCAACATCAACAGGACGAAGTAAAGGATGGTGGATACCTTTGGCCGTCTTTTTCATTATTGTTTTTACAATTTCTTGGTATTGCTTTTTGGGAGCAGAAGATTTGCTGCATTGCCAAAGTCATACCATAAAAGAGGCGTTTTATCAGGCATCAGCCTCCTACCACCATACAAACGCCCGTATAGGAGAAATGCTTTTCTATTTTCTGGGCATGGCTTCCGATGGCACAGGCAGTCATCCGGTTTTCTGCTTCTACCGCATCATACACCCCCTAATCCTTACCGCTATTCCTCTGCTGGCTTATCGTCTGGGAACAGGTTGCTGGCCTCATAAAAATGCAGCATCCGGAGCGGTCATAGTGATTCTGTGCCTTACCGTCCTTGCCTCGCGCAGTGATTATTTTTGGCTTGACGGAGCGTTTAGTTGGACATATCCATCGGTCCTCTGCATGCTTTATATATTGCTTTTAGAACCCACCTTCAGCGGTGATTTCCGTCTCTCATGGCGACGTTGGCTTTGCCTTCTCCTATTGACCCCCCTCATGGGGATGGCAAATGAGACGGTGCCATTGATTAGTTCTGCGGCCCTCTTTTTGCCTACCGTCTATTGGGGGATAATCAAAAAACAGGGATTTTCCGGAAAACACCTGACGCTGTTCGCAGTATTTCTCCTTTTTGCCGCCGTTTTTTATTTGGCCCCGGGGCCGAAAGAAAGAGCTTTAGAAGCTGATTGGGATTTTTCTTTCCACACCATTTTATGGAAATCCCTTTTCTCTTCCATGTGGATAAATTTCCTGTATTTCACCTATTTGAGACCGATTCTCATTTTTGCAGCCATTATTCTGCTTTTCCGAGTAAAGAAACTTCCCGTCATGAATGGGCGGATGTGGGCTTGTGTAGCGGCATTTTTAATCCTATGGCTGCCGTTATTGGCTGCTCCCAGTTGGGGTGCTCCGCGCTCCTATTATCCTTTGGATATGGTGATTCTTACCATGCTGGCCTCGTTGCTTTCCCGTTTGCTGCCGGAACTGACACGGGGTGGTAAGGTACTTCTTTTCGGCTGGGTTGTACCGGTTTATGCAACCATGATGATACCGATGTTTGCTCTGTCTTATGTGCGCTATGCCCTGTACACAGACCTGCAGGAAAAAGCAGCGGCAGTGAAACAAGCGGGTCAGGATACGCTCATCGTTCGGGAATCCGAGTTGTGTATTCCAACGCTGATACCCGGCATTCCTTATGTACCGAACAGTATTTTTCAGCAGCAAGTTACGACAAAAGAGCGTCCCTTCATGTTAATCCATGAAAAGGAATGGGCAGACTCCCCAACTTTTGCGAGAATTCATCACGAGGTGTTTCCGTATCGTCGAAAGTTGCCTCCCAAAATTCCGACAAGGTTTGGCGATGAGCAGCTGAATAAAGGCTTCGCCCGCACCTTGGGATTAAAACATGTCATTTATATTGCGCCGGATGATGAAGAGAAATCCTGACGGCTCATTATTGAATCAATCGGCTAATTCTTGACGCACAGGGCGGAAACAGATAAGATAACACGCGTAACATGGCAGAGCAGAAACAGCGGAAGACAGAGACGTGGAACTCCGGGCTCGGTGCGGTGCTGGCGGTGGCGGGCAGCGCGGTGGGCTTCGGCAACTTTCTGCGTTTCCCCGGACTGGCCGCCCAGTACGGCGGCGGCGCGTTCATGATTGCGTATTTCTGCGCCTTTCTGCTGCTGGGTATCCCCCTGTGCTGGGTGGAATGGACCATCGGTCGCCGCGGCGGCGTGCGCGGCGGACATTCCTGTGCCTCGGCGTTCTTTCTCATCACCCACTCCCATGTGTGGAAATACCTCGGCGTGCTGGGCGTGATGGCCCCGCTCTGCATCGGCATGTACTACCTGTATCTGGAGGGCTGGACCCTCGGTTACGCATGGCACACCGCCGTGGGTGATTTGAATCTGACGACCTCGGATGAGTTCGGCACCTTCTTCGGCAATTTTGTGGGTGTAGAGAGCGACGGCACCGCCTACGATTGGAGCCGCAGCACCATGGTGGTCTTTTTCGGTTTGGCGCTCTTCCTCAACTTCTTCCTGCTGTACCGCGGTGTTTCCAAGGGTATTGAGTGGTTTTGCAAGTGGAGCATGCCCGTGCTGCTGCTGACCGCCGTGCTGGTGATGGTGCGCGTGCTGACGCTGGACACCCCCAACCCCGCCTACCCCGAACGCAACGTGAGCGAGGGTCTGGGCTACATGTGGAACACGTCGAAAACCATTTTGGTGGCGGATGATAAGACGGTGCAGATGATTCCCGCCACCGCCACGCCTGAACTGAAAGAGGAGTTAATCTCCCGCGCCCGCCGCGATTACCCGCAGGCACAGGTGAAAGAGGTGCACATCTCGCTCTTGCAGGGTCTTATGAGCCCCGACCTGTGGCTGACCGCCGCGGGGCAGATTTTCTATTCCCTTTCCATCGGTTTCGGCACAGTGCTGGCCTACGCCAGTTATGTTGCCAAGCGCAAAGACATCGCCCTGTGCTCCCTGACCGCCAACGCCGCCAACGAGGTGGTGGAGGTGGGCATTGCGGGCATGATGATTGTGCCCGCCTCTGTCTCCCTGCTGGGTGTGGCCGCCGCTGCGGGCGCGGGTACTTTCGGGCTGGGCTTCAATGTGCTGCCGCAGGTGTTTGCGAGCATGCCGCTGGGGCAGTTCTTCGGTACGCTGTTTTTCGGGCTGCTGGGCTTGGCCGCCGTCACCAGCTCCATGTCCATTGTGCAGCCCTCCATCGCGTTTATGGAAGAGTTTTGGGACCTCTCCCGCACGCAGAGCGTGGTGCTGGTGGGTACATTTGTGGTGATTGGCGCGGGCATTGTCTCCTGGTTCACGGGGGATGGCTTGGCGGCTCTCAGCACGCTGGATTTCTGGGCGGGCAACCTGCTGCTCTACATCATTTCCGCGTTGTACCTGATTCTCTTCCGCTTCGTGTGGGGTACGGAAAACGGTCTGCGCGAACTGGGGCGCGGTGCCCAAATGCCGCTGCCGCGCGGGCTGGGCTTCGTCATCAACTGGATTACGCCCACCATTCTGCTGCTCATCTTCGGCAGCTGGCTCTACAAGAACATCTTTGTGGAAACCTGTGCGGAAATCAACAACCTCATGGAGCTGAAAATCGGTGCCGTGCTGCCGCTGGGGTGGCTGCTGCTGGTCACCCTTTTCATGGCCTTTGTGGTGCACACCAGCCGCCGTTTCCACCGCCGTGACAGCGCGGCGCAGCAACCCGAACGCATCCCCTTCTCCTAACCCCCTATTTTACCCCTCATGACCCTTTCCGGCATCATCACCATGATTCTTTCCATCGGCGCGGTGTGGACGCTCTTCATCGTTTGCTGCACCCGCCTTGTCCGCAAGGACAGGGAAGATGAAAACACCCGCTCTTAACGCGCCGGCACCCACAGCCCCCCCCCATTCCGGTCGCAGCCCATGTTCAAGGCTGACGGAATAAAATTGCAAGCTGTGCATGATAAACAGCCTTGCATAGCTGACATTCAACGCAACATGTACTTACAGTACGCAGGGCGCGTTTTTTTGCGTGTTATTCCGATATATCCCCTTGACAGCAAATGTTAGGTACTATACAATGAAAGCCAGCTTTCGGCATTAGCCCGTAAGTAATACAACCAAAAACAATTAGAAAGGATTACAAACATGAACGCATTTGATACTGTTCAGGTTTCTGAAGTTGAAATGACTTCAGAGGATTGGAGCTGCTGGATTGACGGCGGCTGGGCCCAGTTCTAAGAACCTCGGAGCTTCCGGCGCGTGAGTTCATCACTACGCCGGAGGCTCCCTTTTCTTTTTTCTTATTATGATTATCAGGTGTTACACGCCGACGAATGTTGAGCTCTATTACTTAAACCAATACACGGACGCAAAATACGAAAACGGACGGATGGTGTTTTATAATTCTCTCTTCCGGACGCGTATGGGCATCGCTTGTAACAAGGGACAATCTGAGATAGTTACTGACCTCTTGCAAAAAGGCGCCGATGAAGACGAACTGGTTAACACTTTAGAGGCTTGTTTCGGAAGTGACGGCAAAATTTGGATTAATCAACTAATATCTAACGGATTCATTGAATAAACTATGACTCATGTTTTTCTATCGCAGTTCGAATTAAAGGAAAATGAAGACACATTCATTTTCCGGGGCGCCCATGTTTATTATAACAAAAAGACAGCACTTCTTGTATCCCCCGAACATGGTTCAACATTGCTGATAGATAAGGAACTTTTAAGCAAGTTAAAATCCCAAGATATTTCCTCCGGGCTTAAGCTAAAACTTGTACAGCGAGGATTAGCGACATATCGAAACAGCCGTTCGGTCAATTACTCAGCGGAAAAAGCCTGCCCGGTCTTTTTCATGATTGACTTAACCAAGCGCTGCTGCTTGGGCTGCCGTTACTGTTTCCGAGACTTAGAAGATAAAAGTGTCATAGACGACAAGGTGCTGGGTGACATATGCGCCTTCATTGAAAAACACTGTCGTGAATTCAAGCTGAATCGAATTAATATTCAGGCATGGGGCGGCGAACCTCTCATGGCCATGAGCAAAATCCGATTCATCTATAACTATTTCAAAAACACCGACATTAGCGTTGAAATATGCATTGAGACAAACGGTGCCGTTGTTACGGATGCAATAGCCGCCGAACTGAAAGCCATGCAGGTGAGGGTCGGGGTCAGCATAGACGGCACGCCCGAACTTCACAACCAGCACAGACCGTTTCTGGACGGCAGCGGCAGTATAGAACGAGTTCTTCGCGGATTAAAGAGTTTGCATGATGCAGGATTTCACCACAACCATCAGGGCATATCGGTTGTTACCAAACGTTCTTGGAATTCCGTTGAAAAAATTGTCGATTACTTTTGCAACGAGTTGGATTTAAACCTCTTCAAATTCGGATTGATTAAGCCCAACCCCCAAATGAAAGAGCTGGGGCTTGAGCTTTCCAACGATGAGGTAGAAGATTTTGCCGCACGCATGTTCGATGCCATCATACAAAAACTTCGTGAGGGCAAAAGGGTTGTGGAATCAGGCATCAGAACCCGAGTCAACAATCTCACCCTACGCAAACCGTTCGATATTTGTTTCTCCCGAGGCTGCATGGGTGGCAAAAAAATGGTTGCATTTGACCAGAAAGGCAACATATTCACCTGCGAGCTCATGGACATGAGAGATGAGGCATTCGGGAGTATCTATGAAGGTTTTTCCTTGCGAGAATTAATCGAGCGGGCATTAAAATCTCACCCTTTTTACACTCCCAAAAGCAGCGAACGTTGCCACAACTGCCCGTGGCACTGTTTCTGCCGTGGCGGCTGCACTTCAGCCATTAGATATAAGGACGGTGCCTACACCGGTCATATCGATGAAGTGACGTGTGCCATGAATCGTGTTTTATACGAAAAGATTGCCAATCTGCTGTTGGAGGAGCCTGAATTGCTGCCCAAGTTGCTGTGCAACGATGATACAATTGATATTGTAAGCGCATAATGCCGGAGGGAAATTATGTCACGTTTGGTTTTAAAGCTCAGAAAAAACCTATTGCATCTTCCCGGCAGATTCATCGATTTTCTGCAAGGTCTTGATTTCGGCGGTTTCTTAGCTTCTGACTCATCTGAGAACTTTTCATACGAAAAGACCGACGAAAAGATACTCGTAAAGGCTTTTAATGAAATTTCACTGGGTGCTGAGGATGCTCTAATCGACTTGGGCTGCGGCAAAGGTTTTGTTCTGAAAGTCGCAGCCCGGCAATTCGGCGTGTTACATCCGGCGGGTGTTGAGTTGAGAAAATCTTTGTTTGCAACGTGCAGCAGCAACATGAAAAGACTGGGTATTCAAGCCCGTTTGCATTGTTGTGACGCCGGCACCTTCGAAGGATTTGACGACTACAATGTCATCTACATGTTCAACCCTTTCGGCAAAGAGGTTATGCGCTCCGTCTTGCAACATCTTAAAACATCTATCATGAGAAAACCACGTCAGGTGCGTGTTCTGTACGCCAATCCGGTGCTGCATGATTGCCTGATGGAGGTATCTGATTCATTTTCTGTTGTAGAAGGCTTTATTGCCGGTCACAAAAGTTGCATTGCTATCTATCAAATCAAATATTAAGTTATGAGTTCCGGGTATATTAGCTTGACAATGAAATGTCCGAACAGGTGTCTTAATTGTCCTTTGCATGAAAAGGATTTTTCATCTCACCCGGATTTAAGCATAGATGAAGTGCGAGCAACCGTGGAAGCGGGCATTGAGCACGGAATGACCCGCATCACCCTCTCGGGCGGCGAACCGATGCTGCACAGACATTTTCTGAAAGTGATGGAGGTATTGGCTCAATACCCGATTGTGGTAGGATTTCTCACAACTGCCATCACTTTATCAAACCGCCGTTTCCTTAACGATTTGCTTTCTGTCATGCCGGCGAGCAGAATGAATATCGCAACGGCTATTCACAGTTTCGACAGCAAACTTCATGACTATATGATGCAGCACGAAGGCTCGCTTAAATACACTCTTACGGGGCTGCATCACGCCATTGATGCCGGCATACAGACAACCGTCAAGCACCTGATAACGGCCCCGACATACCGGCATATGCCCGAATTTGTTGAGCGGCTTTACACCGAATTCCCGGACCGCGTCACCCTGCTGTTATGCAACATCGATTACTGTGGAGTCGCCTACAAGCAACAAGAAGCCATCAAGGTTTCCTATGCCGAGTCGCGGCCTTATCTATCACAGGCATTGGATTTCGTGAGAAGCCGTGCCGCCGAGTCTAAGAGATTGGTGCGTGTTCTCGACACACCGCGTTGCGCCATTGATGAGAAATACTGGCCCTATCTGCATTCTCAGGCCGGCATGAAAATCCCCGTTTATAACGACCCCAATAATGAGAATCGAGAGTTTCGCGAAAACCTTCAAAACATCAGCGGTCCCTATTTTAAGCCCTGCTACAGGTGCAAGATGCAGAGCCAATGTCCCGGAACATGGCCTTCTGTCAAAGGGGTGTTTGGGGAAGATATCTTTATTCCTTTTGAATAGTCTTTCCATATGGAGCAGAGTGACGGCATAAAGCGTTTCATTGCTTTGGACATGGGGGTGCCCAACTGCAACCTTGCATGCCCATATTGCTATGTGCCGAGAGAATCCAAACACCACGCTGTCCCTTCATACAGCGCTCGGCTGCCGATAACGGCAAAGTGTTATAGTAAAGAGCGCATGGGGGGCATGTGCTTTATTTATTTGTACGCACATGGCGAAACGTTGCTCTCTCAGGATTCTGTTTCGGTGATTGAAAACCTTCTCTACGCAGGTCACGCAGTGGGCGTAGTAACCAACTTAACCCTCCGAGCAAGAGTAGATGAGATGATTGCTCTGCCGGCATCATTAAAAAGCAGGTTAGTAATATTTGCATCGCTTCATTATACTGAGCTGAAACGCAAAGGTTGGTTAAATGATTTTTTTTCACATGTACTTTCTCTGCGAGAGTCAGGCATTTCATGCGTAGTTCGCCTGTGCATGTCCCCTGACTACCTGGACCTGATAGATGAAATCAAAGAAATCTGCCTCTCAAAAATATCACAGTTGCCGGTTGTTACCCATTATAGAGTTGAATCAGGCATCGACCCGGAACTGGAAAACCGACTCTGCGAAGCAGCGAAATCATTTGATTCTGCGTCTCACACCCTGCAAAAAAACATATCCGATGTCAAGCGCACCGAATATTGTCATGCCGGCGAATGGAGCTATGTAATCAACTACGTTACAGGCGCCGTAAAGTCTTGTCTCTGTGAAAAGGTATCGCAGAATGTATACGAAAACACGGATATCCCCTTACGGCAATCAGCAGTAGGCACTTCATGCCGCGCGCCGTGGTGTTTGTGCGGTGTGCATTTTTTAAGTTGGGGGATTATTCCTGATTTTGATTGCCCTACCTATGCCAAAATCATGTCTGCCGACAATTTATCGCCCGAATTAAGGCGGCTTTGCTGCAAAAAATTAAAGCAGAATAATTTATCGAATTTATGAGCATCTCCTACTTTACCATCCCTGCCGATTTACGCAAAGACACGCTTGTAAACTATCACAACTACAACAAACTTTCACCTGATTTGCCGATTGCAGAAGTTTATGGTTCCTACAGGCATTCCGCAATTGGGTCCGGTCGACACGGGGGAATTTTACAAGATTGTTCTTGGGATGATTTTTCCTCTTACATCGCCGAGTGCAACACTCTTCACATCCCCTTTAACTACACCTTAAATGCGTCCTGCGTTGGCAACATGGATCTCACAGCCGAAGGTGTTCCGATTATATTAGCGGAAGTGGAAAGATTGTATCAGGCAGGAGTACGGCGCTTCACCGTAACCCTCCCCCCCATCATTGACCTCATTAACAGAAATTTTCCTGACGCGGAAATTTACTTATCCATCATGTTCGGCTTAGATTCATTGGAAAAGCTGAAATGGATTATATCCGACCGTCAAATTCACAGCGTTTACATCCATGAAAATCTGCACCGGAATGTGAAAGAGCTGAAAAAGATTACGAACTACTGCAATGATAATGATATTGAAGTAGGCATGCTGGTCAATTCATTCTGCGATGTCAATTGTCCCCTTCGAGCCTTCCATTACAACCTTGTTTCTCA
>JAZLFB010000190.1:0-5136 GCA_045615585.1 Akkermansia sp.
GCCGTGTCCTGACGCAGATGCTGCATGCCTGTGGCACCGATACGGCTCCACGTGTGACCCACCGCCAAGCCGAGCGTGCTGTTCTTGCCTGCCGTGTGTTCCACACCCACGGCGGCACCGTTCAGGTTGACATCGGCACCATTGTGACTGTTCTCGCTACCGTGGCGGGCAACTCCGCCCATGGCACTCACCCAAGCCATGCCCTGCCCGTCTGCGAGCACAACCCCACTGTCACGGCGGCTTTGCAGCGTGTTCGTGAACGTGCGGTTGGCATCCACAATGCCCCAATCAGCCATCACCAGCGCATCACCCAAGGGGCGGGCGGCAGCTTCCGCAGCCAAGGCGGGGGCGGGCAGCGTGGCAGGAGCGGGCGCATTCACGGTTTCATACGTTTCCTCAAGGGAAAGCAAGGACATTTCGCGGCGACCGCAGATAGCATTGTAGGCGACCTCATCCTGCACCAGCATGTCGGCACTATGCAGGGTCAGCAAAATGGTATCGCCCGTGGTGGAGATGGTGGCACCGCTCGGCACACCGAAGAAGGCATTGAGCGACACGCGGCGACCGACCTTGATTTTATCCGCCGAGAAGAGGACGTAGGTCTGCCCCTCCTGCCAATCGCCGTGCAAAATCAGCTGCGTGGGCTTATCCAGTTTCAGGGTGCCGCTCACGTTCAGCGAGCTGCCGTCCTCCACCGCCAACACACCGCCTTTGATGGTCATGTTGCCGCTCACGGCGCTGTTGTTTTGCACCACCAGCGCCGCCCCCTTCTTGAGATAGAGTTTCGAGGTATCCAGCAGCCCGCCCTGCATGCAGAGAACCTGCCCCTTGGCGGGGGTAAAGGAATGCGGGGTTTGCAGCGTGCCCGCCACGGCAATTTCACCCGCCACGGAACCCGCCAGCGACAGCGTGCCGGAGGATTCAACCTGCGTCACGCCCAAATACTTGTTCTTGCTGTTAATCCACACCAAGCCCGTGATACTCACGCCGTAGTCGCCGCTCAACACGCCGTCCACCGAGCCGTTGTTCAACACGGCATCCTGATGCAGCGTGACGCGCGATTTTTTATCCAGCCCTGCAAAGAGGGGCCCCGACTCCGCCCCCAGCACCAGCTTCCCCATGAAATCATTGCCGCTGATAAAGGCGGAGTTGCGGTACACGAACACCTCATTGTCCATCGCCAGCTTGTGCGTGTCTAAGCAGCCGCCGCTCAGGGTAATGCCGCCGCTGTAGTTATCCAGCGCGGTGAGCATGATATTGCCGCTCGTCACCGTCAAGGCAGCATCGGTGGGCAGCAGAATCTCCGCCTTGCCGCGCAGTTCGCTGCGCAGATAGGGTGAGACAGAGGTGCCGATGCCGAAAGTACCCTTGCCTTTCATCGCCATGGCGGCATCTGCATCGCGAAACACCACCGTACCGCCCGCCAACACGGGCACGGCGTTCACCGCACCGCCGTTCATGAACAGCGTGCCGCCTTTTTCCAAGCGCAGAGAAGCCATGCCGCCGAGAATGATGGGGTGAAAACTACCGCTGATAATGGGGTGAATACCGACACCGGGGCCGACATACGAATCAAAAGCCACAATGGGAGGATTTTCGGGGAGGTAGACAGGGTAATGGATTTCATCCCCCACCTTGCCGCCTTCGTTCACCGTCAGCGTCTGTCCCTTTCCTATCTTGATACCATCCCAAAAAGTGCGCAGCGTGCCGTCCACCACAATGTCACCCGCCACATCGGAGCTGAGCGTAAGGGTTGCCCCCGCCGCCACATAGGTATCACCCAGATACTTGTTTTTACCCGCCAACACGGCATGCCCTTCCGTCAGCTGCACCCCGCCCGTTCCGCGCAGAGTACCCGCCACATAGGCGCCGTCTTTCAGCAGGGCATCCTGAAACAGCGTCACATCGGATTGTTTGACAAGCTCGCCCTGCACCGTCAGCTGCCCCATGTAGTGAGAGGTACCCTCGACTCGCGCGGGGCCTGTCACGACCATATCGTTCTGAACGACCTGCGAATTCAAATCCAGCCGACCGCCCTCCACAGTAATGTCACCCAAGCCGAACGAATCCGCCGCCGTGGCACGCAGCGTACCTTCTTTCAGCGTGGTACCTCCCTCGTAGGTGTTGCCGCCGTTGAGCGTGAGCGTGCCGCTGCCCGATTTGAACAAGGAGCCTTCGCCCGCAATACCGCTTTCAGGCACCTTGCGGTAGGTCGTGAACGTGACATCCTTTTTGGTGTCCACCACCACGCTGCCGGGCGCAACGGGGGTCAGCACCTGTACCTTAGCTGCCGAAGTGAACAGCACGGTATCACCGTTGTGATAGGTATTTTCGCCCATCGGGCAGCCGTCCCACCACAGACCCTTGCCGCCTTCCCACTCCACCACGGCGGCAGAGGCGGTCATCACGGCACCAAAAACAGCAGTCAACAGGCAAACAGGCAGATGCAATCTCATGCTCCCCACTATACGCCTCGCGCGCGCGAAGGTCAAGTGAAAAGCAGCCCGTCCGACAGCTTCATTCCGACAATCGAATCAGGCATTTTTCCGTTGCAACCCGAATCACACGGCAGGGCAACTGCGGCGACAACGGCAGGCGAGCGGCAGACGGCAACAAGATGAGCGTTTTCACCCCCATTTCTGACCAATCCTGCGGGTCGGTCAGCGGCAGCGCGGGGTGATGCCCTATAATCAGGATATCGGCGCGGCGTTCTTCAGGCGGCAGCGTCTCCCATGTCAGTCGTGAAGCATCACCCAAGTACATCACCCTCTGTTCGCCGTGCTGCCAAATTGCGATAGGGCAACGGTTGGCTGCGGGGCGGGCCGGCAAGCCCGCTGCCGCAGGGTAAACAGTAAAAGTTCCTGCATCATTCGACCAACGGCACACGTTCTCCGACACCGGCAGCAGAACGGCATGAGGCTGCTCTTTCAGTACCTTTCGGGCTGCGGTCTGCGCCGCCGCTGCGGGGCGCAACGGCAACACGGCAGCGGGGGTAAAGCCCCCGTGAAAGAGGGCAGGTATCACGGTATGCACCGCTGCATAATCATTGCCGGGGTCAATCACCACACCGGGATTACCCAACACGCAGCATGCGTGGTCATAGCCCGTAGGCAACACCAGCAGCGTATCGGCAGGGCGCGGCGGTGCTGCGGGGAGATAGGCTGCCGAACCATCCCCGAAAAAGGATACGACAGACAGCAGCAGTCCCGCCGCTTTCACCGCCGCGGCATCTGTCACCACCCCCAGATACGGTACCCAGCCCAGAGCCAGTTGTGCCAACCCCGCACACATCACCACATAAACCACAGGCGCAATGACGATGTTAGTGAGAAAGCTGTATGGATTCGCCGTGTGAAAGAAATTGAGCGTGATGGGCAATGCCGCCGACCACGCGCACATTGACACCACAACCACGCCGCGCACCATCTGCTCAATCTCCTTGATTTTCAATTCACGCGATGACAGCAAAACATAGGGCAGGTAATCATCGGGACCGAACCACGGGCGGTCAAAGCGTTGACAAAGGCGCCAACCCAGACAGATAGCGGCATAAACGGAAAACGAAAGCAGAAACCCCGCATTGCCGAGCTGAGAGGGGTCGCACAAAAGTGTCAGCAACGCCGCAAAGCACCATGTATTGAGCATGCTGACACGGCGGCGGAAGAGAACGCCGCCCATCAACACCGCCAGCATAACGTAGGCTCGGGCAGCCGAAACAGGGGCACCGGTCACCAGAACATAGGCACCCACCAGCAACAACGACAGCCAACGCGCCCGGTTGGGAGATAGACGCAGCCACAGCATCAACTGCCACAAAATGAGTGCAATAACACCCACATGCAACCCGCTGACGGCAAAGACATGCAGACAGCCGCCGCGGCGGAAATCAGCCAACGTTTCGGCATCCGCCTCATCCTTAGCCCCCAACACCATGGCGCAGAGCACTTGGCGGGGTGTCTCCGATTCCGTACCGGCGGGCATCAGGCGGCGCACCAAATACCCACGCACGCGCAAGCCCTGCGCCCGCAACAGCGCAAGAGAAAAAGGTCGCCCCGTCCGGCGGGCTTCCAACACCTGCAGACCGGCAGCTATGCCCTGACTGCGGCGCCATTCCGCACTGTCAAACATCCCGGGAAAGGGCGGCGGCACCTCTTCCTTTTCTTCAGCCAGCACGGTCAACGCATCTCCGGGCTGCAAGACTTCGGGCAGCGTGCCGTTCAGGCTCACCCGCACACCGTTCCAACCCGTTTGCAGAACGGCGAAATTATTTTTCACCCGCTCAACCGAGCCGTGAAGTTCGACCACTCCCTGTTCATCAAGTCTTTGGCGCAACACCGTTTCGGCACGTTCTGCCGCCATAATGCGAAACAGAACGAAAGCCGCCAACAACGCCGCAACAAAAGCCTCGCGCCATAGGCGCAACCCCACGGCGACAAGCACCGCCGCCCCGGAAAGCCACCACCGGTCACACACACAACCGACCACCGCAATCAGAGGCAGCAGTAACGGCGCCCCCACCGCCGCGCGGCGGGCAAAGTGGAGGAGCTTCGGCATCAGCGGTAAACCATGACAGGACCCGTGTGGGCCGATTGCACCGCCTGCACCTTGCGCACGGCACGAATGAAGAGCGCAGCCGCCTCATCCACCTCCGCCGCCGTAGTATAGCGGTTCAGAGACAGGCGCAGCGACTCGCGCACCTCTTTATCGGTAAGCCCCATCGCCAGCAACACATGGCTGGGGTTCGGCTCCGCACTCGTACAAGCCGAACCGGTGGAGCAAATCAGCCCCGCGGGTTCCAACAACAGGGAAAGGGATTCCGCACTCACCCCCGGCACGCGCAGATTGAGCACATGCGGCAGACGCGGGGCCGCCGCGCCGTTGATAACAGGGGTAATACCCGCCGCCGCCAAGGCATCCAGAAAACGCTGCCGCAGTCCTGCCAGCGCGGCGTAGGTTTCCGCCGCCGCCAAGGCCAGCTCTGCCGCTTTGCCGAAACCGATGATACCGGGCACGTTCTCCGTACCCGCGCGACGGTAGTCCTCCTGCGCGCCGCCCGTGAGATAGGGGGTGAACGCCGTGCCTGTGCGAATGTAGAGCGCGCCCACGCCCTTGGGACCGTGGAACTTATGACCGGAG
>JAZLFB010000191.1:0-8049 GCA_045615585.1 Akkermansia sp.
CTAAACTTTATAAATTATAAATTCTAAATTATAAATTACTTAGAACTTAATCGTGCAACCCGCGCCGCCGCTGATACCGCGCTGCACGCCTGTCCAGCCTTGCACGTTCAGGTTGAGCAGCACGCGGTCGCTGTCGCAGGGGGCGAAGGTGGTGCCGAGTTCCACCATGCCGCTGTTACCCTTCAGCGAGGGCGAGGGCGAGGTGAAGCCGCCGATGACGGAGTGAGCATCACCGTCAAACTCGTGCATCCATGCCGCACCCGCGTAGACGACGGCCGTGTCGCACAGCTCGTGGTTGTAGCGTGCGCCCACCAGCGTGCGGTGGCTGTTCACGCCCGCAAAGTGAATCCCCTCACCCGTGGAAGCCGTGGTGTTGCTGCCGTTGGTGTGGCCGTACATATAGCGGGCGTACACGTCTACCGTGTCCTCGCTCTTGGGCGATACCTTGAACTCCTTACCGCCGCCGATGCTGACGCTCTGGTAGGAGGCGCGGTCGCTGTAGCGCGTGTAACCCAGCGGGGTCATGGCGCTGTAGTCGGTGTGCGTGCGGCCGAGACGCACGGAACCCTCCGCGTGCCAGCCCTTCTTACCCTGCCAGTCGGCAAGGATGGCACCGCCGTACAGCTTGCTGTCGCCGTTGCCGCGCACGCCGCCTACATAGCTCTTGTAGTCGCTGGTGCCGTATTCACCCGCCACACCGAGGGTGACGGAAGAGTAGGTCTTGGCCACACCCAACGCGCCGTTGAAGCCGTTGGCATCCACATGAGAACCCGTGTTGTAACGCAGGTGAGAACCGCCCAGCGCCACAAAGGGAGCCGCATCGTCCTTACCCGCCTTGGCCGCAGCCTTGGCGGCCATCTTGGCTTGCTGCATACCCGTGGTGGTCATGAAGTCCGCCGCGGCGTTCACCAGCGCGGCAACGTCCGTGCGCGTCTCGGTCATGGATTTCAGGGTGTTCCCCTCTACTGCGGGGGCGTTGTCCTGCACCTTCAGCACAAGGTCTTTCTCATCTGCCGATACAAGCACCTTGCCTTTGTAGGATGCGGTAACACCACGAACGATATCCACCTCGTAAACGGTGTTTTCATCGGTCGTCACAATGCCATCCCCCGTGTGGTGGATGAGATTCACCTTGTTACCGCCGCGCAGCTGTGTCTCGCCGCTGCACTTCACCCCCACCGTCACGCTGGAGAGGTCGGTGTTGCTGTTGCCCGTCAGGGTCAGCATGGTGTCATCCGCCGCCGTTGTGGGCGTGAGGTAGAAATTGAGGTTCTGCACCCCCGTGATACCCTTTGCGGTAATGTCCTTGCCGTAAACATTGATGGTGTTCCCGATGCCGTCTGCGCTGTTGCCGCCGCAGACAACGCCGCTGATGGTAAAGGCAGACCCCACCACAGGCTCGGTTTCCGGCTCCGTCAGCGAATAGGTCTCAATCGTCGGCTCGCCAAGAATGGCACCTTCGCCCACCAGATTGACGATGTTGTTGACGGTGGAAGCCTTTTCGCCCGCATACGCGCCGTAGACAGAGCCGGTTACTTCGCCGCCGCTGATGGTAACCGTGTTACCTTCGGCCACACCGCCGTCACCATAGGCTTCTGCGCCGAAAATGCCCCAGCCCACCTTACCGCCGCTAAGCAGAATGGTGTTGTTCGAGGCAGAGCCGCTCGAACTGCACCCGCCCGACACACCGTCCTCCACCGCACCGCCGCTGATGGTGACGGTGTTGCCGTCTGCCGTACCCCCGACAAAGGAGCTGTGGCCGCCGTAAACGGTCTCCTTCACCGTGCCGCTCGTGAGGGTGACACTGTTGTCGGTCGCATTACCGGTATCGCTCTTGCCGCCATAGACAGATTGCGCCATCTTGCCACCCTCGATAGTGACAGTGTTGAGCGTGGCTTTGCCGGCCTTCGCATAGCCGCCGTAAACTTGGCCTGTCACCTCGCCGTCGCTGATGGTGACGGTGTTGGTCGTTACATCACCCTTCGTGCTTTGCGCACCGATGACATTGCTTTTCATCGTGCCGCCCTTGACGGTGAGGGCGTTGTCGGCAGCGTCACCCTCTTCGGTATAACCGCTGTAAGCACCCTTTTCCAGCGAGCCGCCCTCAATGGTGAGGGTGTTTTCGGTAACATTACCCTTCGTGGCGTAAGAGGCACAAACGCTCGCTTCCAACGTGCCGCCCTTAACGGTGACGGTGTTGGCCGTTATATCGCCGTTCGCGCTTTGAGCAGCAATGACATTGCCTTTCACCGTGCCGTTGGTGATGGTAACCGTATTGCCGTTGGCTGTGCCTTGCGCGGTGTAGGCTGCATAAACCGCTTTTGCCATCTCACCGCCGTTGATGGTGACACTGTTGTCGGAGACTTCGCCCTCGCCGGCTTTGCCTGCGAAAACATTCTTCTCCAGCGAGCCGCCGTTAATGGTAATGGTGTTGTCGGTCACATCGCCCTTTTTGCTTTCACCTGCCTGTATATAGCCTTTCACCGTGCCGCTATTGATGGTGACGCTGTTGTTGGTGGCTTGACCATCCATGGTATAGCCACCCCAAAGGTCACCGCTCACGGTGCCGCCCTTAACGGTGAGGGCGTTGTCGGTAGCGTTGCCCTCTTCGGTATAACCGCTGTAAGCTCTCATTCCCAGCGAGCCGCCCTCAATGGTGAGGGTGTTTTCGGTAACATTACCCTTCGTGGCGTAAGCGGCACAAACAATCGCTTCCAACGTGCCGCCCTTAACGGTGACGATGTTGTCCGTTACATCGCCGTTCCCGCTTTTAGCAGCGATGATATTGCCTTTCACCGTGCCGTTGGTAACGGTAACCGTATTGCCGTTGGCTGTGCCTTGCGCGGTGTAGGCTGCATAAACCGCTTTGCCCATCTCACCGCCGTTGATGGTGATACTGTTGTCGGAGACGTTGCCCTCAACGGCGTTGCCTGCGAAAATATTTTTTTCCAGCGAGCCGCCGTTAATGGTAAGGGTGTTGTTCGTTACATCGCCCTTCAAACTTTGCGCACCCACTGTATAGCCTTTCAGCGTGCCGCCGTTGATGGTCACGGTGTTGTTGGTGGCTTCGCCATCCTTGGTATAGCCGGCGTAAAGGTCACCGCCCACGGTGCCGTTGGTAACGGTTACCGTATTGCCGTTGACTGTGCCTTGCGCGGTGTTGGCTGCATAAACCGCTTTGGCCATCTCACCGCCGTTGATGGTGACGGTGTTGTTGTTGGCGTTACCCGCATCGGCGGCATAGCCGCCGTAAAGGGCACCGCTCACGGTGCCGTTCTTGACGGTTACAGTGTTGCCGTTGGCTGCACCTTGCACGGTGCAGGCTGCATAAACCGCTTGGGCCATCTCACCGCCGTTGATGGTGACGGTGTTGTTGTTGGCGTTACCGGCCTCGGCATAGCCGCCGAAAACGGATTTTTCCAGCGAGCCGCCCTCAATGGTAAGGGTGTTGTTGGTGACATCTCCTTTTGTGCTTTCACCTGCCTGTATATAGTCTTTCAGCGTGCCGCCCTTGATGGTCACGCTGTTGTTGGCGGCTTGACCATCCTCGGTATAGCCGCCCCAAAGGGCACTGCTCACGGTGCCGTCTTTGACGGTTACAGTGTTGCTGTTGGCGTTACCGACCTCGACATAGCCGCCGAAAACCATTTCTTCCAGCGAGCCGCCGTTAATGGTAACGGTGTTGCCTGTTACATCACCTTTTCTGCTTTCACCTGCCTGTATATAGCCTTTCACCGTGCCGCTGTTGATGGTAACGGTGTTGTTGGTGGCGTTACCCGCATCGGTATAGCCACCGTAAAGGTTACCGCCCACCTCGCCGTCGGTAATGACGACGATGCTGCCGGAGACATTGCCTTGATTGCTGGCTCCGCCGTAAATATCACCGTCGAATGTGCCGCTTGTCATGTTGACCGAGGCATCGGAGACATCCCCCGACCCCACGCCTTTACCGTACACGGTTGTGATTTCCGTGGGGGGGCCGGCGACAATCGTCACCTCGCCGTTGCCGAAAAAGTCTGTGCCGGACACCGTGCCGCCCCCAAGGGTGACACCGGTGCTGAGGGGGTCGATGGTAAGACCTTTGCCTACGAGGCTCCAGATATAAGCGAAATCTTCATCCCCCACAACGACAGAATTCAAAAGTGCAACTTCACCATTGTTCAGTGTGTATCCATCGCCGGATAAGTCCTGTATTAAACCCGCATACGTTGCCGTCACCGAGCCTGTTGTGCCGGTAAGGGTGAGTTGCTGCCCTACCGATGCCTCCTGAAGAATGACTTTTGCAGGATCTTCCGGGAAACCCACATAGCTCGCTATGGCATTTATGAGCGTAATCTGCCCCCCCGCGGCGGTGTCGGCAATGGCGGCAATCCAGTTCTCGGCGACGGCGGCTGTAGCGGTGATAGAGAGAGTTCCGACATCGTACATATACACACTCGCCTCAGTATTCCAAACAGCGGAGCCTTCAAAGGCAATCGTTACAGCAGAACCCTCGAAGTCGGTGCGACCGGATACACCGTATCCTTCCTCAGTGAACGTCGTTTTAGGATTGCCGGTGGGGGTGCTTGAATCCACTTTGATGACAGCATCGTCCTTAACACGATAGGCGTAATCGTATCCGTCTTTGTCCGGGCTAGGCACACCGAAATTCACACCCTCATAGTCGCTCGTCTTAAACTCCGTGAGGGCGAACGTCTGCCCGCCCAGCGCGGCGAGAATAGTCATTAAAAAAAGTGATTTTTTCATTGTTGTTGAAACTGTTGGTGGTTAGTGGTTAGCCTAGATAAATGTTAGGCTTGACACCAGCATACAGCATTACAAAAGAATAGGGGCAATATTGCCTTGCAAAATAAACGAGTTACAGGGAAAACGTCTTGTTCCCATCCCTTGCTTATTGCTTTCGGGGGAAAAGACATCATTATACAAAGAAGCAGCGTTCACGCAAATTTTTTAGGCTATGCGTTATTTTGCGCTTGATACAGCATTTGTAAACCACACCCATGAATACACGAATCGCCAAGAAACTCGTCAGCGACTTACCGCTGAACATCAATGACATAGCACGCCTTGTGCTGGAAACAACCGAAGCCTTGGGAGAGCGGGCGGCGGGGCTTTCTCGGCTTGAATTATTGTCTCTTTTGCGGCGGGTGGCGGCAGAGGGGGTGCAAGCCGTGGAGAAAGCGGAACAGACCGTGAGTTTTGAGGAAGCAGCCCTCGCCAGTCTGGCGGCGCGGCAGGACAGGCGCGCCACCACACGGCGGGATTTGCGGCATTTCATCGGGCGCATGCTGCGGGATGAGGAGGCAGCCCGCCGCCCCCTGCGGGCGTGGACAGTGAGCGACTGCAAAAGATTATTGAAAAAAACCTTCCCGAACAGCCTTTCCTCATACCGCAAGGGGCGCGCCGTGTTGAACAGCATTTTCATGTACGGCATACGGCAGGAATGGTGTGACAAGAACCCTGTGCAGGGCGTGGAAAACCCGCGCGTGACGGAACGCCCGATAGCAGCCCTCACCCTAGACGAAGTGAAGCGGCTGGAACAAGCCGCCGAACGCCCGCGCCACCGCGACATGGCGCTCTCCCTGCGGCTCATGCTCTACTGCGGCGTGCGCCCCGCGGAGGTTTCCCGCATTGACCCGCAGCGCGATATTGTAGGCAACGAGCTTATCATCCGCCCGCAGAGCAGCAAGACAGGCGGCGGGCGCGTGATACCGTTGCGGAAAGTCCAAACCTTTCTCCGCCGCCACCCGCAACAGAAAATCATCCCCCGCAACTGGCAGAACCGCTGGCACGCCCTATGCCAAGCCGCCCGCTTCACGACATGGCGGGCAGACACCTGCCGCCACACCTTCGCCACCTACCACGCCCGCCACTTCCGCAACCTCCCCGCCCTGCAACTGGAAATGAGGCATAGAGACATGGCGTTGTTGCGGTCACGGTATGTGGCAGCAGAGAGCGGAAATGGGGGGGAATACTGGAGAGAAAGTTGAAAGTTGAAGGTTGAAAGTTGAAATTGTAAATATAGGCGCGGCGGAGCCGCGCGGAATTTTATCCGCTACCTTGGTAGCGGCACAACGTTAACCCCACGTGTAAACGTGGGGGTGCGGCGGGTGGCATAATACCCCCGCAAACCCTGCCCGGCTTTGCCGAGGCAGGGTGGTACCGAAGGATGGGTGGCACGTCTCTTGTACGTGTTTCGCGCTTTGCGTTCAGGGTGGATTTCATGATAATGGCGGGTGGGGTAATTGAATTTGCGTGTCATCCGCATAGGGTATGCCACCAGCGGCCTTACAGCCTGTCGGGCACATGTGGTACCGCAGGATGTTTTTTCGCGTTTGATATCAATATTCGCTTGACAACGCTCATGGGCTGTGCTAGCTTTAGTGCATCGCTGCGGATAAGCGCTTCAATGCGTGAATGGGCCGCTTTTTAGAGAGCCTCTAGATGCTTCTATGCGGAGCGCCTAGAGGCTACATTTTTCTCACTATGTCTGCTTTTGATGCTCCTTTATCACCTCAGGATTTAACGGCCTTGCTCATCAAGCACGGCATTGTGTGCCATAATCCGCGCGAACAGCAGTTATTAGAACAACGAGTTACTACAATAGGTTACTATCGGCTGGAGGAATATACTTGGTCTTTCAGGAAGCAAGTTCCGCATGATAAATCCAAACGAACAGCCTATTTTAAACAGAAAATGGTGTTTTCCCCTGTGTGGAACACCTATCTTTTTGATCGAAGGTTAAGAATCCTTTTGATGGATGCCATCGAACGTTTTGAAATCGCGCTCCGCTGTGCTCTGACACAAGTCTTGACTACCGCATCAGGGAATAACACGCCTCACGCAGACCCCCAATTGCTCCCTTCCATGCAAACGGTAGACAAAAGAACGGGGAAGACAAGACTTCAAAAATGGCTTGCAAACATACAGGCTAAGTATGATGATTCCGGTTCCTACGACCCGCGTATTGAACATTGCAAAAGTGTTCATGGAATAACGAAAGTTGAGAAATTACCCCTGTGGATTGTGATGGAATTAACCACTTTGGGTAACCTGAAGATGCTCTATGAAAATCTGCGCCCGGATTTGAGGTCTGCATTGGCCGGGCTTCTCGGTGCCGATGAATCTTTCCTTACTTCAAGTCTGATTTTGCTTCACCAAGTCCGCAATCGGTGTGCTCATCATAAACGAGTATGGAATTATTTGTGGATGAAGAAGAATCGCCGCGCACCGCTCTTTGCGTCTCCTCTCCCCGCCCCCGTATGGAACATGAGCTACAATGCCACCCGAAACGAATGGCAAAGCGGTTCTCCAACGAATACAAGTTTTGCACCCAAAGATACGGTCTTTGTCTTCATGCTCTGTGCCTACTGGTTAGACAGGTTCGCTCAAACATCTCACTGGAAAGAACGCGTTGAAGCAACAGTTTTAAATCCTGAAATCTTGCCACAAACTATCAGAGAGGCGGGATTTATGACGGGGTGGAACCAACACCCGATTTGGCGTTAAGCTTGTACCGATTTAGGCACCCCTATGGGGCGCGGAAAAAATAGCGAGCAGTATCAGACAATAACAAGAAAACCGCGTAATGAATGGCGACATAAAAAAATAAGGCACGCATTGTTGCGCTTGACCACCCCGAAAGGCAGACAGAGGCTTTAGCGTGCCATGACAAGCTCTTTATAGCGTTCTTTCTCTCTACCGTCAAGATAATTTTTCATAGACAACTCTTTTTCTCGGATTGAGATGGAGAATCAGCCCACCAGCAACCAAAACCATCCCGTGCAACCGGGAAAACCGCCGGCACGCCCGCCACTTCCGCAACCTCCCCGCCCTGCAACCGGAAATGGAGCCCTGCAATCAGGCCGCCCCTCCGCGGGCTTCCCGTGGGGGTTATGCAATGCGCCCCAACCCCCACATTGCCTCGGGCGCGCCCCTCGCGCCCTCGCCCTGCGGGCAAACGCTGCCGCGTTTGGCTAATCCGCCTTACAGCCGTCGGCGGCTTTGACATGTGGGGCCATCCATCTTGCACCATTGGTATGGTGCTCA
>JAZLFB010000192.1:0-3141 GCA_045615585.1 Akkermansia sp.
GCCACCTTTGCCAACGTTGGAAAGGTTGTCCGCCTTGATGGTGAGGGCACCGTTCATGTTCATAACGGATTCCTCCATGTAGGCGCCAACCCGGTGGCTGATAGTGGCGGCGAGAGCTCCGCCGGAGACACCCGCAATCGCGGAACCGGAAGCGCCGACGATGAGGGAATCCATGTCAGAACGGCCAGAGGCGTGCAGGGTGAAGTCATGTGCATTACCCACACCGCCGCCCACCATGGTGGCTGCCGTGGTGGCGTTGTCCTTCAGCACGCCGACACTGGCGCCGACAGCGCCACCGGGCTTGTCCAATTGGCCAATCTGCACGTTCAAGGTACCGAAGCCGAAGGTGAGATTGCTGCTGCTGGTGGCCTCTGCCGTGATGTCGGCGTCTTTGTCGTCCGCCACCGCGCTCTTGCGCTGGTTGAAGAAGGTATCCTTGATATCCACCTGGGTGAATGAGGCATCTGACAGCCAAGAGAAGCTGCCGCTCAAGGCAAGACCGAACAGGTCTTGGCTGGCGGCCGCAACGGATGTGTTGGCCCCCGCCAAGATTCCGTTGGTGGTGCTCTTGGCCAGCAGCTTGGTTGTGCCGCTGTTGTTGATGACGCTGTTGTTCACCATCATCTCCGTCAAGTTTGTGTCACCAGCCCCATTGCCGCCCACATAGACGAAGGAAAGAGCCGCACCGGCAGCGGCACCGCCCCCCTTGCCGCCCACGCGGATGCCGAGTTCTCCCACACCATCCGTGAAGGTGCGCTTGCCCTGGGAGAGCGCGTCGAATTTGCCGTTCACATTGGTTACCGTCAGGGTGCTGTTCTTGATGTCGGTGATGACTTGGTTGTTGAAGTTCAGGTAGTTGACCATACCGGTAACGGCGGCATACCCCTTGGAGGCAGAGGCGCCAACGGAGATAAAGGTGGAATCCAGCGTGGAGGAGGCCAAAATATCCACCTTGTCCCTAATCATGCCGTTCACCTTATCTATCGAGGCCAGAGTTTTGGTCCCCGCAAAGCTGCCCCAGGAAAGCACCAGGCCTATGCCCGCAGTGTCGCCGTAGCCCCCGCCAAAACTCCACACGCGCTCGCGGTGGTTGTCCTTGGCATGCAGCGTGAGACTGCCCGCATTGATGTCCAGCACGTCCTTGTCGCCTTTGCCAATGATGGCGGCCTCTGTGGTGGAGCCTACGGGAGCAAAGGAGAACACGCCGCCCGCGCCGATAGTGGTGCCGTCCGCATGGTCAACGGCTGCACCCACGCTGACGGCGGTGATGACAGAATTGTCCTCTGCGGTAACTTTCAGTTCGCGCGGCGTGGTTATGGTGCAGCCTTCCACCTTGGCCGTGCTGCTCATCGTCAGCGCATTACGGGCTATGGACGCACCCAGGTCAAAGGAAACGCCGTTGTCATCCAACAATTCCGGCAAATCTTCCCCAATGGCCAGGCCTTCCCCATCATCGCTGATATCCTTGTCCCCGATGAGCAAATAGTTTTTCCAGAAGATCTCATTGGCGTTTGTATCGTTAAGCTCCCGCGCTTTATCGAGGGCATCGCCCGATGCATCATCCAATTCTTCTGCGCCCTGCCCCCCGGCATTGATGGTAATACCGATAGCGGCTCCCAGCGTGCAGGAGAACGAGGTCAAATCCGTGAGCGAGGTGACATACAGATTTGTCGCAGAAATCCTGCCGCCGGTGAGATAGGAACCGGTGTTGCCGGTCAGGGAGTTCCATGCGCTGCCCGCGGCAAGGCCGGCGGTGGCGGCCCCCACGCCGGCCGCCACGTCCACCGCCACCACCTTGGAGGTATTCTCCGTGGCAACGGTAAAGTTCCCAATCGTGTCGTAGATGCAATCCGTGACATAGGCCGTGGTGTCCATCACCCCGCGGTTGACGGAGAGTGCCCCGGCCCCCGTGACCACGTTCTTGCCTGCCACGTTGATAGAGGCGTCTCCCGCTACGGAGATGATGTTCGTGTGTTCCTTGGCCTTGGTGGTGACGGTGTTGTTGTATGAGCCGATTTTGGTGACGCCGGTCTGGCGGGCGGTTGTTTCCGAGCGGGTGTGACTGACACCCACATTGGCGGCCGCATCGGCAGTGCCGCCTTCCTCGCTGCTGGTCTGCACGGCACCGGCAATGCCTATGTTGAGGAGCGTGCCCTTGTTCTCCGCCAGCACATCGAGCTTGGCGCTGCCCTGAAGGTTCAGGGTGATGGCTCCCTCGCGGGCAAAGGGCATGTTGTATGTGCTTTTCAGGGATTCCCAGTTCTTCTGGAAAGAGCTGTCGATAGGCGTGTTGTTGCCCAGCATGGCCGCTGTAAAGGCGTTGTTGAGCGTGATGGTCGCGCCAAAGCCGATGGCGGTGTGGCCACCGTCCGCCTGCAGCCCGGATATGTTGAGCAGCGTGCTCTTATCCGTGGCGGTGATGGAAGAGCTCTTCGCGTCGCCGTTGCCGCTGAGAGTAATCTGGGCATTGCCGCTGATTTCGCTCACCGTCATCTTGTTCTCCGCTATGATGTTGAGACCCCCTTGCACGCCCTTGTCTTCGGAGCCGAAGGTTCCCCCTATGCTCATCTCCATCATGAACACGTCCCCCGTGGCATCCACGTTCAGCTGCTGGGCCTCCAGTGTGGCCGCCCCTATGTAGGTGGCGGTGTTGAACGTTTTCTCGCCCACGATAATCGAGCCGCCAAAGCCGGAATCCGCCTTGTACTTGGAGATGTAGAGCGGGTTGCTCAGAGTCATGAATATCGGGAGCTGCCCGGCAACGGTGACTTGAGTGCCCTTGGAGGAGGAATTCACCTCGATAGCCCCGTTGCCGGCCTTGAGTTTCGCACCGTCGTTAATGATGGTTCTGGTGTTGAGATTGCGTACATCCACCACAAGGTTTCCGCCGATTGTCCTGTCATCGCCCACACCCGAGCCCGTCTTCCTCATCAGGGTGGAGGCATGGGAGGAGGTCAGGGAATCCAGAATGCCGAAGTCGCCGTTGTCCTGGTAATCATACAAAAACTTCAGGGAGCTGCGCAGGGACTTCACGGCCTGAGCAATATTCCCGAACACCCCCTTGTTTTTCGCAAATTCGCTCCAGTTGCGCCAGTTGACTATGTCGAAAGACATCGGCAGTTCGGTGGAGGAAGAAATATC
>JAZLFB010000193.1:0-2540 GCA_045615585.1 Akkermansia sp.
CTTGCAGGTTAAACAGCTCCTCCAAGCGTTCAATGTCCTCCTGCCCCACGGTGTCGGCGGCTTGGGTCACGGCTTTATCCCCCGCCAAGGCACCGATGGCGTGCTCCTGCAACATGCGTTCCACAGGTCCGCCGGGTACCATGCGGGTGAGGCAGAACACAAGGAACGTGATGCCTATCAGCGTGATAGGCATCAGCAGCAAACGCCTGATGATGTACTTCCTCATAGCCTCCCCGCGGGATGTTTCTCTATTCTACCTTTTTCTGCGCCCTAAAGCAAGGGAGAAATGGCGTTTTCTGCGCGGTTCGGCACGTTTTACCGTCTAACAAAATCTCATAACCCGCTGCCCGCGTCAGCGGACATCTCGGCCCGCGTTCGTCCGTCTCCTTGCCTTGTCTATCTGCTGCGGTGTGGCGCGCAGGGGAAGTATTAAGGCTTACGGCAAGAGCGACAGCATGCGCTCCATGAGGTAGAGGGGGATACTGTGCAGGGCATCATGCACGCCGTAGCCCGCGAGGGATGTACGCACGGCGAAAGGCGGGGCGTATTTGGCACGGTATTCGGCAAGGCTTTTGGCTTTGAGATTGATGGTAGCCTTGACCTCCATCGGGATGACTGCACCGTGATAGCCGAAGATGAAATCTACCTCTGCTGTGTTTTTCGGGGCTGTCCAAGGAATGGAGACAAAAACAGGTCAATAAACAAATATAACAAGAATATGGATCAATTCTTTTCCTTGCCTTTGCGCTGGAGTTCAGCATAACTTCAAGGGCTAACAATGATTTTTTTTGCCTCCATTAGCGCCTGCAGGGTTTTTCGCCGTTGAGGTTGATGCCGGATTTTTTGGCTTTCAGAAAAACCTCAAGTATATTGTATTGTTTTCGTGCGTTAACCAACAAAGTCTGAAGCTCCGGCGAAATCTCACACTCTGTATAGCAGTAATCAGGGAGAAAGGGGAGAGCCCCTTTTTGCAACACGTATTGAAGCAGCTGAACATCATTGCCAAACACGGCAGCATACAAGGGGGAAGCATAGAGCCCATCTTGCGTCCAGTATGTATCATTAATTTCATCAGGATACAGCTCGATACGCTTCATCAGCGTTTCGGCTGCCTTCGATACGCGTTCTCGCTTCTCTTGAACAGAGATTGCGGATTTAGGATTCCGCTCGACTTCAATAGCTTCCATGTATTCGCGGCATGCTTCTATAACGTGGCCACAATATTTATCCTTATCAAAAGCCAAATAGGATGGTTTGTCTAAATTGCCTGGATAGACGGCGCCATCCGCTTTCGCGGTTTCCGTTGTGACAAGAGAAAATAAAACAGAGACGAGGCTGATAATCAACGTGTTTTTCATGGCGAATTTGGGAGAACCCTCACGCGCATGATAACAAATGAGCAGTTGAGCCGCAAGATTTCTTTTAGGCAGCAATGACCATTCCATCAAGCAGCGGAAACGGCAGCGAAGCTCGGCGCCAAGAAAATGTTCACTGTTTTGGGGCGTTTTCCAAGGTGTGAAATGGGGCATATTATTAGCTATTGTTCAGAGTGTTGTCGATTTTTCGTCCTATCATCAAAAGTGAGGTAGACGGTGAGGTTTTGTTGTGTGAGGGGGCATTAGCCCTAACACTCTGGTTGATTTCTCCCGCCATCTTGGTAGAATAATCCGTGTGGGCGCACCCCACAACGACAAATTTCAACATGCTACGACAATGAAAAAGACACTTTTTGCAATGCTGGCTCTCGCCACAATGTTGCCCGCTATGGCTGAGAACTGGACGTTGGCCTCTTCGTATCTTAACCCATACAAAGACCTTCTCCACCCCTCCCCGGAATACACCAACCCTTCCAACTACACTTTCTATGTGATGTTGCAGGAGAACTCCGATAAGGAAACAGTGAAAACGAGGTTGGAGGGTACGACTTTCTCCGAATTTACCACCACCATCGCCGGCTGTAAAGAGGTGAAGTTTAAGGAATACTACGACTGGATTAACCTATTCCACACGGCGTACGACGTAGTAACAGAGTTCCCCTCCTCTATTGACCCCAGAGTCAGTATCTGGGGCGTTTGTATTTATGAACACGAAGATTTTGTTCGTTTCCAAGTTGTGCCTGTCCATGACTTAAACGAGCAAATTTGGTTTATTCACTTTGATACAAGTCGTACTCCCGGCACCGGCTATACCTCTTTCAAGACTGTTCCCGAACCCGCCACGGCGACGCTCTCTCTGCTGGCTCTTGCGGGGCTGGCGGCACGGCGCCGTCGCAAGTAATACGGCAAGCCAAGGCTTTAATTTTCGGCATCCGCTCATGCGTGGGCGGGTGCCGTTTTTTTATTTATGTGGCGACGTACAAGAGACGTGCCACCCGCGCTTCGGTTCCACCCTGCCATGCGGCAGGGTTCGCGGGGGCGTAGTGCCACCCGCCGTACCCCCACGTTGACACGTGGGGTTAACTTTGTGCCGCTACCAAGGTAGCGGATAAAATTCCGCGCGGCTACGCCGCGCCTAAATTCTCACTTCCAACTTCCCGTAGG
>JAZLFB010000194.1:0-8020 GCA_045615585.1 Akkermansia sp.
TCCGTCCGCACCTTCCTCAACCGACTTCGAGACATGCACACCCGGAATGGCGCACAGCGACCTTTGAATACCGAAAGGTAGGTTGTCAAAGGCATGTTCGCTGCTGAGGAAAAGGAGACCGGCATAGAAAAAAGCTCCGATGCTAAGGATAAAAGAAAGCTCTCTTTTTAAGAGTGCGATAAAAAATATGCCTAAAGCAAACCCGATAATCGTTTGGCGCCAACCACTTAAAAAGACAGCTAACAAACACAGTATCAAAATGATGATTTTGCTTGGGCTTGTTAATAACTTGCGGAGAGGGTTAAGAACGTAAATCAAACAAAAGAGGGAGCTACCAAGACTTGTAAACATGGTGAAGCGAGTGTTTTGAGCCTCTTCGCCCAATTCTGTTGCAACACTTCTGCCTTTACCTAATATTTGCATGACAATTCCGTAACAGGTGAGGGCTAAACCGATATAAACGGTCCTTTTTATGGTTTTACAGATTTCTTCCCATGTAAACGGTATCAAAGAAATGCCCACATAGGCAATAATCCCAATAAGCCAAGATATATAATCTTCACCGCCCATTATATCCGATTCAAGACCTAAGGCTTTGAATGCTACAGGATTACGATAAAAACAGACGCACAGGTAGAGAAAGAAAGCCCCCATGATCGTGTCGCAAACCGGGTGCCATACCCACTCCATGCGGACATGCCCCAGAAAGCGCAGGATAATCCAATAAATAAAAACGCCGGCAGCAATGGGTGTATGCCACCCCAAATGACTCATATTAAAAGGTAAATAACTGGCAAAAAGGGGAAAATAGAAAATTAAATATTTGCTGTTTTTGCCAAGATACAGCATAAAAAATGCCCCACCTATCAAAGCAATAGGTATCAAAGCATTTTTTAAACCGTCTACAGACAGACTGCCCACAAAAAACGACAAAATCACAACAACGGCAATCAGCACGATGTTCTTGACATTTCCGTTTTCCATATGCCTGTCTGTAGTATGTTGAAAGAAGCAGAGGGACTTTACAGGGCAGAGGGAATCTCCTTACCCAAGTCGGACGCGCGGCGTCCCTTGCCGTCACCGGCAATGCGTTCCAGCAGCACATCGCGGTAACCCATGCCGCCGGGAATCATGGGCAGCACGTGCACATCGTGCGGCACCATCACATCCAGCACATAGGCCTCCTTGCTCTCCAGCATGCGGGTAATGGCGGCGGGCAGGTCGGCGGGTTCCACCACACGCTCGCACTTGATGCCGAAGCCCGCGCACAGCGTGGGAAAATCGGGGTACAGCACCTCAGGCGTGTGGTGCGTGGGATCGTAGGTGTCCGTGGGGTCGGCCAGGAAGGTGTTGGCGCGGTTGGAGTCGTACTTCAAATCCTCCCACTGTACCACCATGCCGAGGTGCTGGTTATCCAGCACAATGCACTTAATGGGCATGTGCTCAATGCGGATGGTACCCAGCTCTTGAATGTTCATGAGGAAGGAGCCGTCGCCGTCGATGTTGATGACGGGCTTGTCGGGGTAGGCCACGTGGGCACCCATGGCAGCGGGCAGACCGTAACCCATGGAGCCGAGACCGCCGGAGGTGGACAGGCGGCGGGGCTTCTCAAAGCGGAAGAACTGGGCGGCGAACATCTGGTGCTGACCCACGCCCGTGCAGATGATGGGGTCCTGCCCCTCCAGCTGGCGGTACAGCTCCTCAATCACGGATTGCGGGGCAATCTCGTGCTCGCGCTTCTCGTAGCAGAGGGGGAAGTTCTTCTTCCACTCCTCGATAATGCCGAACCACTCAGGGCGGTTGGACACGTTGTAAGCCTTGCGCTCATAGCCCATTTCGGCCAGCTTGGTGTTGAAGTAACGCAGCGTTTGGGCAGCATCGGCGCGCACGGCGTAGGCCACCTTCTTGTTCTTGTTCAGCTCACCCGCATCCAAGTCGATGTGGATGATTTTCGCCTGCGGGCAGAAGGTCTTGACGGCACCCGTCACGCGGTCGTCAAAGCGGGCACCGATAGCCAGCACCACGTCGGCCTCGTTCACGGTGTTGTTGGCGTACACGGCACCGTGCATGCCCAGCCAACGGACGGAAAGGGGGTGATTCTCCGGCATGGCACCCACACCCATCAGCGTGGTCGCCACGGGGATTTGGGCGCGCTCGGCGAATTCCAGCAAATCGGCGGAGGCCTCGGAAATTACCACGCCGCCGCCCGCGTAAATGGCGGGGCGCTTGGCGTTGAGCAACAGGGGCAGCACTTCATCCAACACCTCGGTGTTGAGAGCCACCTCGGGCTTGTAGCCGGGCAGGTCCATCTCCACATCAAAGTCGGGGATAAACTTGCCCTCTTGGAAATTCTTGGGGATATCAATCACCACGGGACCGGGGCGACCCGTGCGGGCAATGTAAAAGGCTTCGCGCACAATGCGGGGGATGTCCTCCAACTTCGTCACCAAGTAGCTGTGCTTCACGATGGGGGCGGTCATGCCGAACACATCCGTCTCTTGGAAAGCGGAGGTACCGATAAGCCCGATACCCACCTGCGCCGTGATAGCCACCATGGGTACGGAATCAAGGAAAGCATCTGCAATACCCGTAATCAGGTTCGTGGCACCGGGGCCGGAGGTGGACATGCACACGCCCACCTTGCCGGTCACGCGGCCGTAACCTTCGGCGGCAAAGGCACCGCCCTGCTCATGGCGGGGCAGAATGGTGCGGATAGCCGGTTCATGGCTCAGGGCTTGGTGAATGGGCATACTGGCACCGCCGGGGTAGGCGAAAATCACATCCACCCCTTCACGAACAAGGCTTTGCACCAATGCTTCGGCTCCGGTCATCATTTTTCCTGCGGCGTCACTCATGTCTCTGGTATCGGTATAAAGTTGATAGGTAGGGTGTGCTGTAGGCATACTACACCCCGCGGGCGCGAGTATAGCACGCTCTCCGCCGCAAGAAAAGCCTTTTTTCTGCCGAGAACGCAGTCTGGCACACGCTGCGGTGTGTCAGCTGCGGCGGCTGAACAGCACTTGGGCACCTGCGGCGGCCAGTACCAAAGCAAAGCCGCACCATTGCCCCGCCGTCATTTTCTCGGCGTAGATGAGATAGCCCAGCAACACTGCCACGGCGGGTTCCAAATAGGCAAAGGTGCCGTATTGGATGGCACTCAGGCGGCGTGCGGCGTAGGAAATGAGCATCATGACTACCAGACCGTGGCACGCGCCGATAGCCAGCAGATAGGGCCACCCCTGCGCCATGCCGCACCATGCGTGGGCATCATCAATCACCACGGCGGCGGAAAGGATGATACAGCCCGCCGAAAACTGCCAATAGGTGCGGTAACTCAACGGCATGCCGGCAGGAATGCGGCTGTTGAGTAACAGATAGACGGCATAGCCCGCCGCAGAAACGAAACTGTAAAAAAGCCCTTGGTGGCTGATACCCGGACCGTTGCCCGCTGCCCCGCCCTCGGCAAAGGCAGCCACGGCCACAATGCCCGCCAGCGACAGGAGCAGAGGCAGAGCATCACGCAGGGTGGGCAGTCGGCGGTTCCATACCGCCTCGGCGGCGGCGGCCAGCACAGGACCCACATAGACCATGAGGGCGGCAATACCCAGCGGCAGGCATTGCATGGCTAAAAAGTAGAAGAGAATACAGACGCTGATACCCGCGCCCGAAACAGCCGCCATCCACGAGGGGCGTACGGTGCTGCGCCAACCGTGGCGCCATATCAAGACAGGGGCAATCAGCACCAGCCCCATCAGAAAGCGCACAAAGGCGCACATCTCGGCACTACAACCCGAAGAACGCACAAAATAACCCAGCGTACCCATCAATGTTGCCGCAGTCACGGCGGCAAGCACGGCTGTGTTCTTTCGGTCGGTCATGGTGAAAAAGGCGCGCCATTCTAACACCGCCAAGGGGTTTTGCCAATACTTTTTGTTGAAAAGCGGGTGTGCAAGGGAGAGTCACCCTAAAATCTGCTTTTCCCGCTGCTCGGCCTGTGCTATCATGCCCGCATGCCGGAGCTTGATTTGCTTGCCATCCCTTTCTGCTTCTTTCTGTTCGGGGCCTGTGTCGGCTCGTTTCTCAATGTGGTGATTTACCGCATGCCGCGCGGCATGAGCGTGAACAGCCCGCGCCGTTCCTTCTGCCCGCATTGCGGCGCCCCCATTGCGTGGTACCGCAATATCCCGCTGCTCAGTTGGCTGTTGTTGCGCGGCAAGGGGGCGTGTTGCGGCAAGCCCATTGCCGTGCGCTATTGGCTGGTGGAGCTGGTGTGCGCCCTGCTGTTTACGGCTATTGCGTGGTGTTTCCCCGGTGAGGAGCTGCCGACGCTGGTGCTGCTCTGCCTTTGGGCGGCGGTGATGCTGGCCTGTTTCTGTATTGATTGGGAGACGATGGCAGTGTTACCCTCGCTGACCCTTATTGCCACCGCCTGCGGCTTGGCGGCGGCAGGGCTGTCCCCTTGGCTGTTGGAGCCGATGGCCGAACTCGCCGAGTCTCTGACCTTGGCGGGCGCGGGTGCTGTGGGTGGCTTCCTGCTCTTCAAGCTGGTCGGTCTGCTGGGCAAACTGCTTTTCGGGCGGCGGCAGAAAACATGGGAAACGGAGCAGCCGTGGACGTTGCGGCAAGAGGGGGAGGATTTACGCCTCACCATCGGCAGCGAGTCCTTTCTTTGGACTGAACTGTTTTTGGAGGAGCACGACCGCCTGTTGCTGACCGATGCTACCGCCGCGGGACAGGCAGAAACGGCATGCGCCCTTGCTTTTACCTTGGATAAACTGCACCTGCCTGACGGCACCGATCTGCCTCTGGAAAGCGTAGAGAGTCTGCACGGCACCTGCCGCGGTATGCAGCAGCGGCACGCCGCCATGGGCAGCGGCGATGCATGGCTCGCCATGGCCATCGGTGCTCTCTGCGGGTGGCAGGGGGTTGTCTTCTCATTGGTGGCAGGCAGCTTTATCGGTCTGGCTCAGGCGATGATTGCCCGCATCGGTCGCGGGCAGCCCATGCCGTTCGGTCCCGCCCTCATTGCCGCAGCGTTCATTTGGCTCTTCTTCAGCGAGGAGATTTCCGCCGCCCTTGCTGCGTGGTACGGGCTTTGAATGCAAGCGAGGAACATCTTTTGCGCCAAAGGTCGATGCAGCTATCACTTTTTTGTTGTTTTCCTCACTCGCCTGTGGCAAGATAGAGAACACGCCGGAATGAACGGCGTTCCGCCTTTCTCTTATGAAATCTCTCTATCTTCTTGCTTTGGGTTGCAGTATTGCCGTGGCAACTGCAACGGATACGCTGCCGGCGGGCATGCACCGCAGCAATGCCATTTACTCCCTGCATGAGGGGGCAACCGCGGGTTGTACCGCCACCTTGGAAGCCCGCATCACCGACGGCGATAACGTGAACGCCAAGGATGAAATGGGCAACACGCCCCTCATTCTCGCCGTGCTGAACGGTCATGCGGATGCCGCCGCCATCCTGCTGGAAGCGGGTGCCGACCCCCTGACTCCCGATGCCGCAGGTCGCAAACCATCCGAATTGGCGGGTACGGATGAACTGCGCGCCGTCTGCATGAAGGGCGAAGCCGCCCGCGCCAAAGAGCTGGAGCTGGTCGCCGCCGTGGCGGACGGTGATGTGCAATCCGTCGAGGCGCTGCTCAAAGAACACGTCAGCCCCGATGCCTTTACCGCCGACAACAGCAAAAACGCCCTCATCCTTGCCGCCCAAAACGGCAACACCGACATTGTGGAGCGTCTGTTGCAGGCTTACGCCGATGTGGATGCCGTTTCCGCCGACAAGCTGACAGCACTGCATGTAGCCGCCGCAGCGGATAAGCCCGCCGTGGTCACCATGTTGTTGGCGGCGGGTGCCGAGCCGATGGCCCAAGCGGGCAACGGTGCCACGCCCCTGCACGATGCTGCGTGGAACGGGCGTCTGAAAGCGGTGGAAGCCCTTATCCCCGCGTACCGCGATTGCAATTTCTGCCCCGACGGTCGTTGGCTGCCCTCTCCCGTGGCAATGGCCATCACCCACGGCAATGCGGCTATGGTGCGCCTGTTCTGCGAGAACGGCTACAACCCTAATGTTACCCGCAAGCGCGATGATGAACCCGCCCTCATCACCGCCGTCAAGAGCAACCGCCGCGAGATTGCGGAAATCCTGATCAAAGCGGGTGCCGACAAGACCGCCAAGGATAAGGAAGGAAAAACCGCCGCCGACTACGCCGAAGGCGACATGAAGAACCTGTTCTAACCGTCAAATTTCCCTGATACGATGAAAAAGAATCTTTTCCTGACGCTGCTCGCCTGTGTGCTGGGCGCTGCTCCTCTCTCCGCTGTCATTCCTGCGGGCACCGATGTCTCGCAGCTCAACACCTCTGCCGATACCGAAAGCACCTACCGCCACCGCGTGTTCCGTGCCTATCTGCCGCAAGCCACGGTGAGCGAGCGTTACAAGGTGAGCAACTACAGCCGCTACGAAAACCCCACAGGCATCCTCTTCCAAGGCGGAGAGGACATTGTCGTCACCCTCACGGGCAAGACGGATATCCCTGTGGAGCTGATAATCCGTGATTTCGGACGCAGCGGCAACGAAACCACCGTGACCCTGCACGAGGGCGAAAACGCCATCCATGTGGAAAAGGGCGGTTTGGGCTACATCAACTACCGCTCCGAAACGCCCGCAACGGCAGCCCCCATCCGTGTGGATATCGCGGGCGGCACCGTCAACGGCGTGTTCACCCGCCACGATGACGCCGCCACGTGGAAAAAACTCCTCTCCCACGCCGTTGCCCCCACGCTGGATATGATGGGCGAGCGCGTGCAGCTCTCCTTCGATATTGAAGGGCTGCGCCAAGGCTGCCCCGCCGATGGCCCCGCCATGCTGAAAAACTATGATGATATCATGGCGTTGGAGCAGAACATCATGGGCTGGGAAATCACCGACCCGCACCCCGGTAACCACATCCACGGTCGCGCCATGTGGTCGGGCTTCATGCATGCGGACGGTATCGGTGCCGCGTTCATCTACACCGAAACGCCCAACCTGACGCACCCGCAGCGCATGCTGGAGCACAGCTGGGGTATCGCCCACGAGTTCGGCCATGTCAACCAGACCCGCCCCGGCATGATGTGGGTGGGCATGACGGAGACAACCAACAACATCTGCTCCGCCCTCGTCAACTACAAACTCTTCCCGCAGCGGCGGCGCTTGGAGCATGAGGTGGGCCGCACGCCCGATAATTTTGTGCTGCGCGGCAGCCGTTTCGACAGCTATGTCAACAGCGCTATCATCCACCGCCAGCTGTGGGCGTACCAAGCGGGACCTGACGACGGCGTGGGCAACGTGCCGGGCGTGAAAGAGGGCGACCCCTTTGTCATCTGCATCCCGATGTGGCAGCTCTACCTGTTCTGCACCGAGGCGCGCGGGCTGGATAACTTCTACCCCGACATCTACCACGAAGCCCGCGTGAACGATGACAAGAGTCGTACCAACGGCGAGCTGCGCACGCTGTTCTTCAAGCGCGCCTGTGCCGCCGCCAAGCTCGACCTCACCGAATTCTTTATCGAGACGGGCATGCTGGCCCCCATGAACCGCATGGTCAACGACTACTCCTCCGCCCAAATGACCGTGACCCCGCAGATGTGCTTGGACGTGGTGGAATATGCCAAGCAGTTCCCCAAGCCCGATACCTCCGTCATTTACTACATCACGGGCAACAGCATGGAGATTTTCCGTGACCGCAAAAACGTGGTACCCAGCCCCGACTTCAAGCCCGAAATCCGCAACGGTCGCTTCACCGTGCCTGCGGGCGTGTGGCAGAACGCCGTGGCGTTCGAGGTCTACATGGGTGACGAACCCATCCGTATCAGCCTGCTCGGTCTGAATCACGAGGACAACCGCAGCACCGATGTGATTCTCCCCGCGGGTGCCACGTCCGTAAAAGCCGTGCAATGGGACGGCAAGCGCTTTGACGTGGTGACAGGGCTGTGATGTTATAAGGTCGGTCAATGCCGGTACCTCCTATCTA
>JAZLFB010000195.1:0-17901 GCA_045615585.1 Akkermansia sp.
CCAGTGCGTGGTGAACGAAGACATGCCCTACTTCAACGCGTGGATTAACGCCGAAGGCGACTTCCGCAAGATGGACAGCGAGGGCAGCAAGGCCGGCTACGAGATGAACAGCTGGGGCGGCACCGTCGGCTTCGACGTGGATTGCACGCCGCGCTTCACCTGCGGCATGGCACTCTCCGCCATGTACGGTGACTTCAAGAGCAACGATGTGGACCACGTGGACGGCGACATCGACACCTACTACGTGAGCGCCTTTGCCCGCTACGCCAGCCACCGCTGGACGCACACCGCCGTGGCAACCTTCGGTATCTCCGACATCACCATGAAGCGTGCCGTGAGCTACACGGGCGGTACCGCCCACACCAAGGGTGATACGGACGGCATGAGCTTCGGCGCCATGTACGAACTGGGCTATGTGATGGCGCTGGATGAAGACATGACCACCTGCCTGCAGCCCGTGGTGAACGTGAGCTTCCGCCACATCTCGGTGGACGGCTACAGCGAGAGCGGCAGCGACGCCGCCCTGCACGTGGATGACATGGATGCCAACGTCGTGACATTCGGCGCGGGTGCCCGTCTGCAGAGCATCGTGGGTGAAAGCATCTACAACCGCAGCAGCATCTTCGAATGTCGCGCCATGCTGAAGGTGGATGCGGGCGACACGGAAGGCGAAGCCAAGACCGCACTCAACGCCATCGGCGGACGCACTCATACGGTGAAGAGCGCCGAGATGGGCAAGATCGGTGCCGAAATCGGCGCGGGTCTGACCGTCCCCGTGGGTCAGGAGAGCGGCAGCATCTTCGTGGACGGCTCTGCCGAATTCCGCAGCGGCTACACGGGCTTCAACGCCACCGTGGGCTACCGCGTGAACTTCTAAAGCACGCCACCGCGATAAATCTCAAGCCCCTGTCTGACAAGCGTCAGACAGGGGCTTTTTGTGTACGATTTTGATGTAGCAGCAACGTGCGGGGGATGGGGGCGACACCCGCTATGGTGGTGCGAAAATCAGGTGTAAGTACACCCGATGGGTGAGGGTGTTCGATTTTTCTATGTCGGACGTTATTCGCAATGTTGGGTTGCTAAATCAGGCGGCATGGGGTATAATCCCGTTGCATCAACCGTTTCATTGACTCATGCCCGACATCATCGGAAATATCGCTAAACTGGAAACCTTCGGTCTGGTAGACGGACCGGGCGTGCGCTTTGTGGTCTTTACGCAGGGCTGTCATTTGCGCTGCAAGTTCTGCCACAACCCTGAAACGTGGAAATGCGAGGGCGGCACGGAGTGGACAGCGCAAAAGCTCTTTGAACGCGCGTGGCGCTACCATAATTATTGGAAGAACAACGGTGGTATCACCGTGAGCGGCGGCGAGCCGCTGGTGCAAATCGAGTTCATCACCGAGCTGTTTCGCTTAGCGAAAGAGAAGGGGGTACACACCACTTTGGACACCGCGGGGCAGCCCTTCACGACAGATGAACCGTTTTATGGGAAGTTCTGCGAGCTGATGCAGTACACCGATTTGGTGATGCTCGACCTGAAACACACGGACGATGAGGCGCACCGCCGCCTGACAGGCCGCACCAACGCCAACATTCTGGAAATGGCGCGTTGGCTCTCCGACCACGGCAAGGCGATGTGGATTCGCCGCGTGCTGGTACCCGGTATTTCGGATGATGAGAATGAGCTGCGCCGCTGCCGCGCGTTCATCGAGACGCTCAAAACCGTGGAGCGCGTGGAAATCCTGCCTTACCACACCCTTGCCCTTGCCAAGTGGAAGGAGCTGGGCATCACCTACCCGCTGGACGGCGTTCCCACCCCCACGGCGGAACAAGTCCGCCGCGCCGAAGAATTGCTGGGTATCACACCTACCGAGCCTCCGAGCAACGCGGCGGATAGCCTCTCCCCCAAATGCTGCTGATTACCGATGTCGGGACATAGAACGGATGAAGCCGCTCACCCCGATAGATGAAGATTTTTTTAGAAAAAATCGACGGAAACGATGTCGGGCGCCGTTAAATAGGATGCAGACTGATTCAAAAATCATCCTTCAACCTTTTTCTGCCAATGATGCGCACTCCTATTCACCGCTTCGTTACCTGTTTCCTGTCTCTTGCCGCTCTGTTGACCCTGCCTTCCTGCATCTGGAAGACGGGGACGATGATTGAGGACGGCGGCAAGACGCATTGGGATGCTGCCGGTAAGGCTTGGGGACCGCTGTGGACGGATGACAAGGGAAGGTACTACGCCGAGATGGATGTGATGAAGTTCCGTTACCGCCATCGTGAACCATGGAATCCCATACTGCCTTACGCTGAAGAAACGGGCAAGAGTGTGCCGTTGGCGGGGGAGAAAGCCCGGCATTGCTGGGTGGAGTTAAAACCCGTGGCTCCCGACTGTCTCACGGTGATGGCGATTGCCGCCCTTTTGCCGGAGAAACCCGCTCATTGTGTGAAGCTGCGGAATCAGACGGTGTCCGTCACTCCGTCCGATGGTCGTTTCACGGATTCCTCCGTTTATTGGCGAGTCCCGGCGGCATGGTGCAGCCGTGTGGCGGTGGATGCCCCGCTCACCATCGGCGGCGGTGTGGTCTCCGCTGCCGCGTTTGTGGTCGCTTTGCCCTCTTTGGAACTGTACGACGGGGTAAAGCAACAGCTCCGTCAGGAGCAGCCCGCCACCCAGCCGCCCGCGCCGACGGCGGAAAAATCACGCGGTGCTGAAACGAAAGAATGAAGCCGCTCACCCCGATATCTGAAAGCTTTTTAGAAAAAATCGACGGAAACGATGTCGGGCGCCGTTAAATAGGATGCAGACTGATTCAAAAATCATCCTTTAACCTTTTTCTGCCAATGATGCGCACTCCTATTCACCGCTTCGTTACCTGTTTCCTGTCTCTTGCTGCTTTGTTGACCCTGCCTTCCTGTGTGTGGAAGACGGGGACGATGATTGAGGACGGCGGCAAGACACATTGGCGGCCTGTTGATGAGAAGAAGATTCCGCAGTGGAGAGATGACAAGGGCAAATTCTACGCTGAGACGGATGTAGTGAAATGCCGTCGTCACCACATCGTTCCGTGGAATGAATCTTTGCTACCCCATTTGTTCTCGGATGCCAAAGAGGACAAGCCTACTGTTCGGAGTGAGCCGCTTGAGGGAGAGCCCCCGCAGCACTGTTGGGTGGAGTTAACCCCCGGGGATGCCGACCGTATGGCGATTGCCGCTCTTTTGTCAGAGAAGCCTGCTCATTGTGAGTCAATGCAACAGAACGTGGTAATCCTGAATTCCGATAATATCTTCACGGATGCTTCTGCATATTGGCGTGTGCCGTTGGCATGGTGCAGCCGTGTGGCGGTGGATGCCCCGCTGTCGCTCATGAGCCTGTTCATCTTTGGTGCAAGCAATGACTAAGATTGAGCATATCGGACTTTAAGCCCGCACTTAGCGGCTGAGTACAGCTTTCACGGTAGAAAGCCCGATGTCGGGACATGGTCTTTCTGCACAAAAATGCTCCTAAAATAGGCAGAAAACAAGATTTTCTGCATAAAAACGCGCCGAAAATGTGCAGAAAGCGCCTCTGCTGCCTATGGCGGGCGAACAGGCAGGATTTTCGCTTGTCGGGGTAGGGGGAGTGTGCTAAAGTGCGTGCAACCTTTTATGAAAAGCCTTTTTCTTTGTCTGTTGAGTGTTGCCTGTCTGCTGCCGACCTTGGCGGCGGAGGGTGTGTCGGAGGATGCCGTTGCCGCCAAGCAGGCGGAATGGCAGCGCCGCTGCGCCGACCGCTGGTCGGATAACATTGTGTGGAACGCCAAGCACACCGCCGCCGTGGCGTGGCAGTCCGTGGGCGGGGATGGTTACTCCTACATCATCTGGTGTTTCCGTGCGGATGAATCGGGTTGCATGCAACCTGTGGCCTTCGTGACGGCGCAGGCGGATGCCGCTTTTCTGAAAAGCATTGAGTTTATGGAGGATGAGATGATTATCCTCAACATGGCGGACAAGGAGAACATTCTCTTCCGCTATGCCTTTGAGTTCCGCCAGCGTTACGGCAGCATGCGCTGGCTCAACAACGACTTGCGCATGATTAGCGAGCGTAAGCCCACGTTGGAGTCACAGCCCGATTACGAGGCGGTGAAAGCGCTGTCCGAGGGGCTGTAAGTTCGCCTGACACCTTTTTCCGTTGAACACCGACAGATTTTTTCTGTCGGTGTTCATTTTTTTACAATTTTTTTGCCCGATGTTGTAATTTCCTATTGACAAGGTAGGAAAAAGGAGTAAGATGCACATCGCCTACTGAAAAGGTAGGAATTAAAATAACAATTTTACATCATGAGCACGAATTACAAGTTTGAAACCTTGCAGGTACATGTCGGACAGGAACAGGCGGACCCCACAACGGATTCCCGTGCCGTGCCGATTTACGCCACCACTTCTTACGTTTTTAAGGATTCCGCCACGGCGGCGGGTCGCTTTGCCCTCACCACGCCGGGCAACATTTACACGCGTCTCATGAACCCCACCTCCACCGTGTTGGAGCAGCGTCTGGCCGCGCTGGAGGGCGGTGTGGGTGCCTTGGTGGTGGCCACAGGCTCCGCCGCCATCGACTACGCCGTGCGTAACATTGCCGTGAACGGCGACCACGTTGTCTCCGCCGCCACGGTGTACGGCGGCACCTACAACCTTTTTGCCAACACCCTGCCCGAAAGCGGTATTACGACCACCTTTGTCGATGCCCGCGACCCGCAGAATTTCGAGAACGCCATTCAGCCCAACACCAAGCTGCTCTACTGTGAGTCTCTGGGTAACCCCAACAGCGACATTGCGGATATCGAGGCGATTGCCGCCATTGCCCACAAGCACGGCATCCCGCTGATTGTGGACAGCACCTTTGCCACCCCCTTCCTCTTCCGTCCGTTGGAGCACGGGGCGGACATTGTGGTGCACAGCGCCACTAAGTTCATCGGCGGTCACGGCACGGTGATGGGCGGCGTGATTGTGGACGGCGGTAAGTTTGACTGGACGCAGAACGACAAGTTCCCCGGCATCAGCAAGCCCAATCCCTCCTATCACGGCTTGGTGTTCAGCGAGGCTTGCGGCAATCAGGCCTACATCATCAAGATTCGAGCCACGCTGCTGCGCGATCAGGGTGCCACCATCAGCCCCTTCAATTCCTTCCTTCTGTTGCAAGGGTTGGAAACGCTTTCCCTGCGTGTGGAACGCCATGTCTCCAACGCGCTGAAGGTGGTGGACTTCCTTGCCAAGCACCCGCAGGTTGCCAAGGTGAACCATCCCGCCCTCCCCACGCACCCCGACCACGCGCTGTACGAAAAATACTACGCCACCTACGGCGGCGGCTCCATCTTCACCTTCGAGCTGGCGGGTACCCCCGAACAGGCCAAGAAGTTCACGGAATCGCTGGCGCTCTTCTCCCTGCTGGCCAACGTTGCCGATGTGAAGTCGCTCGTCATCCACCCCGCCTCCACCACGCACTCCCAGCTCTCGCCTGAAGAGCTGACCGCCTGCGGCATCACCCCCACCACCATCCGCCTGTCCATCGGCATTGAACACGCCGACGACCTGATTGCGGACTTGGCACAGGGCTTTGAAGCGGTGAAGTGAAAAGAAGTTGGAAGTTTGAAGTTGGAGGTTGGAAGTATAAAATTCGCGTGGCTGTCGCCACGGAGAGAAAAGGGACGCAAAGCGTATGCTGCGGCTTCTGACGAGTTCAGACCGTTATAGAACATCAATGGTTAATTATTTCGGAAGCTACGGTATACGCTTTGCGTGCGAGAAATCTCTGCACGCGCAGCGTGCCTAACTCAAAACTTCCACCTTCCAACCTCCAACTTCCAACTTCCCATATTGACACGCTCCCCCTTTTCGGAGTAAAGTAAGGCATAGAACACAGCTTATCATGATTCACCCCTCTATCACAAGCCTCATCGGGCATACCCCTTTGCTGGAGCCCGTGAACTACAACGCCAAGCATGGGCTGAAAGCCCGCCTGCTGGTGAAATTGGAGTATTTTAACCCCGCGGGTTCCGTGAAGGATCGCGTGGCTGCCGCCATTATCGAAGAAGCCGCTGCGAGCGGTCGTCTGCAACCCGGCGGCACCATCATTGAACCGACCAGCGGCAACACGGGTATCGGCCTTGCCGCCGTGGCCGCCGCGCGCGGGTATCATGCCATTCTCACCATGCCCGATACCATGAGCGTAGAACGCCGCAACATCCTGAAAGCCTATGGTGCCAAAATCGTGCTCACCCCCGGTTCGGCGGGCATGAAAGGAGCCATTGCCAAGGCAGAGGAGTTGCAGGCAGAAATCCCCGGTTCCATCATTGCGGGGCAGTTCACCAACCCTGTGAACCCCGCCGCCCACTACGCCACCACCGGTCCCGAAATCTGGGCTGATACCGAGGGGCAGGTGGATGCCTTTGTGGCGGGTGTCGGCACGGGCGGCACGCTTTCGGGTGTGGGGCGTTATCTGCGCGAGCAGAACCCCGCTGTTCGCATCATTGCCATGGAACCCGCCACCTCCGCCGTCCTCTCCACGGGTACGCCGGGGGTACACAAGATTCAGGGTATCGGCGCGGGTTTCATTCCCGATACGCTTGATACGGGCATCTACGATGAAATCATCACCGTAGATAATGATGCCCCCTTTGCCGCCGCCAAGGAACTGGGGCAGAGCGACGGTATTCTCGTGGGCATTTCGAGCGGTGCCGCCCTGTACGCCGCCACGCAGGTGGCACAGCGCGCGGACATGGCGGGCAAGACCGTCGTGGTGCTGCTGCCCGATTCCGCCGACCGCTATTTCAGCACGCCGCTCTTCGGTTAACGGCGCGCTTTCCGTTTGGTTTCGCGCGGCGGCAGTTCCCAAAAGAGGGCTGCCGCCGCTGCCGTTATGCCGCGCAGATTCAGGTAGTGCATGCGCAGCATCCTGCCGCTGCGGTGTCCCATTTCCTGTTGCAGCCGCGACCAATCATCAAAATATTTCAGGTGATACGAGGCAAAGGTGTGGCGCAGCGTATCGCCGCGCCATTTTTTCAGCCCGGCGGCATCACGCAAGCGTTTCCACAGCCGCCCCCAGTTGGGCGGAATCAGCGGCGTGTCCTCCGTACACGCAATGGCTTGTCGGTAAGCGGTCAGACGGCGGTACAGCACCTCTTGGATGCGGACGGGGCGCCCGCCGCCTGTTTTGGTTTGCGCCGCTTTCAGGTGAATGGTGCGCTCCGCCAAATCAATATCCCGCCAGCACAGACGTGTCACTTCCATAGGGCGAATACCCGCCCAGAGCATGAGGCTGACAGCCGCGTCACAGGCGGCAAAGGCGGGGCTTGATAGGGTGTCGGTCAGTCGGGTAATTTGGGGTAGGGATAGGGCAGTCAGTTCGTGTTCCGTCAGTCGCTCCGGTGGCACTTTGCGGATAGGGTTACCGCGGCACCACCCGCGCTTTCGGGCGTAGTTGAACAAACTTCGTAGCAGCGCTCGCGCCTTGTTGCGCCCCGAGGGGGTGGGATAAGCGGCGGCTATGAGGCGGCGGCAATCCTGCGTGCGCAGCTCGCCCAGAGGTGTGTCGGCAGGAAAGGGAAGTACGTCATTCAACCGATGAAATACCTGCCGACATTCACGGATGGTGCGCGGACGTTTCGTTCTCTTGCTGCGCAGAAAACTCCGCACGGCGGCGGTATAGCCCGCTGCCAGCCGCTTTTCCTGCCGCTGAATCAACCCCAGGCGAAAGGTGGAAGCCGCCTGCCGAACCGTGAGCCGCCGCCCCTGTCGACAATGGTCTTTTTCATCGGCCATGTTGCACAATAGGCGTGCGGCGTCAAAGGCATCTAACCCCACCGCTGTTTCAAAATCACTTTCAGAATCATCTGTCGTGACTGTTGAGAGGCTTGTTTTGCAACCCGCCATATCTGTTAGAAAGATAAGGAGGCGGCAAGGGGGTGTCCAGATGTTTTTCTCTGTATCGATAGGTTAGCGGGAAAGGCAGAGGGGGATTGACGCTGTGCTGTGCTTGTGCTAAAGTGGGGACGTGATTAAACGCTTGTTCAGCCTGTTTGCTTTTTCCGCCGCGTTGCTTGCCGCCGCCCCTGCTGATTTGGGACGTGTGATGTTTGTGGGCGATTCCATTACGCACGGGTTTCAGGCTGCTTCTTACCGCTGGCCGCTGCACCGTATTCTGGTGGATAACGGCGTTCACTACACCGAGGTGGGGGTGACAGAGGGTAACTATCACCATGAGCAAGGGGTGAAACCCGGCACGGAGTACCGCGGCGTTCCTTTTTTGAACCGCCATTCAGCCATGAGTAACGAGCGTGCCTACGAGGTATCGGGGCGCATCAACAAGTCGGGGCGGCTTGACAACACGAACATTCGGCAATGGCTGGGGTTGGATAAGAATTATCAGGGGGAATACCGCATTGACCCCGCTACCGAAATGCCCGATGTGTTTGTGCTGCTCATTGGCACCAATGACATGTTGGGCGATTGTCTGGAAGACGGCATCGGACGGCATATTGACGAGAAATACCGCCAACTGCTGGTGAACAAAAATGCCGACATGCCCGCCATTGTGGGGGCCATGCGCTGTGCGAACCCCCATGCCCGCATTCTGGTGCTGTCTCTGCCGCCGTGGTATGATGAGGGTCGCCACAACAATGCCGAAGCAGCGGATTTCATGGCGGTGATGATGTACAACATGGCTTTGCAAGCATGGTGCAATAAGCAGAAGGTACAGTTTGTGGATGTGACTCCCAATCTCATTGACCCTGCCCGCACAGATAAAATCGGCGTGTCTGCGGCGGATTTATTTAACGCAAGCGATAAGGTTCACCCCTCTGCCCAAGGTGAACGCCTGATTGCCGATGCCGTGGCGCACGCCTTGGGGGGGCCGGGCGGCACGGGCGGTCTGCCGCGCGGGGCGGCATCAGCGGTGCCTTTCCGCTATCAGGGCAAGGAGATGGAGGGCGCGCTGTTGCTGCCGCCGGGGCAGACATTGGAGTCGCCCGCTGTAGGGGAAGGGGATTTCACTTGCACGTTCTCAGTGCGCGTGGGCAATGGGCAGTTCGACCGTTGGCAGACGGAACACGGCCTGTGTGTGGAATGGGGCGGCGCGCAGCTGGAGATAACGGAAAACGCCGTCAAGTGGCAGGGGCGTGTGCTCTGTGTGGGCGACATGGGGCGGATTCACCGCTTCACGCTGGCCGTTGGTGAATCGGGTGCCTTTGTGTGGATGGGGGACACCCTGTTGGCGGAAAATCTTTCGGTGAAGCGTGCGGCAAAGCCCGTACGCTTCCGCAACGAGGGGCGCGTACACGCCCAACTCTCTGATTTGGCGGTGAATTCTCAACAGGCCATGGCTCCCCTTGAAGGCACCGCTCCGAAACGCCAAAAGAAACACTGAAGATGGAAACGCTTTACGAAGGAAAATTCCTGAACATGGTCAAGGAGGGTCGTTGGGAATACTGCCAACGCAAAAACGATACACAGGCGGTGATGATTTTTGCGTGCACCCCTGATAACAAGGTGCTGTTGGTGGAGGAGTTTCGCCCGCCCATCGGCAAGCGCTGCTTGTGTTTCCCCGCGGGCTTGAGCGGCGATGAAGGACCCGAGAGCCATGAGCGTGCCGCCCGCCGCGAGCTGTTGGAGGAAACCGGCTACGAGGCTGCCGAGGTGGAGTACCTGTTCACCGGTCCCTCTTCGCCAGGGTTGACATCGGAAACGCTGCACTTTTTCCGCGCGACCGGTCTGCGCCGTGTCGCCGAGGGCGGCGGGGTGGATAACGAAAATATCACCGTGAGAGAAATCCCCATGGGTGAAATCGATGCATGGTTGCAAGCACAAGCCGCACAGGGGATTGCGCTTGACCCCCGCCTCTACAGCGGATTGTATTTTCTTAATCAGACACACTAAGGGCCTTGCGGGTTCAGCGCAGTCTGTACCTGCCGCCGGGCAGAGGCAGCAGATAGCCCTGAATTTGGAGCCGCATGAGCAGCGGGTTGATTTCGTGGGCGCCTTTGGCAAGGGCGCTGCACAGGGCATCCAACGTTTCGTGTCCGCGTTGTACGGCATCGACCAAAGCCGCTTCGGCAGACGCGGGCGGCAGTTCAGGCAGGGCGGGCTTGGCGGGTAGGGGTTCCGTTGCATCCGCTTCGCGGGCTTCAGGGGTAAACAGCTCCAACTGGCGGGGCGTGCCGTCCCAACCCATGTCCTGAATCAGCTGTTGCGGGTTGGCGCACAGCGTGGCACCGTCGCGGATTAAATCGTGGCACCCCGCCGAGGCAGGGCTTGTAATCGCCCCCGGTACGGCAAAGACGGAACGCCCGTACTCCGCCGCCAACTTGGCGGTGTGCATGGCACCGCTGTGCGAGGGTGCCTCCGCCACCAGCGTGGCTTCCGCCCATGCCGCCACAATGCGGTTGCGGCGCGGGAAGGTCGTGCGGCTCGGTCGGACAAACATCGGAAACTCGGAGATGAGCGCGCCGTTGCCTTGGCAAATCCTGTCGGCAAGTTCGGCGTTCTCTTCGGGGTAAATGCCCGCCATGCCGAAACCCAGCACGGCAAGGGTGCGCCCGCCCGCATCCAAAGCACCCCAATGCCCCGCCGTATCAATGCCGCGCGCCAAGCCCGAAATGACGGTATGCCCGGCATCTGCCAGTTCACGCCCGAAACGGCGGGCGGCGGTCATGCCGTAGGGCGTGGCCATGCGGGTGCCCACAATCGCGACGGCGCGGTGAAAGTCGCGTTCCTCATACTCCCCGCGCACATAGAGCACCACGGGCGGGTCATCCACTTGGCGCAAAGGGGTAGGGTAGTCGTCATCCAACAGGGTGACGACGCGGCAACCGAAACGGTCGACGGCTTCCAACTCCTTCGCCGTGTTGGTGCAGTTGCGCCAATCCGCAATGGCGGCGGCCAGCGTGCCGCCCACGCGCGGCACCTGTGAGAGAAGCGATGCGGGGGCCGCTAACACCAGCTCTGCCGAGCCGAAAAAGTCCAGCAAGGCGCGAATACGCACCGAACCCAACCCCGGAATGAGGTTCAGGGTGACCAGTGCTTCGCGTGGGGTGAGCATGGTGGGCGCAAATCAGCGCTCAACGGTGAAGTCGAGGCCCAAATCGAGAGAGGGAACAGAGTGCGTCAGGCAACCGAAGCTCATGAAATCGACACCTGTTTCCGCTGCGGCGGGGGCGGTGGCCAGCGTCAGACCGCCCGAAGCCTCGAAATAGGGCTTCTTGTTCTGCCCGCGCATTTCCACCGCCTTGCTCATGTCGGCGTTGCTCATGTTGTCCAGCAGAATGTAGTCCACACCCTCCAGCTTCAAAAAGGCTTCCACCTGTTGCAGATTGTCGGCTTCCAGCTCCACTTCCACACCGGGCTTATCGGATTTCAGCTTGGTGATGCAGGCCTGCAGGTGGGCGGTGTCGCCGTCCGTCATCAGGTGGTTATCCTTCACCATCGCGCGGTCATACAGACCCAAACGGTGATTGTTGCCGCCGCCGTGTACCACGGCTGCCTTTTCCAACAGGCGGTAACCGGGGGTGGTCTTGCGGGTATCCAGCAGCTTGCACTGCGTGTGGGCAATGGCCTGCACATACTTATCCGTCATGCTGGCAACGCCCGAAAGACGCTGAATGAAGTTGAGCGCCGTGCGCTCCGCCCCCAGAATGGAGCGGGCCTTACCCTCAATCATCATCACAATGGCACCGGGGGAAACCTTTTCACCGTCGTGCAGATAAACCTCCACCTTCAGGCTGGGGTCCACGGCCTTGAACACCGCTTCCGCCACCTTCACGCCCGAAAGCACACCCGCCGTGCGGGGGCGCATCAGGGCGCGCGCCTGCAGGGTTTCGGGTACAAAATAGTTAGAGGTCACATCGCCGTCACCGAAATCTTCATCCAACGCCAGTTTCACCAGCGCGTCAATATTATCAGACACCTTGCTGCTCATGCCTCCACTATAGGGCAGACCCCCGCGTATGTAAAGGCAGAAATGAGGAATCGACGGGGAGTTTCCGCCATCTTTCCGCATTTCGGCACTTTTAGGGTTGAAAGCGCGGGGCGGCGGGGCTATACTGGCGGTATGGAAATTTTTCAGGAAATTGAGGCAAAGATGCAGGGTGTCGGTCTTTCTGATGCAGCGATTCATGCGTTCCGCCACAGCGTATCGGTGCTCACGGGCAATCAGTCGATGATGATTCCCGAAAGCGAGATTGAACCCGCCCGCGATGTGGCGGACTGGGAGGAAGCCGTAGCCGCCACCCCCGCTGCGGATGCCGCGCTGCTGGCACAGACGGTGCTGGTGAAGCTGAACGGCGGTCTGGGCACGGGCATGGGGCTGCAAAAGGCCAAGAGCCTGTTGGAAATCAAGCCCGGTGTCACCTTCCTCGATTTGATTGTGCGACAGGTCAAGAGTCTGCGCGCCCAAGCGGGCTATCCCGTGAATCTGCTGCTCATGAACTCCTTCTCCACCTCGGCGGATACGATGGCTTACCTTGCCCGCTATGCCGAGGACGGCTTTGCCGACCCCGACCAAGTGGAGATGATTCAGAACCGCGTGCCCAAGCTGTTGACGGACACGCTGCGCCCTGCGGAGTACCCCGCCCACCCCGAACTGGAGTGGTGTCCGCCCGGTCACGGCGATATTTACCCCGCGCTGTCGGGCAGCGGTTGGCTGGATAAGCTCTTATCGGCGGGCGTGAAGTACGCATTCATTTCCAACTCTGACAATCTGGGCGCACAGCTCGACACGCATTTCCTGCGCTGGTTCGCCGAAAGCGGCGCCCCCTTTGTGATGGAAGTGACGCGCCGCACGGAAGCCGACAAGAAGGGCGGTCACTTGGCGACCCGCCGTGCCGACGGTCAGCCCCTGCTGCGCGAGGTGGCTCAATGCCCCGATGAGGATGTACCCGCCTTCCAAGACATCACGCGCCACCGCTATTTCAACACCAACAACCTGTGGGTGCGGCTCGATGCGCTCAAGGATTTTATGGCGGCGAACGGCGGCGTGATGCCGCTGCCCGTCATCCGCAATGTCAAGACGCTGGACCCGCGCGATGCCGCTACGCCCAAGGTCTACCAGCTGGAGACGGCCATGGGTGCCGCCATCCAATGCTTCCCCGGTGCCCGCGCCGTCTGCGTGCCGCGCTCCCGCTTCTTCCCCGTCAAGACCTGTTCCGACCTGCTGTTGCTGCGCTCTGATGCTGTGGTGATTGACGACTCCGGTCGCATGAGCCTTGCCCCTGAATGTCAGGGCGTTGCCCCCGTGGTGCTGCTGGATTCCAAGCGTTACAAGCTGGTGGATTCGCTGGACGCGCTGGGCGTTCCCTCGCTGAAACACGTCACCAAGCTGGTGGTGAACGGTGAGCATCATTTCCAAGACGGCGAAGCGTTGAGCGGCATCGTCACCATCGGCTGATGCCTGTCACCCCGCAAAAGCTGCACGAATTAGCCGGGCGCATGGCCGCGCTCGGCATTCGTGATGCGGATTTGCAGGAGAAATTTACCCGCGGGTCAGGGAAGGGCGGGCAGAAGGTCAACAAGACCAACAACTGCGTGTGCCTCACCCACGTGCCCAGCGGCATTGTGGTGAAATGCCACCGTGAGCGCGAGCGTGAAATCAACCGCTACCTCGCCCGCCGCGCCCTGTGCGATGAGCTGGATCACCGCCTGAACGGCGCACCCTCCGCCCACGAGATGGAACTGCGCCGCGCCCGCAAACGCGGCAGCAGCCACGGGCGGCGTTCTCTTTCTGTCGTGACGCGTAAAGAAAAACACCTCCCCGAGTGATAAGCGGGCTGCATGACGTGCTTTTCCCGCAATAGGACACGGATTACTGTTTACCCGACCGCCCCAAACAGGGTACAATAGCCCCATCTGCTATGTCTGATCCGAAAAAGCCTCTTCCCCCCACCCCTCAGATGCCCCACGGTACCAACTGGGGTGTGTTCATTCTGATGTCGGTGATTGCCGCCATTCTGCTGATTGCCTTTGTGTTTGACGGCGCGATGGTCTCCCCCGCCCGCACGCTCTCGCTGGATGAGTTCCAAAAGGAGTTCCGTGACGGCAAGGTGGTGTTGGATAACAAGAATTACCCCATTGAAGTCAAGACCCAAAGCGGCGGCGACAGCACCATCACAGCCTACACCTACCGCCAGCTGCCCAAGTACGAGTTGGGCGATTTCATTCTGCCGTTCAATGACTCCACCGAGGTTCGCGACCTCTGCAACCGCTTCGGCATTACCGCTGTCAGCCAACAGCAGACCGCCATTCAAATTCCCGAAAAAGCCAAGCGTCTGAGCGGTACGGATGAGCTGGCACGCCTGTGCGAAGAAGGCCGCGTGGCGGTGGGTGTGGATTCTCCCATTATCTACGAGGGTTCTCTCAGCGGCGTGATTGTCGGTAAGTACCGTCTGCCGTATCAGCCCAAGGTGCTGCCCGCCAAAGATACGGAGGGTGTCAAGGTGGAGTTCAGCCGCGATTTCCAAGGTCAGCGTGTGCGTGAGCTGCTGGCGGGTCGCGCCGTGTACACCACCGATTCGGACACCATGACGATGATTCTCGTCAATCTGCTGCCCGTGGGGCTGATTTTGCTGCTCTTCTTCCTGATGTTCCGTGCTCAGGGCGGTGGTCCCGGCGGTGCCGCCAAGTTCGGCAAGAGCCGTGCGCGCCTGCTGGACCCCGATTCCAACAAGGTCACGTTCAAGGACGTGGCGGGCGTGGCGGAAGCCAAGGAGGAAGTGTGGGAGATTGTGGAGTTCCTGCGTAACCCCAAGAAGTTCCGTAATCTGGGCGGCACCATCCCCAAGGGCGTGCTGATGGTGGGCTCCCCCGGTACGGGTAAGACCCTCCTTGCCCGCGCCATTGCGGGTGAGGCCAAGGTGCCGTTCTACACCATCTCCGGCTCTGACTTTGTGGAGATGTTTGTGGGCGTGGGTGCCAGCCGTGTGCGCGACATGTTTGCGGAGGCCAAACGCCACTCTCCCTGCCTGATTTTCATTGATGAAATTGATGCCGTGGGTCGCCACCGCGGTCACGGCGTGGGCGGCGGTCACGATGAACGCGAGCAGACGCTCAACGCCCTGCTGGTGGAGATGGATGGTTTCACCGCCAACGAGAACGTGATTGTCATTGCCGCCACCAACCGCGTGGATGTGCTGGACCCCGCCCTGCTGCGTCCCGGTCGTTTCGACCGTCAGGTCACGGTCAATCTGCCCGATGCCGCGGGTCGTGAGCAGATTCTGCGCGTGCATGCCCGCAAGGTGAAACTGGCTCCCGATGTGGACTTGGCGCCCATCTCCCGCGCCACCACGGGCTTCTCCGGCGCCGAGCTGGCCAACTTGGTGAACGAAGCCGCCCTTATTGCCGCCCGCCGCAATGCCTCCGCCGTCACGCAGAGTGACTTGGAGGAAGCCCGCGAAAAGGTGCGCTGGGGTCGCGAACGCCGTTCCCTTGCTCTCTCCGACAAGGAGAAGCGCAACACCGCCGTGCATGAGGCGGGGCACGCCGTCTGTCTGCTCAAGACCGCGCTGGCCAAGACCCTGCCGCTGCACAAGGTGACGATTGTTCCCCGCGGTCCTGCGCTGGGTGTCACCATGATGCTGCCCGATGAAGACCGCCACAGCGAATACAAGAGCGAGATGCTGGACTACATCGTGATGGGCATGGGCGGTCGCTGCGCCGAGCAGGTCGTGTTCGGTGATGTGAGCGGCGGTGCCAGCGGCGATATTCAACAGGCAACCTCGATGGCGCGCAAGATGGTGTGCGTGTACGGCATGAGCGACAAGCTCGGCCCCGTGCGCTACAGCAGCGGCGGGCATGATGAGGTGTTCCTGGCACGCGACCTCGCCCAAGGCCGCAGCTTCTCCGAGCACACCGCCCAAATCATTGATGAAGAAGTGCTGCGCATCGTCAACGAGAACTATCAGCGCGCCCTCACCATTTTGCAGGAGAACAAGGAGCGTCTGCTGCTGATTGCCGACAAGCTCATGGAGTTTGAAACGCTGAGCGGCACGCAGGTGCGAGAGCTGCTGGAGACAGGCGAAATGACCGACCCGCCTGTGCGCGAGCTGCCCCCTGCCATCCCCGATGATGAGGAGGAAAGCACCGAAGAAACGACTTCCGAAGTACCCGCAGAGGACACGACCGACACGCTGCCCCCTGTACCCGCCGGCGACGATGCCGACACCCACAACGAAAACAAAGATTAACCTCACTTACCACCATGACCAGTAAAGAACTTGCTATTGCCTGCGCCAAGGCTGCCGATGATGCCAAGGCCTCCAACATCGCCATCTACGATTTGCGCGGCACCTCCTCCATCACCGACTTTGCGATTGTCTGCACCGCTACTTCCGTGCCGCATCTGCGTGCCGTGCTGCGTGATGTAGACAAGAACGTGGGCGAACAGTACCACATTGACCCCGTCTACGCCGAACGCACCCCCAACGCCCTGTGGTCCGTGCTGGACTACATTGACGTGATGGTGCATGTGATGGCGGAAGAAGTGCGCGATTTCTACGCTCTGGAGGAATTCTGGAAACCCGAGAACAAGATTGAATTCTCACGCCTGCGTATTTGCAGCGAAACAGAGAAGCCCCCGCCTGTGTTTTTTCAGGCGGGGGCTTCTCTCGGTCTCGGCGGGGGCGTCTGCGGGAAAATTTACATTTCTTCCAGCATTTTCTGCGCTTCGCGCAAGCGATCGGGGGCTTTCAGTTTTTGCAGGCGGGGGAAGCGTTTGTTGACGAGAATGTAGTCTTTATTGCGGGTGAGCATGAGCTTCTGCCCGCTGATTTCTACGTTGCTGATGTTGCGGCGGGTGGCAAGGATGCGGATTTTCTGCACCGTGAGCAGGTGGCGGGCTTCCTTGGGCAACACGCCGAAACGGTCGCGCCAGCGGCGTTCCAAGTCGTCCACATCGCCTGTAGTGGCGGCGCGTGCCAGCTCGGTGTAGGCGTTCATGCGGGTCTTGGTGCTTTCGATGTAAGCGGCGGGCAGATACGCGCCGATAAGCGAGGCGGCATCGGGGCGCGTAGCCATGGAAGCCTCGCTCAAGCACAGGAAATCCGCCTTGAAGGTGGCTTCCGCACGCACGGTCGGGGCTTTACCCTGCAAGCGTTCAATGCTTTGGCGCAACAGCTGGCAGTACAGCTCGAACCCGATGGCGGCGATATGTCCGCTCTGCTGCGTACCCAGCAGGTTGCCCGCGCCGCGAATCTCCAAGTCGCGCATGGCGATTTTGAACCCGCTGCCCAGCTCGGTAAACTGCTTAATGGCGGAAACACGGCGGCGGGCATCACCCGTGCACAGAGCCTCGCGCGGCAGCAACAGATAGGCGTAGGCGCGGTGTCCGCCACGCCCCACGCGCCCGCGCAGCTGGTACAAATCCGCCAAGCCGAAGCGGTCGGCGCGGTCAATGATGATGGTGTTCGCGTTCGGGATGTCGATACCGCTCTCAATGATGGTGGTGGAGAGCAGGATATCCGCCTTGCCCGCCACGAAATCGCGCATAATCAGCTCCAGCTCGCTCTTGTCCATCTGGCCGTGCCCCACCACAATGCGTGCCTTGGGCACCAAGCGGTGCAGTTCTTCCTCCACCTTGCGGATGCTCTGCACGCGGTTGTGCAGGAAGAAGACCTGACCGTTGCGCGCCAACTCTCGCTCTATGGCTTTGGCAATCAGCTGTTCGTTGTAGGGGCAGACCGCCGTCTGTACAGGCAGTCGGTTGAGCGGCGGGGTGTCGATGGTGCTCATGGAACGCGCACCCATGAGCGCGACATACAGCGTGCGGGGGATGGGCGTGGCGGAAAGCGTGAGCATGTCCACCATGCGGAACATGCGCTTAAACTGCTCCTTGTGGCGCACGCCGAAGCGCTGCTCCTCGTCGATGACCGCCAGCCCCAG
>JAZLFB010000196.1:0-20540 GCA_045615585.1 Akkermansia sp.
AAACCGCTTTGGGCTTTTCGGGGAGTTGTTGTTGCAGACGCTCGGGGAGGGGGGCATCGGCGGGTTGCTTGTACAGGGCTTCGATATCGTCCAGATAGCGACCCATAGCGGTATCCGCCCCCTTGTCCTCGTGGCGCAGCACCTGCATGGCCTCCAAGTAAGCATCGAAGGAGCGGCTGTTCTCCTGCCCCAAGTGGGTGATTTCGTACCAGTCCAGATAGTCACGCCCGCGGGTGGCGGCGGCTACATAGGCGCGGCGCAGTTCCTGCAAGGGTCCCAAGCGGTTTTGCAGGGCATCGGCATCCGCCCCGTCCATCATGTCAGCCACCACGCGGGAGTATTCAATCACAATGGGGCGGTAACCGGGGAAACAGTTGACGCTCAGCTCCACCAGTCGCTCCACACAGCCGGGCACCAGCTTATCCCAACCAGGGTAGGCCAGCAAATCATAGGCGTTGTCGATGGTGAGGGGGCGGGGCGTTTCACTCTCCGGGTCATAGTAGATGAGCGTCAGCGCCTCTTTGAGCCGCTTCTCGGATTCCAGCGGGGTCAGTGCATCGGTCGAGCGCGGCAGCGCCAGCGCGGCCAGCTCCAACGCCCACCACTTGTTGAGCAGAGAGCTGTCCACCCCCAGCTCATGAAAGTGGCGGGTGATGATTTCCTTGGGCGTGCCTTCCACCGTGGCGACTTCCGCCAACAACGATTTAAGCTGGTCCATACCCGCAGGGCTATCCATGAGGGCGAGAATCAGCACGCCGCAGGACACATCGTAAATCTGGCGCGTGGCGGCATCCAGCATCCACGGTTTTTCGGTGGAGACAATCTCCTCCGGCGACAGCATTTCGGCGCGGTTGGCGAGCCGCTTGTACAGGCTGCGGTCGGTGTTGCCGCTGCGCAGCATCACCGCCTGTTGCACGCCTGTCACCAGCCAGTCGGGCAGGTTGATGGTGTCGGGATATTCCTCCGCCGCCATATCGCGCAGGGCGCGTTCGTAGAGCACCATCGCCACAATCGCGTTGTCAAGGCGCGTCAAATCAATGCCGCCGCCGGGGTAAATGCGGATTTGGAAGTTGGGCGTATTGCCGATAATGCGGATACGCGTGCGGATGGGGTTGAGCTTCGGCAAATCGGTGGTTTTACCCACCAAGCGGATGGAGATGGGGTTCTTCCACTGCGTGTCGAGCTTCAGCATACCGCAGACTTGGCGGAAAAGGTCGTCTGCGCGCGAGGCGATGGCACCCATGCGCAGGGCATCGCCGCCACTCACCGTGAACAGGCGAGAGTGGGAAACGACCTGTTCATCCGCTTCAGCCTCCACCGCCACGGAACGGCGCGGCTTTTGGCGGGGGGCAAGGGGGTAACGCTGCTCCAAGGGCAATTTGGAAATATCAAGAGGCTCCTCGGTCGTCTGCGCCGAGTCATCAGGTGTGGGAACGGTCGGTCCCTCCGGTGTGCGCTCGCCCGCCGACTGTTGAGCTTGGCGAATCACACCCTCTTCTTCCTCCAACAGCCAGTCAGGCAACTCACCGTCACCTACCGCTTCCTGAACTTCGCGCTGATTGGGGGAGCCCTTGGCAGCGGCTTTTACTGCCTCTCTGTCTTCGCGCTCCATGGTTTCCAACTCTGCCTTGGTGGGGGCGGGGGTAGTGTCCTCGTTCTCCAGAATCACAGTATCCTCCTGCGCGGCGGCCCAAGGCAGCAGCAGGAAACAGAACAACGTGATGAGCACCCCCCTGTGCATAGCGCCATGCTAACAAATGCCACCGCGAATTGCAAGCAATAAGGAAGAGAGGCGGATGCTTTGCGCGCACATGCCGCAATAGATTCCGTGCTTGCCACGGCGGGGAAAATATGGTAGAATAGATGAAATTCAGGGCTTCCGCCCGCTTTTATTCGCTATGCTGAAGGCTGTTTTATTCGATATGGATGGTACGCTGGGCGACACGCTGCCGCTTTGCGTAGAGTCCTACCGTGTCTGCACGGAAGAGCTGACGGGCCGCCGACCCTCGGCAGAGGAGGTGGTGAGCCACTTCGGGCTGTCCGACCGCGGGGTGCTGGGCAATCTGCTCGGCATGCACTACGATGACCCCGCCCTGCCCATCCTGCATTTTAAGGAGGTGTACCTGCGCCTGCACGATGCCCTTGCTCCCAAGCCCTTTGAGGGGGCGGTGGAAATGCTGCAAGCCGTGAAAGCGGCGGGGCTGCGCATCGGCATCATCAGCGGCAAAGAGGATTACACCGCCGAGCCCACCATTGAAAAATTCGGCTTTGCCCCCTACATCGAGTGGCGCGGCTTCGGCATGCCCGACCACAACTGCAAACACGAACGCCTGCAACAGGTGATGCAGGAATGGAACCTGCGCCCCGATGAGCTGGTGTACGTGGGGGATGCCCCCTCCGACATCGAGCTGTCACACCGCGTGGGTGTCCGCATCATCAACGCCGCATGGGCACCCGCCGCCGCGGCGGAAGAACAGGCCTGTCTCGCCCTGCAACCCGATTTCCGTCTTCATCACTTCTCCGAACTCCTTCCCCTTCTTCTCAGTTTATGAAATCCATCCTTACCTGTGCCGCTCTGGCGGCTGTTCCTGCCATGATTGCCCCCGCTGTTGCCGCCGCCCCCGCCGCGGTGTATCCCGCCCCGCAGCAATGCGAGCTGAGCACCGAATATCTCCGTGCCACCCAAGTGAATGTGCAGACCCGCACCGCCGATTCCAAGGGCGGTCTGTGGGAGCGCATCCCCGCCGACACGGAAGGTGCCTACGCTGTTCAGATGACCGCCGACGGCGTGCTGACGGTGTGCGCCAACGATGAACACGGTCTGTTCTACGCCAAGCAGACGCTCTGCCAGCTGCTGCATGAGGTGGACGAAGCCCGCACCGCCCACGCCGACCCCTATCCCGATGATGACATCGAGGCTCTGGCGGCGGGCGGCGAGCTGCCCGTGGGTACCATTGTCGACTGGCCCGACCTGCGCTATCGCGGCGCGGTAGAGGGTTACTACGGCATTCCGTGGAGCTACGAGGGGCGCAAATCCCTGTTCCGCTTCATGGGTCGCAACAAGATGAACCTGTACATCTACGCCCCCAAGGACGACCCCCTGCACCACGGTCCCGGCTGCTACAAGCCCTACGAGGGTGCCAAGGCTATGGAACTCGCCTCGCTGGTGCAGTGCGCCAAGGAGAACCATGTGCGCTTTGTGTGGGCCATTCACCCCGCCAACACCGTGAAGTGGGATGAGAACGAGGGGCGCACGCAGATGGATGCCCTGTGCGTGAAGCTGCAACAGATGTACGACATGGGCGTGCGCGACTTCGGCGTGCTGGTGGACGACTCGTTCGGCGAAATCGGCAAGCCCGAACGTCAGGTGCAGTTGTGCAACTACATTCTCAACAATTTTGTACGCAAGCACCCCGATGTCAACCAAGAGCTGATTATGTGCCCCACGGGCTACAACCGCAGCTGGACGAATGAAACCTTCCTCAAAACGCTGGGCGACGGTCTGGACAAGGACATCCATGTGATGTGGACGGGCAACACCGTGGTGAACGACATCACGCTGCCCGGTCAGCAATGGGTCATGGAGAAGCTGGGCCGCCCCACCTTCATTTGGTGGAACTGGCCCTGCAACGACATGAAGCCCTCCCGCCTCTCGATGGGTCGCACCTACGGCTTGGGGCAGGAGCCTGAAATCAAGCAGACCATGAGCGGCTTTGTCGCCAACCCCATGGAGCGTTCCGAAGCCAACAAGGTGGCCCTGTTCGGCGTGGCGGATTACACATGGAACATCGGCGGGTTTGACTCCGAAACCTCGTGGCACGAGGGCATCAAACGTCTCTACCCGCAGTGTGTCGAGGCCATGCAGCTGTTCTGCAACCACAACTCCGACCTGCTGCCCAACAACCACGGCTACGCCCGCGAGGAATCGGTGGAGATTCAGGAGCTGGTGGACCGCTTCCGTGAACACATTGCCCGCTGCGAACCCGACCCCGAATCCGCCGAGCAGATGCGCGCCGAATTCACCGCCGTGGCACAGGCGGGCGAAACCCTGCAACGCGCCCGCGGCATGAAGCCCCTGCAACAGGACATTGCCCCGTGGCTGGAGAAGTTCCGTCTCACGGGTCAGGCAGGTGTCAACTGCATCCGCGCCATGAAGCGCACGGACGTGCATGAGCGCCTGAACATCATGTTCGAGGTGGTGCGTGACTTTGAAGCCATGCAGGAGCTGAGCCGCGACATGTGGAGCCAAGGCAAGATTATTGAACAGCACGATGTGCAGGTGGGTGCCCGCGCGATTACCCCCGCCCTGCAATCCGCCTTCAAGTACCTGAACGCCAACGTGTACAGCGACCTTTCGGGCGCGGATTTGCACGCACTGATGCCCACCTTCTCCTGCAAGAACGGCGATATGCGTCAGGACACGGCGGGCGTGAACGACGGCGATCTGAGCACCTTCTGGCACAGCGGCGTGCGCCAGAAAGAGGGCGACTGGTTCTGCATGGATTTGGGCAAGCCCACCACCGTCCGCACCATCAATCTGGTGCTGGGCAGCCCCAAGCACCGCGAGGATTACCCCGCGCAGGGGCAGATGGAATACTCTGCCGACGGTGAGACGTGGGCGCCCATCGGTGACCCTGTTTCCGCCGCAAGCATCCCCGTGGACCTCTCCGCCGCCCCTGTCACCGCCCGCATGGTGCGCTACCGCATCACCCAGCCGGCACAGAAGTGGACGGCCATCACCGAATTCACGGTAAACCGCCCGCTGCCCGCCATTCTCTCCACCTCGGTGAAGGGGTTGGCCCGCATCACGGCTTACGATGATGAGGAATCCATCAACATGGTGCGCGTCATGGAAGTGGCCGATGCCGAACCCGGCAGCCACATCACCATGCGTCTGCCGCAGGCCATGAAGGGCACGGGGCTGTTCTTCGATATGGATGACGACCACCTTGACCAATGGGCGGATATCGAGCTGACCCTGATTGACGGCAGCGTGGTGAAACCCAAGGCCTCGATGGTGAAGGGTCATTTGGTGGTGAAGCCCGCCGACATGCCGCAAAAGGGCATCCGCCAGATTCGTCTGGTGAACAAAGACAAAGTGACGCACCAGATTCGCCTTTCGGAGTACTCGATGACCTTCCCCCACATTGACCCCGAAACCAACATGCACAACCTGCGTGACCGCGACTTCTCCACCGCCTACAACTGCGGTAAGGCCGCCATGGAAATGCCGATTGTCGTGCCGTCCGATGCCACCCATGTGGTGATTGTGGGCGATGCCCGCACCACGGTAGAGGGTGCCGAGTGCGAGAAGACGGAAGGGCTGGTGCAGACCTACCGCATCACCCCCGGTACGGAGGTCATTACCGTGAACGCCGAGAAGCAGTTCGGCAAGCATCTCTACGAAATCATTTTCCGCTGATAGCAGTTAGTGCTTGCCAAAGCAGGCTTTCAGGTATAGAATCCCCGCGCGTATGACAGGAGACCGAATCCATAAAGTAGGCATTGCCCCGTGGCTGGACTTTGTGCTGGTCAGCGTCTTTGCCTACTACTCCCCCGCCATCGTCAACCTGATAGCCCCCCTGGTGGACTGGAATCTCATTGACGAAGAGTACAACATTATCTGGCACTCTCCCTTTTTAGCGGGTGTGGCACTGGTCTCCGTGCCGTTTATTCTGCGTTTGGTGGGTTTCTACCACCGCCACAATGTGCAACGCATCGGCACCGCCCTGCGCCAGCTGCTTGCTTTCTCGGTCTACTACCTCTGCGCCATTGCCGTGTACAACACGCTGCGCAACCACGATATGACCTTCAACCACACGCTGGTGGTCAACATGGTGGGCGTACCGGTGGTGTTATTCCTGCGCTTCCTGCTGCTGCGACTCATCAAGATGCACACAGGGCTGGGACACAATCGTCTGCGTCAGGTCATTCTGGCGGGCACGGAAGAGGATATCGAAAAGGGCTGGAATGCCATGCCTGCCTACTGGCGTGCCAGCATGAACGTGGTGGGTCGCGTCATTACGGGGCAGGCGGGCGAGAAAGAGATTCAGGACATCATCGAGAAGAACAGCGTGACGCACCTCTTCCTCTTCGGTGAGTTCGGCATGTACCACGCCAACGAAACCGTGGTACACCTCTGCGAAGTTCAGGGTATCGACATCTACATGTGGCTGAACGAAATGAGCCACACGGTGAATCTGCGCGCCGAAATTACCGAGGTGGGTGCCAACCGCTTGCTGCTGCTCAGCTCCGTACCCGAATACTCATGGGCGCGTCTGGTAAAGGATTTGATGGACAAGCTGATGGCTCTCCTCCTTCTCATCTGTTCCTCTCCTTTGTGGCTGGTGGCCGCCATCGGCATTAAAATCAGCGACCCCAAGGGTAAGATTTTCTACCGTCAGCAACGCAGCGGGCTGTACGGTCGCCCCTTCGGCATGTGGAAGTTCCGCTCCATGTACTCCGATGCCGACAAGCGACTGGAGGAGGTGAAAGCCAAGTACGGCAACGAGATGAGCGGCCCCATTTTCAAGCTCACCAACGACCCGCGCATCTTCCCCTTCGGCCACTTCATCCGCAAGTTCTCCATTGACGAGCTGCCCCAGCTGCTCAACATTCTGATGGGTGATATGAGCATTGTCGGACCCCGCCCCCTGCCCGTGTACGAGACGGCGGAGTTCCCCTCCATTGCCCACCGCCGCCGCCTGAGCGTGAAGCCCGGTCTGACCTGCTACTGGCAGGTGGAAGGCCGCAGCGACAGCGGCGACTTCGATAACATGATTAACAAGGATTTGAAGTACATCGACAACTGGAGCCTCTGGCTCGATGTCGTGCTCTTCTTCCGCACCATTCCCGCCGTGTTGTTCGGCAAGGGGGCCAAGTAATTTTTCCGCTTCGGTACCATGTTCCACATCGTTCTCTACCACCCCGAAATCCCCCACAACACAGGGGCGGCGGGGCGGTTGGCGGTGTCCACCGAGTCGCGTCTGCACCTCATCAAGCCGCTGGGTTTCAGTTTGGATGAAAAGCACGTGCGCCGCTGCGGGCTGGATTACTGGCAGTATGTGGATTTGCACCTTTGGGATTCCCTTGAAGAACTGGAAGCTGCCGCTGAACCCGATGCGAACTTCTGGTACCTTTCCACCAAGGCCAGCCACGGTATTTGGGAGCCTGATTTGCCCCTGAAAGACGGCGATTATCTGGTCTTCGGTCCCGAAACCAAGGGATTGCCCGAAAGCTTTATCACAAGCCACCCCGACACCGCGCTGAAAATCCCCATGCCGGGGGAACACGCCCGCTCGCTCAACCTGTCCACCTCGGTGGCGATTGTGCTGTACGAGGGCTTACGCCGCACGCAAAACGCCTGATTGTTCACCCGCCGCCATGAAAAACATCGTCTACTTCGACTTGGAAACCCGCCTTTCCGCCGCGCAGGTGGGCGGCTGGCATGCCACCGATAAAATGGGCATGTCCGTGGGTGTCACCTTCTCCACCAAAGACAACGCCTACCACATCTACACGCAGGACCGCGTGCAGGAGCTGATTGACGAGCTGCGCAAGGCGGATTTGGTGGTGGGCTACAACCACATCAATTTCGACTACGGCGTGTTACAGGCTTTTGACATGTGGAGCGTGGCGGATACGACCCGCAATCTGGACATCTGCTCCTACCTCACCGAAAGGCTGGGACACCGTCTGAAGCTGGACAGTGTGGCCAAGGTAACGCTGGGCGGCTGCTCCAAAACCGCCGAGGGTACGGATGCCCTGAAATGGTGGGCGGAATACGAAAAAACGGGCGATACCGACAAGCTGATGGACATTGCCCGCTACTGCTGCTTCGACGTGAAAGTCACCATGGAGGTCTACAAATTCGGTGCCGAAAACGGTTATGTCTTCTACGAGGACAAGAAAGGCGACACCGTGAAGATTGAGGTAGACTGGGAGCTGTGAAGAAAGTCGGAAGTTTTGAGTTAGGCACCCGAAGGGTGCGAAATAGACGCACGCAAGGCTAAGTGCAACCCGCCTCAAAAACGAAATTGCGATTGCACGATGCGGCGGGTGGTGCTACCATAGGGGGCATGAAGTCGTCTCTCTCCCTGTTTGCTGCCTGTCTGGCGGCAGCCCTGCTGGTTTCCTGCTCCGCCCCGTCGGAGTTCGAGCAGATTCCCGCCACGCCGTTTACCGCCCACCTGAAAAAGACCGCCAATCCCGCCACGCCCTTCCTCTCCCATTGGGAGCACAAGGCGGAAGAGACAGCAGAGCCCGCAGCCGCCGCCCAAGCCGCTGTTTCGCGCCGCCGCGTGTGCCTGAAACTGAACAACGACTATTTCCAAAGCGGCGAAGAGTTGGACAAAAAGGGGGAGAAGAAGCTCAACAAACTGCGTACCTATCTGGGGCGCACGCTGCGTAAGGAACTGCGCCGTAATCCGAAACTGCGCCTGACGGATGCCCCCGGACCCGACACCGATGTGGTGGAAGTGGCTCTGCTGCGGGCAGAGGATTCCGCCACCGCCAAGCTGCTGCTTACACAAGGCGCGGGCAAGATGGTGGCGGGCGGTGTGCTGACCGACGGCGTGTTGAACAACGATGCCGACAAAGGGTATATCTGCATGGCGGTCAAGGTGAGTGCGCCTGACGGCACCCTGCTGGCGGAGTTAGCCGACTTTGAATACGGCGGCAAGGAGCAGGGTATCACCGATGGGCTGATATCCGCCGCCGCGCCTGTAGACCCCAATTTGCTCATTCCCTACGGCTACCAACGGCAGACCATCGACAAGTGGGCGAAGGAGTTGAGCGTCTATCTGGCAACAGGTGCTTTCCCTGTTTCGGTGATTCCGACCACCCTGCCGAAAGTACCCAAACCCGCCGATGTGGTGAAAAAGGCGGTGCCGACCGATGTGCTGCCGACGGATGCCCTCCCCGCCGTTCCCAAGCTGTGAGGGGCGGCACGCTCCGCGGCCATGTGGCGGGCATCGTTCTGCTCGCGCAAGTGCAGAATGCGCTCAAACACATCATCACTGCTGATAAAGCGGCTCTCATACGGCAGCGGAGAGGCGGCATGCCTTTTTATAACAACGCAGGCGCGACAAGTCGAGCCTTTTTCTTTCATCATCGTGCTTGCCTTGCGGGCAAAATCTGGTACAATGGGGGCAGCGTTATGACACCTAAACATATTGTTGCCGTTATTGACTACGGTTCACAGTACACGCAGCTCATTGTGCGCCGCGTGCGTGAACTGGGGTACCTTGCCAAGCTCTACGCTTTGGAGGATTTGCATGAAATCAGCGAGCCGGGTGCCATCATCCTTTCCGGCGGTCCCCGCAGCACGTCCGAGCCCGATGCTCCCGATATCGACTTTGAATGGCTGAAGTCCTTCAACGTGCCGATTCTGGGCGTGTGCTACGGCATGCAGTTGCTCAATATCAAGACGGGCGGCACGGTGCGCAAGAGCAACAAGCGCGAATATGGTCCCGCCGCCCTGCTCCCCGAACAGTTGGAGGGTCTGTATGCGGATATGTCCCCCTCCTCTCAGGTGTGGATGAGCCACTCCGACACGGTGGACCACCTTGCCGACAACTGCAAGGTGATTGCCCGCAACAGCGAGGGCGTGCCTGTCTCCCTGCAATGGGGTGACAATATGTTCGGCATCCAGTTCCACCCCGAAGTGACACACTCTCACGAGGGGCGCACGATTCTCAAAAACTTCCTTTCCTACGCCAAGGAGCTGGCCAAGTTCGACATCGGCGATTTCAAGCGCGAGCTGATTGCCGATATCCGCGCCAAGGTGGGCGACAAGCAGGTGGTCTGCGGTGTCTCCGGCGGTGTGGACAGCACCGTGCTGGCCGTGCTGCTGCACGAGGCGGGCGTGAATGTGCGCTGCATTTTCGTGGATAACGGTCTGCTCCGCAAGGACGAGGCCAAGGAGGTGGAAGCCAACTTCAAGCGCATGGGCGTGGAGATTGAGACGGTGGATGCTTCCGAGCGTTTCCTGACCGCGCTGGCGGGCGAAACCGCCCCCGAAAAGAAGCGCCGCATCATCGGCAACCTGTTCATTGACGTGTTCTGGGATGCCGTGGGTGACGCCGAAATGCTGGCACAGGGTACGCTGTACCCCGATGTGATTGAAAGTGCTTCCAACGCCAAGTCCAAGGCTTCCGTCATCAAGACGCACCACAACCGCGTGGAGCGCGTGTTGAAGATGCAGGAAGAGGGCAAGGTGATTGAGCCGTTGGCTTTCCTGTTCAAGGATGAAGTGCGCGCGCTGGGTGCTTCCATGGGCATTGCCCACGACATTCTGTGGCGCCATCCCTTCCCCGGTCCCGGTCTGGCGGTGCGCTGCCCCGGCGAGGTGACGAAGGAGCGTCTCGACATCATCCGCGACTGCGATGCCATCTTCATCGGCACCCTCCGCAAGTGGGATTGGTATGACAAGTGCTGGCAGGCCTACGCGGGTCTTATCCCTGTGAAGACCGTGGGCGTGAAGGGCGATGAACGCTCCTACGAGTTCGCCACCAACCTGCGCGCCATCGTGTCTGAGGATGCTATGACCGCCGACTGGGTGCAGCTGCCCTACGACCTGCTGCGCGAGGCTTCCAACCGCATTCTCAACGAGGTGAAGGGCATCAACCGCGTGCTCTACGATGTGAGCACCAAGCCCCCGGCATCCATCGAATGGGAATGAGGAGCGTGCCGCTCCACCCCTCTGCGGCCATGGCTGCGGCGCGGGGAGACGGCAAAGCTCGCACCGAACTTCAAGCCCTGTCCGACCTCAGTCGGACAGGGCTTTGTTGTGCGGGGCGCGAACGGTTAACAAAGCCCGCCTACCTTGCCAGCAATACGCGCATGGCGCGGGGGAAGAGGCGTTGCAAGCCCGCACCCATAAGGGGCAGCACCATGAGCATCAGCGGCGGCACCCACAGGTTATACCCCCAATTCAGGTCGTAGCCCATGTAAAAAGGTGCCAGAAAGAACGAATGCGTCACATAACAGAACATCATGCCCCGCCCGCTGAAAGCCAGCATATGCGCCGCAGGGGGCAGAAAGCGTGCCAACGCCAGAGCCGCCAGAAAGTACAGCATGCACCACGCCGCCGAAAAGGTCGGCAGAGAACAGAAGCCCACATCTGCCCTGCACTGCGACCACAGCCACGGCTGACAAAGCACGATGACGCACGCCGCCGCCGCCAATGCGGCATGTTCTTTGAGCCATGATTCTGCCTGCGCCACAGGCACACAGCGCAGAGAAAAGCCCAACAGCGTGACCCAGAACCAATCGAAGCGGATGGTGAGCTGCTGCGCAGGACTGCCCGCATAGGCCAGAGAAGCCAGCACCAGCGTGACCAACCACCCGTGGCGGGGCAACAGGCGCAATGCCAGCAGTGCCGCCGTCAACAGCTCGTAGAGGGCCAAATTGCGCAAAAACCACAGCGGCGTGTCATAGGCATTCACCCCCCAACCCAGCAGCTTGCGCCAGTCAATGCCGTATTCGGGTGCCACGGAGTAGTACAACAGTGCCGCAATCACCGACCAGAGCGCCCACGCCCCCGCCAAACGCAGGGCGCGCACGCAACAGGTGCGCGGGTCGCGGGGCATAAAATAGCCTGCCAGCAAAAAGAAGAGAAACAACGCCCCGCCCACCAACTTGCCCGACCACGCGGGGGCATCACCTGCGTGCATCCAGATGATGGGGAACATAGCAAGACACCGCGCAGCATCCACCCACACGGCGCGAGGGGCGGCGGCGGGGACTGTCGAATCGGCTGCTGCCATGCGAAGGGAAAATCAGGCTCAATTATTCCTCGGGGAACATGTCGCGCAAATCATTGAAACGCAGCGAGGGCGGCGTATCCAAATCGGCTGCGCGGGCAGCGGCACCGCGGCGGCGGTGGGACGCTTCATGCACATAGGGGTCGGTACCCTCAGCCCCATCCTCAGGGAAAAGGCTGCGCACACGGCGGGCAAAATCATCATCTTCATCGGCAGGGGCGGGCAGCACACCCTCTGTTTCCGCATCGCCGAAATTGAGGGAACTCTGCTTGGCTTCCGCAGGAGCGGCAAACATGTCGTCCTGCACCATCTCCTGCACAGGTGCCGCAGAAGCCATGCGGTCGGCGGTGCGGTCATCTTCATCCGCGCCGAAAATTTCGGGGGAAGCTTCTTCCGTCTCTTCCTCGTAGGGCATTTCTTCCTCGGCAGGGGGGTCCTCGTCATAGGATTCCTCCGCTGCCTCTTCTTCCTCCGTCCATGTCGGTTCTTCCGTTTCAGGCTCAGCGGGGGCTTCGGGTTCCTCTTCCGGTTCGGGAGCGGCAACGGCGGTCTCCTTGTCCGCCTGCACGGCGGCACGGAACTCGTTGGCATCTACCGAAGCCAGCAGGCTGACGCGCATTTCCTCGCCCAAGCGGGGTTTCACGGCAGCACCGTAGAAGATGTCCACATCCTCGGGCAGAGCAGCGGTCACCGTCTCCATGGCGGTGCGCACTTCGGTCAGGCTCATGTTGCTGCCGCCCGCCACATTCACAATGACGGCGTTGGCAAAGGAGAGGGCGCGGTGATAGGCGACCAGCGGAGATTCCAAGGCATTGCGGGCGGCATCCTCTGCACGGTGGGCGCCGTAGCCCTTGCCCGTACCGTAGATGCAGCGGGAATCCTCTGTCTTGAGTGCCGACATCAACTCATCCAACCCGATGTTAATAAGCCCGGGTGTATTGGCAAACAGGGGGATGGAGGCCGTAGCCTGAGAGAGAATGGTGTTGGTCTCCTCAAACACGGCGTTCATGCTGTTGGTGGAGGGCAGAAAATCCTCCATGTAGTCATTCTCAAAGCAGAAGACGATATCGGACAGGCGGGTGATATCGTCCAATGCGGTTTCAGCCTGACGGCGGCGGCGCTTACCTTCAAACGAGAAGGGCAACACTGCCACCGACACCAGCATAACACCGGCATCCACCGCCATTTGAGCCAGCACGGGGGCGGCACCGCTGCCCGTACCGCCGCCCAAGCCCACCACCATCACCAGCAGGCGGGCATCGGCAAGCAGTTCTTTGATGGCGTCGCGGCTCTCCTCAATGGACAGGCGCCCCACCTCGGGGTCGCCGCCGCTGCCCATGCCGTGGTTCAGCCCTGCACCGAGCTGCAAAAACTCCACATTGCCGCAATCGCGCCCTAAGCGCTCATCCGGCGACATGATGCACAGGCGCACGTTCTGGGCGCTGGAGCCGCTGAAACGTTGCAGTATGTGGGCCCCTGCCCCGCCGAGACCGACAATGACAATGTTTTCTTCGCGGGGTTCTGTTTTGCTGAAGGGAAGCATGGCGCGTAGAGATGGGTAAATTGTCTGAACAATCAGCGGCTGCGGCGGAAGATGCTGAGCATGCGCCCCAGCCAGTTTTCACCGGCGGGGTTCACGGCGTCATCATCGTAACGCTGGGCAAAGCGGATAAGACCAATGGCCGTGCAGTAACGCGGGTCAGCCAAATAAGAGTTATGCTGCCCCGGCTCCATGGGGGCGGGCTGGTGCACAGGCATGTTGAAGATGTATTGCGCCAACGAATCCAAGCCGCGCATCAGGCTGGTACCGCCCGACAGGTAGAGGCTCATGCCGGGGCGCAGCAACACCTCGCGGGGAATGCGGTCGCGCACGCGCAACAGGGTTTCTGCCAGACGGTCGCGGATAATGCGGTTCAGCTGTCCGCGGGGGATGGTGACATCATGCATGCCTAAATCGCTCTTATACTGGGCAAGCGAGCGGTCTTTCACATCACCGAAAGCATTGCCTTCGGTACGCTTCAGAATTTCAGCGGCGCGGTTGTTCACACGCTGGTCGGTCAGGCGCACGATATCCTGATTGATAGTCGTGCCGCCCACACCGATACAACCGCTGGCAACCACATCACCGCCGCTGTAGCAAATGAAATCCGTTGTACCGCCGCCGATGTCAATCAGCAGCGCCCCCGCCTCTTTCTGGGCGCGCGTCAGCACCATCTGCGCCGTCGCCAGCGGGGCAAAAACAAGTTCTTCCACCTCCAACGGCACGTCGCGCACACAAAGCAACGAGTTCTGCAAACGGGTGCGAATGCCGTGCATGATGTGACAGTTCACATCGAGCGTGCGCCCGCTCAACCCTACGGGATGGTGGGTGGGTTCGTTACCGTCTATCTGATAACCGCCCAATTCGCGGTTCACCACAAAGCGGTCGGCGGCAATGTCGATTTTCTCCGCCTTTTCGCGCGCCACATCCACATGGGCATCTTCAATGATATCCTCATCATCAGGCAGGCGGAAAGAGCCTGTATTGCTCTCACCTTCAATGTGTTCACCCGTCACCGAAAGGAAGACGTTCAGAATGTCCGCATCGGCATTATCCTGCGCAAGCTGCCATGCATCGCGCACACATTGGCGCGCCATGGTCTGGACGGCAATCTCACCCTTGCGCACACCCGCACTGGGTACCTCGCCCAACCCGATGATGGTGGCAGAGGCATCAGGACGGATTTCCCCCACCACCATACAGGTTTTGGAGGTGCCTATCTCAAGACCGACAAGGATTTTCGACTGTGCCATACGGATGCAGAAGAGGGATAAAGTTGAAACGATTCAGGATGGAGATATAATAGCAGATTTTTTTCACATCAGCGCGTGAAATGCGCGTCATAAAAGCAGCGTTTTTTATTCTGCCATAGCTTCGGCACAGGCTTCGGGTCGGGGCATCACCTCCGGGCGAAGCGTCACGTACTCATCCGAGTATTTTTCAGAGGGGATGAAGAGGAAACCAGGCTTCTTGTTGCGCACCTCGTATGACGTGGCGCGGAAGAGCGGCAGAATCTGATTGGTGCTGGGGTCGTAGGCTTTTTCGCCCGTGTAGCGCCCGCGCACAATGTATTCCACGTTCTGATCAGTGCCGTACACGGCGTTTTTGAGGGGCGGTTCAGGCCCGCGGTCGGGGGTGTGAACGGTAGTTTCGTCCATCATCACCAGCTTAGCGGTGCGCCAGCTCTTACCGGGTTCGCGCAGATAGCCCCACAGGCGGGTGTAGGGAATGTAGTAGCGGCGCCCCACAAAGTAATCACCCTGCGGTTCTTGGGCAATCTGCGCCTCGCGTTCGGCCAAGGCTTGGCAATCGCTTTTCAGCGTATCGCATTGGCAGAGCAACAGGGCAAGGGCAGCAATGGTGAATCGGCGTTTGAACATGGTCACGCCCCTGTTCTACCCCATTGCAGCGCGGGGGTCAAGTATGTTTTACCTCCGCTAAACAATTTCATGAGCGGAGAGTGTTGCGGGAGCCGCTTACACCAAGCGTTCGTAGTGCACCACATCGTGGTACGCGCCGTTCTTGAACCCTGCCTCGTGGTGACACCCGCAGTAGGCAAAGCCCAGTTTTTCATGCAGATGGCGGCTGACGGCATTGTCGGCGGTGATGACGGACACCACCAAGTGCGTGCGGCTGTCCGCCTGTGCCAGCTCCAGCATCTCCTGCATGAGCGCAGTGGCAATCCCCCGCCCGAAAAACTGCGGGTGAATGTACACCGACAGCTCTACCGTCGAATCATAGGCGGGCATGGGGCGGTAGGGCGACAGAGAGGCATAGCCCGCTACCGTGCCGTTCACCACGGCTACGGAGAGGGGGTGGTTGCGCGTGTTGTGGCTCGCCGCCCACGCTTCCCCATCGGCAAGGGTGCGCGGCTCCACATCAAAGGTCGCCACTGTGTGCCGCACGGCGTGGTTGTAAATCTCCAGCATGGCGGGCACATCGTCCGCCGTGGCTGTGCGAATCTGAACGTCGTCCGCCATACGGAAAAAGGGCGTTCCCGCGCAGGGGGAGAAAAATTTACTTGCGGTGGTGGGGGTGCGTGGTGCGCAGACGGTGCAGACGCTCCTCCATCTTGGGGCGCAGATGCTCATCAATCCACGCATTGGCGGCGGCCAAGCCCTGCTCTTTGTACACCACGCCGATTTGGGCTTCCACCCCTGTGGCATTGCCTGTCAGGCGCAGGAAATTATTGCTGGTGAACTCCACAAACAACGCGCCGTCAATCTCTCCCTTGAAGGAGAGAATCCACTCGCGCACATAGAGAGCCAGCACGGCATCGCCCACCCACGCTTTGGCGCGGCAGACAGGGTCTTGGTCAGGGGAAAGAGTAGCCATAATATCAGGAAAGAGAAATGAAAAAATCTCAGTTCGGAGAAAAGAACAAGGGCAGCGCCGAAGCCTGCCCTTGCCGTTTGAGAGAGAATAGGTATGTTACTTTTGAATAGGGAAATCTATCTCGGTTGTTCTCAATCAACCGCGGGAGCGAGGCTCGCGCTCGGCGGCAGTGCCGACACCCGGTTGGGTGATAAAGGGAGCACCGGCGGTGGGAGCCACCTGCGTGAACACCAAGCCGTCCTGCTCGAACTCCTTACCCTGCACGGGGAACTCCTTGCGCAGGGGATGGTAGGGGTAACCCTCCCACATCATGATGCGGCGCAGGTCGGGGTGACCGGTGAACTCAATGCCCATCAGGTCGTACTGTTCACGCTCCAACCAGTTGGCGGAACGCCACACGGGCACCACGGAGGGCACGGCGGGTTCACTCTCGCTCACGGGGCAGCGCACCAGCATGTTGACACCCGTTTCAGCCTGAGTGATGGTGTAGTTGACCTCGAAGCGGGGTTCCTCGCCCAGATTGTCAACGGAAGAAACGCAAACCAGCATATCGAAACCGCAGGCTTCCTTGGCGTAGCGCATGGCATCCACAAGGATATCGGCGGGAATCGTCAGCGTCACATCCCCGCGGAAAGCCTTTTGGCTGATTTGGGGGTAGCGGGTGCAGATTTTATCGGCAGCAGCCTGTTGAAGCTCGGCAAGTGTAGGAGCGGGCATAGCTTGAAAAAGAGGTTCGGGGGTTAAAATTACTCGTTGATACCCATGGACTCACCGGGGATGGTGTGGGCGTTCTGAGCCTGACGCAGGTCGTGCGTCTTGAAGAAGCCCTTGAGCGGGTGGTCGGTGGCCATAATCTTGTCCTGCAACGTGATAAGACCCTGCAACAGGGCTTCGGGGCGGGGAGGACAGCCGGAGATATACACGTCTACAGGCACAATCTTATCCACACCCTGCAACACGGAGTAGCTGCGGAACATGCCGCCCGTACAGGCACAGGCACCACAGGCAATGCACCACTTGGGTTCGGGCATCTGGTCCCAAATGCGGCGCACCAGCATGGCCATCTTGTAGGTGATGGTACCGCAGATGAACATGAAGTCCGCCTGACGGGGAGCGTAGCGGTTCACTTCTGCACCGAAGCGGGAGATATCGTAGCGGGAGCAGGAGGCGGCCATGTACTCAATGGCGCAGCAGGAAGTACCCATGGGCATGGGCCACAGGGAGTACTTGTGAATCCAGTTGATAGCGGCTTCCGCCGTGGTGAACACGAAACCGCCATCGGCATCGGGGTCACACATGTAATTCTGCTCGAGTTCCTGAAGATTGTCGCTGGACATAACGATAGGGGCGGGGATGATGACACCCCGTCGCGCTTTAGCATACCTGATTTCCGCCGAAACGCAAGCCAAATTTGACACAAGCGCTGTTTTTGTGATACTTGCGTCCTATCACATTTTTCACCTTGACACACGCGCACGCGTAGTGTAGCATGGGCGTATGAACTGCACACCTCTGCACAAGAGCGCCGTCTTTACCGCCTTGGCGTTCTCTCTTTCCGCCCCCGTCATGGCTCAGGAGTCCACGGGTGACCCCTTCCTTGATGCCATGATGCACGACCAGCAGGCTGCCGACCAACAGGCCGCCAAGCCCGCCGCGGGGGAGGAAGACCCCTTCATGCAGGCGATTGCCGAGGATAAGAAGAAAGCCGAAGCCGCCAAGCAGCAGGGTGCACAGCCCGCTGAAACGGCCAAACCCGCCGAAACGCCGCAGGCCCCCGTGGAGACGCAGTTCGTTTCCACCACGGCGGATACCCACCTGTTGGATGACGCCGCCGTGCGCCGCGAGCTGGGCCCCACCACGGGTCTCTTTGCCAATGATGCCGCCTATGAAGGCAAGAAAGTGACGGGAGTGCAGTTCCGTTACGCTGGCAGCAAGAATGTGCCCGATTCCCGCCTGAAAGACTTGGTGCAGACGCATGCGGGCGGCACCTACTCCTCCGCCCGTGTGAATGCGGACTTGGAGCGCCTGATTGAGCGCGGCTTTGTGAACCCCGATACCCGCGTCTCCGTGGTTCCCAACGGCGGCGGTGTTCAGGTGGTGTTCGATGTGCGCGCCGCCGATGTGATGGCGGGCGTGGGCTTCACGGGCAATACCGAATTTACCGAACGCTCCCTGCGTGAAACGAGCGAGCTTAAGACGGGTCGCGTCATCAACGACCGCGACCTCTCCGCCGCCCGCGCCAAAATCATCAAGGCCTACCAAGAGGCGGGCTACCCCGACACCAAGGTCAGCTGGCGCGCCGTCAACACCGCCAACGGCTCTTACCGCGACGTGGTGTTCGACATTCAGGAAGGCCGCAAGGTGAGCATGAACACCATCAACTTTGCGGGCAACCGCGCCTTTGACTCCAAACAGCTTCGCCAGCTGATGCAGACCAAGGAACGCGGTCTGCTGACGTGGATTACCAAGTCCGGTCGCATTGACCGCGATGTGGTGGAAGACGACCTGCAGGCCATTGTGAAGCACTACCGCAACTACGGTTATCTGCGCGCCCGCATTGCCAAGGTGGAATACTTTGCCTCCCCCAACACCACGGGTCGCCAGCGTTTGCAGATGAACGTGACGATTGACGAAGGTCCCCGCTACAAGGTGCAGCATGTGAGCTTCGGCAAGCTGTCCGTCTACACGCCCAAGGAGCTGGAACCCGGTCTCAGCATGCTGGACGGCGACATCTACTCCCTGAAGAAGGTGTCCGACGATGTGGACATGATTCGCAAGTACTACGGTGCCAAGGGCTATGCCGATGCCGATGTACGCCCCGACATTGACGAAGTGGGTGTCGATGCCAACGGCACGCGTCTCGTGAACATCCGCTACGATGTGGAGGAAGGTCGCCCCTACAAGGTGGGTCGCATCAACGTGCGCGGCAACACCAAGACCAAGCCCCACGTCATTCTGCGCGAACTCCCCCTCAAGCCCGGTGAAAACCTGAACTCCGTGGATTTGGAGACCGCCAAGAAGCGTTTGGAGAACCTGAACTACTTTGACCAGGTGGACGTGTCGCAGGGCATGACCACGGTGGGCGGCTACCGCGACATCAACGTGAACGTGCATGAGAAGATGACAGGCACGCTGAACGTGGGTGTGGCCTTCTCCTCGGTGGAAAACGTTTATCTCTACACCACCGTCACGCAGTCCAACTTCGATATCAGCGGTCTGCTGACAGGCTCCTTTGTGGGCGGCGGTCAGCGCCTGTCCGTCACGGGTAAGCTGGGTACGGAGTACAGCAGCGCCTCCCTCTTCCTGATGGAGCCTTGGTTCCTGAACCGCCGCTTGGCCTTGGGTAACGAGCTGTACTACTCCCGCTCCAACTACCTGAGCGACTACTACAAGCAGGACAACTACGGTTACGCCGTCTCGCTGCGCAAGGCCGTGAGCGACCTCGCCGCCGTCAAGTTCGAGTACCGCATTGAAAACTACACCATCAAGCCCGAAGGTGCCTATGTGCCGCCCTTCTTCCGCGAGCAGGAGGGTGACTACACCCGCAGCCACTTCCGCCTGAGCTACGACTACGACTCCCGCGATGCCCAGATTACCCCCCGCAAGGGCGGCAACTTTGAGGCTTACGCCGGTTACAGCGGTCCCGGCAGCACGGTCAAGACCTACGCCGTGGGTATCAGCGGTTCCTACTACTACAACTCTATTTGGGATTCCATCTTCAGCGTCAACTTCGGTGCCGACACCGTGGACACGGTGGACAGCAAGAAGGAGGTACCCATCTTCGAACGCTGCTATCTCGGCGGTCCGAACAACCTGCGCGGCTTCCGCTACCACGATGTGGGTATGGTGGACAAGGTGCGCGCCGGCAACGAGACCATGGGCGGCAACTCCTCTGCCTACGCTCAGTTCGAGATGACGCTGCCTGTCATTGAAACCGTGCGCTTCGCCATGTTCATGGATGTCGGTTTCGTGCACAAAGACAGCTTCAAGTTCAAGCCCAACGAGCTGGCGGCGGACTACGGTATCGGTCTGCGCATCAACCTGCCGATGGGCCCGCTGGCTGTGGACTACGCCATCCCCTTCAAGAAGAACAATGCCGCGGATGACGACGGCCAGTTCCAGTTCTACGTGGATTACAAGTACTAATCCGAGCACAACAACAAAAGCCACGCATGTTCATGACATGCGGGGCGTTTTTGTTGTGCAAGGTCAAGTACAAAGGGGGATTTGTTGATGTCTTGCGCGGCATAGCCGTGCATGCATGGATGCGCCCTTAGGCGCATCCTTTGTCGAGCCCTTGGGCGATAAGAATTTTAGCCCAATACGTGAGTATTGGGGACAAGGCGGGTGGCATTACACCCCCCATAACCCTGCCGCATGGCAGGGTGGTTACGGAGCGA
>JAZLFB010000197.1:0-13712 GCA_045615585.1 Akkermansia sp.
AGCAGAAATACATCATCGTCCGCGGCGATTAAACAGCGCCCCTACTGATTCAAAACCACCCTCTCAGCGGCACGTTGAGAGGGTGGTCTGTTTTTCCGCGCGGCCAAGCCGCGCCAAACTTTAAACTTTATAAATTATAAATTGAAGATTATAAATCCCTTACAGGGTCAGAAGTTCCAGCGCACGGCACTCGTGAACTCCCAACCGCAGTAGGCGGTGTCGCCCTCCTTGCGGGCGTGCAGGTATTCCGCCCCCAGCATGAGTTTGGCGGCGTGCTTGTCCTTTTCGGAAAGGTAGAAGTTGGCACCCATGTATAGGCTGTGGATGCTGTCCACCCACTTGGGGCTGCCTGTGTGGCGGCAGACATAGCGGTCGGCGCCCAGCTTGCAGGCATCGCGCCCTGTCATGCCCATGTAACGCATCACCAAATCCACATGCGGGGTCAGGCTGTACACCGGTTGCAGCTGCCAACCGAGGTTGTTGTTGTTGCCCGCGGCATCTGCATGGCGCATTTCGGCATTGGCAATCACGTTGGTGGTGAACGTCAGGCGGTCGTGCTTCCATTCATGCCCCAGCGAGAGGGCATCCTTCACATTCAGACCGAAGTAGTTGGCACCCGACACTGTGCCGTTGTCGTAGGTGTTGTCAAAATCATGTGCGTATTGCAGGGAGAGCTGTTGGTAGCCGCTCTCGCTCTCGGCAAAGCGGTGGTCGCCGCCGATGATGGCGTAGCACTTGTCCTCCCACCCGAATTCGCCCTTGGCACCGCGACCGTCGCGGTAGACATCGGGGTTGGCGTTGTCCTTGTCATCGCTCGCGCGGTCGTTGGCCAGCAGCTGGAAGAACAGGGTATCGGCTTTCGTGGGGCTGTAGCTGATTTCCACACCCCAGTTGGAATCCAAGCCGTACTGCGGACCGCCCATCACCGAGCGTTCCACGCACATGAGTTTGGACGCGCTGTTGATGTAATCGGTGGTGAAGAGCGGGGAAACCTTGCCCAGCTTCACGCTCAGCCCCTCTACGGCGGGCACGTCCTGCTTCACCCACAGCTCGTAGAAATCGGTGTAGGAGTAATCTTTGCGCTCGCGCCCGTTCTCATAGCCGTAGCGGTGGGGTAGACCGCCCACACGCCCGATGACGGAGAAGTGCGTGCCTGTACGCAGGTCGATATCCGCCCCCAGCCACGAGCGGCGGAACTCCGTATCAAACGGCACGGCACCTGCCGCCAAGCGGTGACCGTTGCCGCCGCAGGGCTGCACGGCAGCCATCTGAAACTGCTCCATCCACGAGAAACGCACCTTTTGCACCAACGCGGTGTCACTTTGGTACACGGTCATCTTCTCTTTCAGGGCTAAGAGGGCATCCTCTGCCTGTTGCAGAGTAGCCATAGCGGGGGCTGCCGCCAGCAGGAATAGGGAAATACGTGATGCAGACATCATGGCAGGGAATGGAAAAATCGTCCGAGGCATTTTACAGATAAAAGATAGAAAATCAAGCTTTAATAGATACGATTGGCTAATAAAAAATAACGCCTACAGCATTTAGAATGCTGTAGCAAGCAAATTCATTGAAAATAGTGTGTTTTATAGAAATCTTGGTCATCCGTTTCTCTCCGCGGCATACCCCCAACGATAAACGCAACCGGTTGAAAATAAAAGAAAACGGCACTTCGAATCCGCCTACAGCATTCTAAATGCTGTAGCATAGCGGTACTTTATGCATGATACCTCTCTCCCTAAAAAAGAATTGAGTTCTTTATACTGCCTGAAGGCTCTTTGTGCAATGATGGTTGTTATCATCCATCTCGGCATTTACGAAAAAGAATCTATAATGTTTATTCTGCGAAGTGCCGTACCCTGTTTCTTTGCTATCAGCGGCTATTTTTTCTATTCGGACGATAAAGAGAAAGAGGTACATCGAGCATGGCGTATCGTTGGAAAAACAATACCATTACTGTTGTATTTAATCATTCTTTATTCACTTTATCCTTTCAACTTCAGCTGGGAAAGAACGTTTTGCGCTATGCTTTCCGGAGCACCTGTGACCATTCAGTTTTGGTATTTGGCTGCTTTGTGGCAAGCTTTTCTGATTCTTGCTCTTATCAGGTACTGTTGCAGTCGTATATGGGTAGTGTTTGCGATTGCTCCTATTTTACAGTTTTTGTATTCTTCTTACTGTCTTCCTTGTTTGACAGAAACGAAAGATTTTATTTCATACCATCGTCCATTTTTTGCCATTACCTACATAGGAGGCGGTTATTTAGTGGCTCAGTATAAAATGGCAGAAAAATTGAAGACACCGTGGATACTGTTGAGTGTTGTATGCCTTTTTGTAGCTGAGTATTCCCTCTGCCGGTATATCGACCAATCTTCTGAGATGTTCGGATTTTCCAAGGTGATACAGTGTTACTTGTATACCTGTAGCGCAGCTCTCATTGTTGCCCTGTGCGTTCGGAATGATGGGGCTCAAATAAAGGTTCTGGCGTGGATAGGTAAGTATCATTCGGGTAACATTTATTTTTACCACAGCTTGTTACCGCGCTTTATTAATCGTTTGTTTGGCGCTGCATTTATGGCTGATATCGGACCTATTCTATCCTTTGTTGTTTACTTGATATGTATTCCTCTTTCGATGTCGGTCAATAAAGCGTGGTGGTTCATCAAGACGAAGTACAGCAGATTTCATGCATCGATATAAAAGTGAAAACGCCCTAAGTGCTCAAACACTTAGGGCGTTGATGTTTAGCTGAAAGATTTGCTTAGAAGTTCCAACGGAAGGCGCTGGTGAACTCCCAACCGCAGTAGGTGGTGTCACCGGCTTTGCGGGCGTGCAGGTATTCCGCACCCAGCATCATCTTGGCGGCGTGCTTGTTCTTGCCGCTCAGGTAGAAGTCCGCACCGAAGTACAGGGCGTGGATGCTGTCCACCCATGTGGGGGCAACGTCGGCGATGTCCTGACGCGTGATGTAGCGGTCACCGCCCAGCTTGCAGGCCTCGCGGCCCGTCATGCCCATGTAGCGCATCACCAGGTCGCAGTGGGGCGTTGCGGCCCACACGGGTTGCAGCTGCCAGCCGATGTTGTTGCCGTTGTTGTTATTCTTGGGGCTGTTCATCTCGCAGTTCGCCACGATGTTGGAGATGAGGGTCAGCTGACCCTTCTTCCATTCATGACCGAGGGAGACGGCATCCTTCACATGGGCACCGTAGTAGTTGGCACCGCGCTTCATATCGTTGCGGTAGCTGTTATCGAAGTCGTGCATGTACTGGACGGAGAGCTTCTGGTAGCCGTCCCAAGTCCCAGCGAACTTGTGGTTGGCACCGAGAATGGCAAAGCACTTGTCTTCCCAACCGAACTCGCCCTTCAGACCGCGACCGTCGCGGTAGACATCCGAGTGCTTCATGCTCTTGGAAGCACAGGCGCGGTCGTTAGCCATCAGCTGGAAGTACACGTTATCCTCCTTGGTGGGGGCGTAGTTAATTTCGATACCCCAGTTGGAGTCCAAAGCATACTGCTGACCGCCGATGATGGAGCGTTCCGTGCAGAGCAGCTGCGAAGAGGGGGTGGAGTAATCGGTGGTGAACAGGGGCTTAATTTTACCGCCCTTCACGCTCAGACCCTTCACGGGGCTGATGTCCTGCTTCACCCAAATATCGAAGAGGTCGGTGTAGGAGTATTCTTTCTTGGTGTGACCGCCGCTGTAGGATTCACGGTAGGGCAGACCGCCGATACGGGCCCAGGTGTGGAACTCCGTACCCGTGTTCAGGCTCACGTTCACGCCCACCCAAGAGCGGCGGAACTCGTGGTTGAAGGGGCTGGCACCGTCTTTCAGGTGGGAACCGTTGCCGCCACAGGGCTGCACCACGGCCATCTGGTACTGCTCCATCCACGCGAAGCGCACTTTCTGCACCACGGTATCCTTGTTGTCGTACACCACAAGGGCGTCTTTCACCTGTTCCACGGCGGAGTCAATCTGGGCATCATACTGCCAAGCAAAGGCGGGGGCGCAGCAGGCGGCGGCCATGGCCGTCATCATGAGAGAATTGTTGGTCATTGTATTCTGTTAGGTTGAGAGGAAAAAGAAAAGAACCTTCCCGCCGCACGGGGCGGGCGGGAAGGTTGAAAGAGTCGTTGCCTATCAGCCGAAGAAGCCGCAGGCACCCAGGCTGTACATCAGCACGAAGGTCAGAGCCAGACCCAGCAGGCAGAGCACCGTGCCGGAGATAGCCATACCCTTGGATTCCACCAGACCCGTGGCGTAAGCCAGAGCATTGGGGGGCGTGGAGATGGGCAGAGCCATACCCAGAGAGGAGGCGAAGGCAATGGCGCAGAGCAGACCGATGGCGCCCGCGTTGTCCATAGCACCGCCGGACACCATAGCGCCGGCCACACCCGCCAGAATGGGCATGAGCAGAGAGGCGGTAGCCGTGTGGCTCATGAACGTAGCCATGAAGAGGCAGATAGCGCCCGCACCCACCATCAGCACCATGGGATTCCACGTGTTGAAGGGAATGGCGTTAATCATGTCCTTGGCAAGGCTGGTTTCCTGCAGAGCCACGCCCAGGGCGAAGCCACCGGCAACGAGCCACAGCACATCCCAGCTCATGGCCTTCAGGTCGTCCTTGGTGATGACGGAGGTCACGGCGAACACGCAGATGGGGATGATGGCGATGGTGTTGGAGTCCAGACCGTGCACATCCTTACCGAGCACCCACAGCAGGATGGTGACGGCGAAGGTGATGTACACCACAATGGCCTTGGCGTCCTTGCGGAACTCACCGCCCACGGCCAGTTTCAGTTCCTTCTGCTTGATGGGGAACATGGCGCAGAGCAGCGCCCAACCCACCAGCAGCATGACGACCACGAAGGGAACGCCGAAGAGCATCCACTTACCGAAGGAGATGGACAGACCCATATCCTGCATGGCTTTCAGGGCAATGGCGTTGGGGGGCGTGCCGATGGGCGTGCCGATACCGCCGATGTTGGCAGCCACGGGAATGCAGAGGGCGAACGCGGCGCGACCGCGGTCTTCGGGGGCGAACAGCTTAAGCACGGGCCCCAGAATGGCAAGCATCATGGCGGCGGTGGCGGTGTTGCTCATGCACATGGAGAACAGAGCGGTCACCACCATCAGACCCAGCATCACAAACTTGGGATTGGTGCCGAAGGGTTTCAGCAGCACGCGGGCCAGGTTGAGGTCCAGACCGTACTTGGTGGCGGCGGCGGCCAGGAAGAAACCGCCGAGGAAGAGGATGATGATGGGGTCGGCAAAGGTCGCCATGGTCGACTTCTGCTGCATCACGTTCACGAACTTCATGCCGTCCACGCGGGCCTTCATTTCAGGGCTGTACAGCTTGTTGGCAGCTTCCTGACTCAGGGGCATGAGCTTGTCGCTCAGCGTGGCGCGGAAATCGGCAGCGGAGAGATTGGGCTTCTTGTCCAACAGACCGGGAACGGTTTCTCCCGGGTTGTTTTTATCCGGATGGGAAACGAAGGTGTTCTTGAGTTTGGTTGCGGCTTCGGCATCCACCTGACCGGCGCACACGTCGTCAATCACGCTGCACACGGCGGCCTTGTCATAGCGGTCAACCTTCAGGAAGGTAAGGGATTGGTTGGAGATGGCCAGCAGAGAGATGGTAATCACCACAACGGAGGTCGTCCAAATCGGAATGGGTTCGAGAATCCACATCAGGGCGGCGAAAACAAACAGGGCAATCACGCGGGACTGCACGGGGTTGATAGCCACGCCCATCGATTCAAACGGGATAAAGAGCATGCTGCCGGCAATGAGCAGCACGATCAGAATCTTGATCAGGCTTTTAGTTGTGTCGTTCATAAGTAATGATGTTGCTGTGCTGACGCCCGCTGCCTTTTTTGCACAAACGCGCGCAAAAACAAGCCGCCAGTGTCGCGGAAAGCCTACACCTTTTCAAGCGGTAAGACAAGCCTAAACTGCCTGAAACGCTTGCGAAATTCAAAAATAAAGACCAGAGAGGTCATTTCAATGAGCTTTTGGCGATACAGCAGCGCGTAAATCGCCTGCCGCACAACAAAAGATACGACCCACGGCGGGCATGGCACATTCTATCACGGTGGGTCGGTAGCTCGGCAAGGCATAGGCTTGGCCGTCGCCCGCTTTTTCCGCCGCCGTTGGTTCGTGGCGGGCGGGGGCAGACGCAGCGTTAGCAGGGTCGGAGGGCATGGAAAGAATTTCTATAGCGAACGCCCCGCCGTTGCGGGCGGCTTGGCGCAGCACCACTGTGCTGCCCGCGGGCAGAATCGCCATCACGCCGCAGGTAAGCGCCGCCTCAATCGTCTCATTCTGCCGCGCGGGGTGAAACACATAGAGTTGCAGCCACCCCGCTGCCGCCCCCTGCGGGGTGACAATGTAGAGCGGCTTTTGCGTGGTGAATGTCTGCGGTGCCACGGCGGTGTCGCCGTGTTCAATGGCAGCGGCGGGCAGCAACAGAGCCGCTGCAAGCAGCGTGCGGAACGCGGGCATGGTGCGGGTCAGTCGGCGGCTTTTTCCAGCTCTGCCAGCAACAGGGCGTGGGTTTCGGCGGCCAGCGTTTCGGGTTCCGTATCGGCGGTAGCGCTGTGGTGCAGGGCAATGCGCCCCTCTGCCCCGTGGTAGTAGCAGATATGCAGTGTTATGCCGCCGTCGGGCGCGGCGGCGGCGTACCCGCCCACAGGCACCGAACAATCCGCCTGCAACAGGTGCAGAAAACGGCGTTCGCAGCGGATGCAGCGCGAGGTCGCCTCATCGTTCACCGCTGCCACCATCGGCTCAAACACGGCATCGTTGCGGCGGGTTTCCAAGGCAATCGCCCCCTGACCCAGCGCGGGTTGGAACTCCGAGACAGGCAGGTTTTCCACCGCCAGCACCATGTCCTGAACGGTGATAAAGTCGCGGTCGTAGCCCAAGCGGTTCAACCCCGCGCGCGCCAGCAGGGTGGCATCTACATCGGGATTTTCCGCCAGCTTGCGGAGACGCGTTGCCACGTTGCCGCGCACAGGGACCGTCTTGCACCCCGCGCCGAAAAAGTGTTGCACCATGCGGGCGCGGCGCACGCTGCCCGTGGCAATCGTGAGGTGCTTCCAATCGCTGCCGGGTTTTACCACCAGCACATCCTGAATCTCTTCGCGCGGCAGTACGGCGGCCAGCGAAAAACGCTCATCCAGCACGCCCGGCATATCCTTGAGGCTGTGCACGGCGCAGTCAATCTCGTTGCGGGCAAGGGCTTCCTCAATCGTGGCAATGAACACACCCTTGTCACCCGTACCCGTAGCGGCGTTCACTTGGTTGAGGGGGATATCCGTGCGTTGGTCGCCCGCGGTGGAGATGATGACAAGCTCACACGTCAAGCCGGGGTGTGCCGTCTGCAAAGCCTGTGTGGCCATGCGGGCCTGTGCCAAGGCCAGCTCACTGCCTCTGGTGCCGATACGGATATGCTGCATGCCCCCATCATAACACCCCGCCCCCGCCGTGGCAAGTGCGAATGAACAGGGCGGCGGGCGCATGATTCTATGCTTCCGACATCAAACATACCCTAACCGTTCTTTTCTGCTTGCGTTTACAGGGGGGGCTTGTTAGAATGATTGGCGTCAATCAATCCTTTTATATGAAAACCATCGCTCTTTTCCTCGCTGTCGCTTTGGCAGCCTCTCCGCTGTTCGCCCAAGGTCGTGCCGCCGCTGCCTCTGCGGGTGCCGCAGAAGCCGAAACCGCTGCCGCCAAGACGGGGGTGCGTTTCGTGATTGTCGCCCCCGACGGCGGTTCCCTGCCTTCCCCCCTGTTCTGCAAGCAGGGTAAGAGCTACAAGGAAATCAAAATCGGCGCCCGCACCCCCAGCGTGCGCGTGAAGCCCGAGGGCGGTGTCGTTAACTTCTACAAAGAAGACCCCACCCCTGCTACCGCCGGTGACAAGGGTGCCGATAAAGATAAAGTGAAGCTGCCCGACCCTGTGCTGTCCATCTCCGTGCCCGGCGGTTCCTCCAAAATGCTTTGCATTGTGGTACCCAACAAGGAGGGCGGCAAGCCCCAGACTTTCTTCCTGCAGGAAAAGGATTTCCCCAAGAAGGGCGTGCATATCATCAACTTCACCTCCAACAAGCTGGTGATGAGCCTGTCCGCCAAGGGTGATTTCTCCGACAAGAAGGACAGCGTTATCGGCGTGTTCAAGCGCGATACGGGTATCAGCTCCGAAAACTCATGGACCTTCAAGGGCGAGAACGACGGCGACAGCATGGCATTCAAGCTCTCCTACCTGCCCAAGGACGGCAAGGGTGAAAAGGACCTCAAGATGCTGCGCGCTTCCAAGTTCGTTGTTTCCTCCCGCCAGTCTCAAATCAACATCGTGGTCAAGACCGGCGGCGACCGTGAGATGCTGAAGCTCATGCCCATTCAGCTGATGAGCGATCGCGGCTCCTCTGCCGATGAATAAAGCGTAACGCCACAACCCCTCTCCGCACTGAACCTATGGCTTTGAGACGCCACATGAAAGATGCCGTCGCCCAGCGCATTGCGCGCATCGGCGACCAGTTTGCCGTGAGCGGTGAATTCCTGTACGGAGAGGAGCTGCGCAACGGTCACATCAACACCACCTACCGCGCCTGTTACAAGACGGAGGACGGACACGAAGAACGCTACATTTTGCAGCGTATCAACGACTATGTGTTCAAAGACCCCGCGCAGGTGATGAAGAATGTGGAGAAAGTGACCCGCCACATCACGTGGAAACTCCTGCGCCGCCGCCGAGATGCTGCGGGGCAGACCCTCACGCTCTTCCCCGCCCGCGGCGGGCGCAACTACATCAACCTGCCCGAAGAGGGCGGCATGTGGCGTTGCTACAACAATATCGAGGACACCCACACCTACGACGTGGTGGAGAACACCCGCCAAGCCTATCAGGCGGGCTATGCATTCGGGTCGTTTCAGGATTTGATTTCCGACATGAACCCGGAGGACATTAAAGAGTCCATCCCCGATTTCCACAACACCCCCAAGCGTTACGCCCAACTGCTGGAAAGCGCCGCGCGCGATGTGAAGGGGCGCGTGTCGGGTTGCGCGGGCGAAATGGCACTGCTGGCAAGCTGGGCCGACCGCTATTCGAAACTGGTGGATATGCAGGCGGCGGGCGAGCTGCCCACCCGCATCACGCACAATGATACCAAAATCAACAACGTGATGCTGGATGAGGAGACGGACCAAGCCGTCTGTGTGATTGACTTGGACACCGTGATGCCGGGGCTTTCCCTCTACGACTTCGGCGACATGGTGCGCACGGCCACCTGTGCGGCGGCGGAGGACGAACGCGAGCTGTCCGCCGTGTTCATGCAGATGCCGTTCTTTGAATCGCTGGCGGAGGGGTATCTGGATGCTGCCCACGGTTTCCTGACACAGGCGGAAATCGACAACATGGCCTTTGCGGGCTGGCTGATTACCACGGAAATCGGCATCCGTTTCCTGACGGATTATCTGGACGGCGACAAGTATTTCCGCGTGGATTACCCCGGTCACAATCTCGTGCGCGCCCGCAACCAGCTGAAACTGGCGCAGAGCATTGACAGCAAGCTGCCCGTCATGCAGAAGTATATACGACGACTCATGAAGTCGTACAAGAAGTAAACATGACCTTCCGCCCATGGTGTCTGTGCGTATCGGCAGCGGTGCTTTTCGGCCTGTTGCCCCTTTCTGCCGCACCTATGGAGAAAGATTTGGCTGCCTTTGCCACCTGTAAAACCTACGGCGGGTTAAGCTGTTTCAACTACATGGGTTGGCAGGTGGCAGCCTTGGCGAATGAACAGGGAACACCCGCCCTGTTGTTGCTGACGGCGGGCGACAAGGTTTCCGCCCATCCCGTGAAAACGGCGGCCCACATGCTTACCTCTCGTCTGGGGATGCGGAATGCGGAGGATATCCCCCTTTCCGCCGGCGGGTTGGCCGTAGTCAATCCCCGCCTGCGAGACCAAGAGGAAAGCGACAGCGCCCTTGGCGGCACGCCCTTGCAGGCGGTGCTCTACCTCTTGCAACGCGGTTACTACCACATCGACAGTTTCACGCCCGATGGTCGCTTGGTGCTGAAAAGCGGCAAGAAAAAGAGCATTGACCTGAAACTACCGCTTACCACGGAAACCGCCGAGGCGGCGGAACTGCTGGTGGGCGTACACATGGACACCTTTGCCGCCAACGTGTTGGCTGAGAAACTGGGCTGCCCCGCCGACAGCTCCTCCCCGCAGGATAAGGAGAAAATCAAGGCTGAAACCAAAGCCAAAGAGGTTTTTTACTACCACCGCAGCAAGAAGAAAGACGCATCGGGCGTGAAGCGAGTCTTTGCCCTCATCTCCCGCCGCGGTAACACCTATGCCTTCGGCACCAAAGAGGGGCTTGCCGCTATGGCGGAATCCCCCGCGCTGCAATACCCCGAACATGTAGCTGCGCCCACGCCGAAACCCGCCGACCCCGCCGCGCAGCAACCTGCCGCCGCTGACACCCCCAAGGCAAACGATACCCCCAAAGTTCTGACTCCCAAAGAAGCCCTGAAAGAATACATCCGCAAGCTCAAAGAGCTCTGAAAAAAGTTGGAAGTTTGAGGTTGGAAGTTGGAAGTATTGAGTTAGGCACGCTACGCGTGCAGGAATTTAGAACGCGGGGCTAAAGGCACCCCTCCGTTTCGGGGATAATGGCATGTGTTGTACGATGTGCGAATGAGGTTTGTTTGATATGGCTTTGCGTAAAGAATGAGGGTGGAACTTGTCAGAAACCGTCATTGGCGCTCTGCGTTACTCGACAGACCGTGGCGCAGCCACGCGATTTCAATACTTCCAACCTCCAACTTCCAACCTCCAACTTCCAACTTTAATCCCTATGATACGGGCTGCCCGCCAACAGGGTGTGGATGCGGTAGATTTGCTCCAACAGCACCACCAGTGCCAACTCATGCTGCATGGTGTGTTTGCCGAGACAGAGAACGTGGTCGCACGCAGCGCGCAGGGCAGGGGTGTGCCCGTCTGCCGCGCCGATGAGGAACGCCACATGTTTCACGGCGTGTAGCTGCCAGTCGCGCACACGGCGTTCCAGCTCGCGCGTGGTCCAGTTTTCGCCGCGCTCGTCCATGGCAATGCGGAGACAGCCCTCGCTGGCCTCCAGCAAGCGGGCGGAAACCTCCTCCGAATTGCCCGCTTTCACATAGCGCAGCTCCACCTTGCCCAGCGGTTTCAGTCGCTCCTCAAAAAAGCGCACGCCGTCTCGGGCATAGGCAATGGAGGGCTTGGCGGCGGCAATGATGCGGAAGTCCATGAGCGTTGCTTACAGGCGGGCTATCACGTTGCGGGCGGCGGCGGTCACATCGGCCTGTTGCAGCAGCCAGCTCACAATCACCACGCGGCGGGCACCCGCAGACAAGACCTGCGGCAGCGTGTCACCGTTGATACCGCCGATGCAGAACATCGGGAAATCACCCAGCTGCGCCTGCACGGCAGCAATATCCTGCATGCCGATGGCGGGACGACCGGGTTTGGTGCCTGTGGGGAACAGGGGTCCGAAACCGATATAGTCCGCCCCCTCGGCGTGGGCGGCCAGTGCCTGTTCAGGGCTGTGGGTGGAGCGTCCGATGAGCATCGTCTGGCCCACCACACGGCGCACCTCGGCAAGCGAGCCGCCGTCCTGCCCCACATGCACGGCATCCGCCCCGATTTCAGCAGCCATGTCGGGGTAATCGTTCAGCACGAAAATCGCTCCTGCGGCGCGGCACAGCGGCAGCATTTGCAGCGCCAGCTCACGCACCTGCGGCAGCGGCAGTTTTTTGGCGCGCAGTTGGATGATGCGCACCCCGCCCGCCAGCAGTTGGACGGTGCGGGCGGCGACATCCTGCGGGGCGGTGTACCCCATGTCTACAATGCCGTACAGGCGGCAGGATTGCAAAACTTCCTTGGCGTTCATGGCGGTAAAATCAGTCGCGTTTGGGCGCGGTGGGTTGCGGCTCGTCCTCGGTGGCGGGGCGTCGGATGACATGCTCGCCCTCCTTGGCCTGATTCGCGCGGTCGCGGGCAATCTGCTCATAGTATTCGGCGTCCGTCAGGCTCCAATTGTAGCGGCTGTGGGCTTCTTCTTCCTCCTCCTCTGCATGGCGGAGCTGAGCTTCCACATGCTCTTTTTCCTGTTTCAGAGAGAAGAGCTGCAGAAAGGGCGTGAGCAGCACCATGGAAACCAAAAAGGCGACCAGCACCAGGAAAATGATACCCGAAACCCCCAACACGCCGCGGAGTCCGTTGGAACGGCGGACCTGAATTTCATCCAACTCTTCAATCGTGCGGCGGCGTTGGCGGAAAAAGGAAATCATGGCGGGGAAAGGCGTTAGCGTTCGGCAAAGGGAACAAAGCGACCGCGGCGCGCCAGCAACAGGGTGTGCATGCGCAGCTGCTTACCCTTGGAGGAAGCGGGTACCACATCGGTGCTGATATCGAAGCCTGCCTTGGAAAGCGTGTTTTCCAGCCGTTTGTCGCGCTTGGAGAGGGTGATAGCCAGCATGCTGCCGCCCTTGAGCGCGTTGAAGAATGCCTGTGCATCGCCCAACGACAGCACGCAGCGGGCGTGGGTGTGGCGCATCAGGATGGCGTGCAGAGAGCCGGTGCGCTTGCGGCACAGCTCTACCGCTGTGGCGGGTTCATGGCTCACGCGCTTGTCCTCCCACAGGGCGGCATTTTCGCCGAATTGACGGTTCCATGCCACGATGTCGGCAAGGGGTTCCGCCACAATAAACTTAGCTTTTTCACGGGGCAGACATTCCATGGCCTTGGCCAGACCGTAGCCCAAACCCAGCCCCGCAATCATGACCTGCGGCTGCCCCGCCCGCGTGATGGGCGACAGGGCGATTTCCGCCATCGACTGCTCGCTGCCGTAGGTGAAGGAGGTAGCGCAGGGCAGGCCGTCGTGTTGCAGAGACAACACGCCGTCACGTTCCCACAGCTCCCAAAGGGAACCGTCCTCCATCTGTTTTTCCGCCAATTTGGTCAGGGGCTTCATACGCAGGGCAGTATAGCAGAAAGTTTGGGAACAGGCAACACCAATTGCACGGTCGGCGGGCGATGCTCGTACGCATCTCTAAGAGGCTTGTAAATGCCGCGCTTGCTTAAAAGGAAAATCAGTATGCGGCGATGGCGGCGGCGAGCTTGGCGGCGGTGTCGCGGGCGGCGGCGGGCAGGGGTGTCAGCCATGCCTCGCGCCGCAGCCATGTGCGCTGGCGTTTGGCGTATTGGCGGGTGGCAAGGGCAATGGCGGGTGCCAACTCGGCGCGGGAGAGACGCCCCTCCAAAAAATCCTGCACCTGCGGCAGCCCCAGCGTTTTGGCGGCGGTGGCGGAAAGGGGGGTGCCGCTGCGGTCGGATTCGTGCAACAGGTCGCGCACTTCCTCCACCGCGCCGTCGCGCAGCATTTGGTCGGCGCGGGCGGCAATGCGGGCATCCAGCTCCGCCGTGTCGCGGGTGATGACAAAGCCGCGCCCGATGGGTTGCTGCCAGTTGTTTTTCCAGTACGAAAGCGGTTTTTTACCCAGCAGCACAATCTCCAGATTCCGCACCACATAGCGCGGGTTCTGCAAATCGGTGGCGGCGGCACCTTCGGGGTCGGCCTCCTGTAAGCGGCGCACACACTCTGCCAAGGGCAGGGCGGTCAGCTCGGCACGCAGGGCGGGGTCGGCGGGCGGGGCGGGGGAAAT
>JAZLFB010000198.1:0-44365 GCA_045615585.1 Akkermansia sp.
CGCCAACAAAAAACCGTTCCCCTCGCGGCGGGTGCCGCCGTCCCTGGCCATGCAGAACGAAAAGGCATCGGCATGGGGCAGATGATACAGCGCAAAGGCGGCGCACCGCCCGCACAATGTGTCAATCGCTTTCCCCCAATGCGGCATGCCCCCATTATACAGGATTGCGGGCAAAGGTCAACCCGAACGGCTTATTCTTCGCTCGGCTCGGTGCTATCCGCAGAGAGGTCGCTCGGTTCGGGGGCTTTGCCCGCACCGAACAGGCGCGTGAAGACGGGTCCGTTGATAAAATCAATCAGCTCTTGGTTGCCGTAGCAGTCGGCTTCATCCAAGCGTTGCAGCAGGGGAAGGAGGCGTACGGCGACTTCCTCTGCCTTGGCGGCGGCGGTACCCCAGCATTGCGGCCACGGTTGGGCGGCATCGGCATACAGCTCTACCAGTTGGGCGGCGTTGGCGCGGAGAATCGGCAGCTGTTGGGCGACGGCGCGGGCATCCGTGAGCTGCGCGAGGTGGAAGAGCGTCTTTTCCAACCCCTGTTCGGCGGCTGTGCCGCAGAAACGGCTTGGCAGCGCGGGCTCTTTGCCGCTGAACACCGTGACGGCGGGCAAATGCGCCATGGATGCAGGAACGCTTGTCGGCACCAAATCCGCCGCCTTGTCCGCTACGTCCACCATCAGCTCCTGCATGGCAATGAGGTGTTGCTGCGGGCGGAAGAACGAGGGCGTGAGGGTGATTTCACAGGCAAGGCGGAAGTGGTACTGCACATGGATATCGCCGTCGGGCATGTGCAGCAGCGACGTGCCGCAGGGCAGCACATAAAAACGGCTGTCGGCGGCGGTGAAGCGGTCGGCGGCTTTGATACGCGGTGCGGCGGATTCCACCTTCAGCTGACCGTTCTCAAAACGCAGAGAAACCGCCCACATCGGCTCCCCCGCCAGTTGTTGCAGCGTTTCGGTGTCACCCAGCAGCAGGGTGTGGGTGGGGCTGTCCTTGAGATACCAGCGGTATTGCAGCGACATGACATCGTTTTCGCGCATCACAATGCTGCTCGGCGCGGTGGGGCTGTAATCCGTCTGCGTGTCATCGAGAAAGGCAGGGCGCATGAGCAGCGCCGCCGTACCCGCTGCCGAGAGAAGGAAAATCATTGCCGTTCGCCGCTGCCATTTTTTCATATCGCCATTGTAAACCCGCGCCATGCCCGAATCAAGGCTTGAATCTCTGCATGACAGGTATATAATGCAGGTCAGATATGAGCAGCATCACCTCCCTTGCCAACCTGAATGTATACGAACTGGTGGCCTACCGCCCCGGCAAGCCTATCGAAGAAACCGCCCGCGAAATCGGCATGCCCGCCGAACAGATTGTGAAGCTCGCCTCCAACGAGAACTCCATGGGCCCCTCCCCCCGAGCGGTGGAGGCGATGGCCAAGGCGGCGGCGGGGGTGCATATCTACCCCGACGGCTCTTCTTTTGCGCTGCGTACCCGCTTGGCGGAGATGTTCGGCGTGAGCTTCGACCAAACCGCCGTGGGCAGCGGCAGCAGCGAGCTGATTGAGCTGCTGGCCCACGCCTTCCTTGCCCCCGGCAAGACGAGCATTGCCGCCGATTACAGCTTCACTCTGTACTCCATTGTCACCAAGCTCATGAATGCGAACTACGTTTCCGTGCCGAACAAGGCGGACTGGTCGCACGACTTGCAGGGCATGCTGAACGCCATCACGCCTGAGACGCGTCTGGTGTTCATCACCAACCCCACCAACCCCGTGGGTACGATGGTGTTCCAAGAAGAGCTGGATGCTTTTATGGCTGCCGTGCCGGAGCACGTCATCGTGGTGTTCGATGAAGCCTACATCGACTTTGCCGATGAAAAGCCCGATACGCTGAAATATGTGAAGCAGGGGCGCAAGGTGGTGGTGCTTCGCACCTTCTCCAAGGCCTACGGCTTGGCGGGTGCCCGCGTGGGCTTCGCCATCACACAGCCCGAAATTGCCGATTTGCTGAACAAGGCTCGCTCCCCCTTCAATGTGAATCTCATGGCACAGGCGGGTGCCTTGGCTGCGTTGGCGGACATCGACCACCTTGCCCGCGGCGTGGAGATGGTGAAGCAGGGACGCAAGATGTACGAGGACGCTTTCAAGGCATGGGGCATTGAGTATGTGCCCAGCCACACCAATTTCATTCTCGCCAAAGTAGGCAACGGCAGCGACTGCTTCCGCAAGTGCCTGCAACAGGGCGTGATTCTGCGCGGTATGGACCCCTACGGTCTGAAAGAATACATCCGCATCACCATCGGCAACGAGAGCGAAAACAAACGCTGCTTGGAAGCCATGGCCAAAGCCTTGGGAAAGGCGTAACGCCCTGCGCTTTCAAGCGCCGATAACTCCACGAAAAAGACCGATGGTCAGTTGACCATCGGGCTTTTGAGCATCCCCAAACGGATTCGAACCGTTGTTCTATGACTGAGAATCATATGTCCTAACCCCTAGACGATGGGGACATTCAATACGCGAATCGGGACTCGAACCCGAGACCAATAGATTAAAAGTCTACTGCTCTACCAACTGAGCTATTCGCGCACTGGACTGCCGAAGCAGCGGGCAAATACTACAGGAAACTGAAACGTCAGTCAAGGATTATTCCGTAAAATGACAAAAAATCATGCCGATAACAGCACACGGAATGCCGAATCGGCTTTGCTGAATGGCGCGTACGCAGACTCTTCTGACGAAAAAAGCCGTTCCGACTGCTTGTCGGAACGGCTTGGAACGGTTTTCCCGGCGGTGTCAGGCGTCCAACTTCTTGAAGGCTTTGACACCCCATTCGCGGCAGACCCAGCCGCTGCCGTCGTTGGTGAAGATGCAAACGCCGCCCGTAGCCACTTTGATATCGTGCGCGGCGCAGAACCCTGCGTAGTCACCCGTGATGGCGGGGGCAAAACGAATGGTGCCGTTGGAAGAAACGCAGAGCAGCGTCTCGCCCTCTGCCACCTCAGCGGCAAGGGAAGCCCAGTTATCCAAAATCTCCTGCACATTCACCTTCCAATCGGCGGGTACAATTGCCTCTGCGTTCCACAGGTCAATGGCGGCGGCACCCTTGGCATCCAGTTCCTCTGCGGTGAGGGTGGCGGGGTCGATGCCCTCTGCCTTGGCGGCCACGGCACCCAGACGTGCTTTCACTTCCTCCTCTGTCTTGTTTTCATCGGGACCGTAGTCAACCTCGATAAAGCGGGCATCGGGCTGTACGGGGCAGGTGGCACCCATGGCCTCTGCCGCCAGTTGCGCGGTACCCATGGTGCGCTTGAGGGGGGCAGCCAGAATGCGGTCGGGCATCAGCCCCAGTTTTTTGAGGTAGAGACCGATACCGCGTCCGCGTTCCTCTTCCACCAGTTCCAAATCGGTGCGGGAACCGACGCGGGTGGGTGTTTCACCCTTGCGAAAGGTGTTACCGTGACGTGCAATGATAAGTGTTTTCATATGTTTGAGAAAGAATAAAGAAATGATGCTCTTTTTTATAAAACTCAGCCGCGATAGTCAAGCGGAAACAGAGGATGAATCACATTCCCTCGTAATCGCGGATGAGTTCGACAAAGGCGCGTACAAAGCGGTTTTTGCCGTTCACGCGAATGCCTTTGATGGCGGCGGCTGCTTCCATGGTGGTGGGCTTGACGGTGGCAAGGGCTTTCATGGTTTCATTGTGCAGTACGCGAAAGGCAGGGAGGTTGTGCTCTTCGGCAATGTCGCGGCGCAGTTCGCGCAGCCGTTCAAACAGTTCTTTATCCATGCGCCCGAGGGCTACCCCCTGCAACACCTGTTCGGCGCGGCGGGGGTGTAGGAAGGTCGGCACATCGGCGGACCACACGCGGCGCGAAAGTTTGGCAGAGCACCTGCTTTGCATCACGTCCTCCCCTGCTTGCGTCAGGGTGATAAGGGGTAATTCTCCGCCTGTGGTGCGGAGATAGCCCGCCTCCTGCATGGCGCGGAACAGGGCGTTGATTTTGGCGGTGGTCAGGTGAGCCAGCAAGCCGTAGGTGGAAAGGCTTTTCAGGTGGTCGTTGATGCCCTCGCGCTTGGAACCGCGCAGCATGCCTGTCACTTTGGCGCGACCGTAGATGCCCTCCCACTCGCCCGCGGCATTGCGGCGTGAGGCGCGTGCCACGCCCGCCAAGGCTTTGCGAACGGTCAGCAAATCTTCGCCCGAAACTTCCTCTCGCTCGCCGCCGTTTTCGGGGCTGCACATGTCGCAGTGGCCGCAGGGTTCGGAATCCGTCTCGCCGAAATAGTTGAGAATCCATTGCTGGCGGCAGCCTGCGGAGTAGGCGTAGCGGCGCATGGCTTCAATCTTCAGGTGGTCGCGGCGGGCTTTCTCCTCCAGCGCATCGGTGTCGATACCCAGCATCACAAAGGCGGTGTCGGGTTTCAGCAGGCGCGTGCCTTTGGTGAGGGTGCCGGGTACATCGAAACGCTGCACCGCCCCCGCATGAATGAGGCAGGAGAGCGCCGTACCCACCGACATGGGGTTGACCCCGGACAGGTTTTCCGCCATCGCGTCTACTGTCATCATCAGTTCGTGATCGCTGTCCGCTTTCAGCTGTAACAGGTGGTAGAGCGCGCGGATGGTGGACACGGGCGGGTTGGCGCCCTCGTAAAAGAACTCCTGGGTTTTGAGGTCCACATGGTTGAACAGCAGCTCGCACACGGACGGCTCGCCGTCTCGCCCCGCGCGCCCCGCCTCTTGGTAATAGGCTTCGACACTGCCGGGGATTTCAAAGTGAATCACGAAACGCACGTCCGCACGGTCAATACCCATGCCGAACGCGTTGGTGGCTACCACCACATCCGCACGCTTGGAAATAAAGGCGTTCTGCGAGAACTCGCGCTCCTCGTCCGTCATGCCCGCATGGTAGGCCACGGCGTTGAGGTGCAGCCGCGACAGCTCCTCGAACACCTGCATTACGCTCTTGCGGGTGGAGCAGTAGATGATACCCTGTTTCCACTGCTGCGCTACCTTGCGGATGCGCTCGAACTTGGCGTTGCGGTTCTCGCAATGGGTGATGCGGAAATCCAGATTCTCGCGCCCGAACCCGCTGATGATGACGGCAGGGTCGTTCAGCCGCAGCGTCTCCAGAATGTCCTGTCGCACAGGGGCGGTGGCCGTGGCGGTGAGAGCCACCGTCTGAGGGTTGCCCAATGCCTCGCGCACACGCCCCAGCCGCAGATAATCGGGGCGGAAGTCATGCCCCCACTGGCTCAGACAGTGCGCCTCGTCAATCGCCAACAACGCCACCTGCGTGTTGCGGAGACGGTTCATAAAACCCTCTTGCGCAAAGCGTTCGGGGGCAACGTAGAGAATCTTTAACTCGCCGTTCTGAAAGGCGTTCATCACTTGGCGGTATTCCTCCGCACCCAGAGAGGAGTTGATGGCTGCCGCGGGAATGCCGCGCGCCTGCAAGGCATCCACTTGGTCCTTCATCAACGCAATGAGCGGGGAGACTACAATCGTGACCCCCTCGCGGCACAGGGCAGGGAGCTGGTAGCACAGCGACTTACCGCCGCCCGTGGGCATAATGGCCAGTGCATCCCGCCCCGCCATAATGGCCTCGACCACGGCATCCTGCCCCGGTCGCAGGGCATCGAAACCGAAATAATCGTGCAGGACTTGGTTGATGTCGGGCTGAATTCCGTTGCTCATAACAGGCTGTGTCAGTATAGCGGGCGGTGGGCTTTCAAGTCAAGGGCAGAGACAGTCATCCCCTTACACTATTGAGTTTTTTTGCATACACAGTAACGGGTTGACAGAATAGTGAATTTGCGGCAAACTGGGGGCAGAACAAGAAGAATGATTACCTTTACCAACCTTTCCCGCTCGTTTGAGATTGGCTCAAACTGCTACCTTGTGGATATAGACGGCAGCCGCATTGTGCTGGATTCGGGGATGCACCCCAAGAAAGAGGGCTTTGAAGCTACGCCCGATTTCTCCCTCATCGGCGCGGCTGACCCCGACTGTATTTTTATCACCCACTCCCACCTTGACCACATCGGAACCCTGCCCGTGATGCAGGATAAATACCCCGCCGCCGAGGTGATTATGACGGACGGCACCGCCCTCATCGGTGAGGCGATGCTGCATAACTCCGTGAACGTGATGACCGCCAAGCGTACGCAGGAGGGCATTATCGACTATCCTTTCTTCACCCACGGTGAGCTGGAGGCCGCTACCCGCCATTGGGTGACGCGCCCCTACAACGCCCCTTTCCGCACGGGGCGTAACGGCGAGGTGTTGGCCACGCTGTACGATGCGGGCCACATTCTCGGCTCCTGCGGCGTGCTGCTGGAGGGCGGCAGCGGCACCACCGTTTTCTACACGGGTGATGTGCAGTTCGAGAATCAAACGCTGATAGCGGGTGCCGATTTCCCTGAAGACGGCGTGGATGTGCTGATTATCGAAAGCACGCACGGCGTTACCGAACGCCCCGCTGACTACACGCGAGAAAAGGAGCTGCGCCGCTTTGCTGACACCATCCGCGAGGTGTTGGAAAACGATGGCGCGGTGCTCATCCCCGTCTTTGCTTTGGGTAAGAGCCAAGGTCTGCTGTGTGAAATCGGTCGCTTCAAAGAGCAGGGGCTTATCCCCGATGTGCCTGTGTACTTCGGCGGGCTCAGCTCCAAAATCACCGCATTGTTCGACAAGCTGGCCGACAGCACGCCGCGTCTGCACCCCGGTTACCGTCTGCGCGAGAGCGTGGAGGTTCACGGTCTGCCCAAGGCGGGGCGCGAACCGCTGGTGGCTTCTGCGGGCAACATTTACCTCGTCTCCAGCGGCATGATGAGCGAGCACACGGTGTCGCATAAGTTGGCGGAGCAGATTATCACCCACCCCAAAGATGCCATTCTCTTTGTGGGCTACAGCGACCCCGACTCCCCCGCAGGCAAGGTGAAAGCCACCGACCACGGCGAGAACGTGAAACTGCGCGAAAAGGGCGGTCAGGCGTACCCCCTCAACTGCCGTGTGGAAAGCTTTGATTTTTCGGGTCACGCCACGCGTGAGGCTTTGGTGGATTACGCCAAGCGCCTGAATCCCAAGAAGGTGCTGGTGGTACACGGCGACCCTGCCGCCGCCGAATGGCTGCAACAAGCCATTGCTGCTGAGCTGCCCGATGCGGAAGTGCTGACCCCCGAACCGGGCAAAACGCTGCGTTTGGATTAAGAGAACGTTTGAAACCACAAAAAAGGCGCGGTTTAACCGCGCCTTTTTTTATGGGTGGGGAATCGTCTTTCAACGCCGAATCAGCCCTTTGTTCATCAGGTAATTGAACAGCCCCGCCAGCAGGGTACCCGTGATGCTGTGCCACGCGCAGCAGATGGCGGATGCCACCGCCGCTTCGGGCAGCAGGGGGAAGTGTTTGCCCGCCAACACCGTGGCCAGCCCCGCGTTCTGCATGCCCACCTCAATGGAGATGGTGCGGCACTTCGGTGCGCTCATGCGCGAGAAGATACCCACGCTGTAGCCCAGAATGTAGCCCAGCGTGTTGTGCAGGAAGATGGTGAGGAAAATGAGCAGCCCGCTGTGGAAGAAGTGGGCACCCTGTGCCGATACCACGCCGCCCACAATGCACGCCAGCCCGATAACCGAGCAACCGGGCATCACCTTGCACATCTCTTGGTACCCCTTTCGGTGACCGAGCAGCCAGTTGGCGACGGCACCCACGGTCACAGGCATGAGCGTGACCCACAGAATGCTGCGGAACATGGCGGCGGCATCCACATCAATGCTTTCCCCCGCCAGCCACAGCACCAGCAGCGGCGTGACAAAGGGGGCAAGCAGGGTGGAGGCCGTGGTCATCCCCACGGAGAACGCCACATCGCCCTTGCAGAGGAAGCTCATGATGTTGCTGGACACCCCGCCGGGGCAGCAGCCCACCAGAATCAAGCCCGCCGCAATGCCGCGCGGCAGGTTGAAGAAGTACACCAGCGCAAAGGCAATCAGCGGCATCAGGGTGTACTGGGCGCAGGCACCGATAAAGATATCCAGCGGTCGTTGAGCCAGAATCCTGAAATCGGTGGGTGTCAGCGTCAGCCCCATTGTCAGCATGATGGTGCCGAGAATACACGCCTGAACATCCCCCTTGACCCAGCAGAACAGGTCGGCATCGGCAAAGGAGATGATGGCCGTTGCAATGACAAAGGCAGAGGTGTACCGCGCCAGCAGGGCGGATGCTGATTGAAGCGCGCGCAGCATGTCTTATTTGCCGATTTTTTTGCGGAAGTAGTCGATGGTCAAATCCAACCCTTCATCCAGCTTGATGGAGGGCGCCCACCCCAGCTTTTCGCCCGCCAAGGTGATGTCGGGGCGGCGTTGCGTGGGGTCATCAGAGGGCAGGGGGCGCTGCACCAGCTTGCTGTCGGTGGGGATTTTCGCCAGCACATGCTCCGCCAGCTGGCGGATGGTGAACTCGCCGGGGTTGCCGATGTTCACGGGACCCGTGAAGCCGATTTCGTTCTCCATCATGCGCACCATGCCTTCAATCAGGTCGTCAACGTATTGGAAGGAGCGCGTCTGCTGCCCCTCGCCGTAGATGGTGATGTCCTCCCCGCGCAGGGCTTGGCAGATGAAGTTGGAGACGACGCGACCGTCCTCCGGGTTCATGTAGGGACCGTAGGTGTTGAAAATGCGGATGACGCGGATGTCCACCCCCTCGTGGCGGTGGTAGTCGAACATCAGGCTTTCGGCGCAGCGCTTGCCCTCGTCGTAACAGGCACGGATGCCGATGGGGTTCACGTTGCCTCGGTAGCTTTCCACCTGCGGGTGTACCAGCGGCTCGCCGTACACCTCAGAGGTAGAGGTTTGCAGAATACGCGCGCCGTCGCGCTTGGCCAGCTCCAGCATGTTGAGAATACCCAGCACGCAGGTCTTGGTGGTGAAAATGGACTTGTTGCCCTGGTAGAAGGGGGGCGAGGCAGGGCAGGCAAGGTTGTAGATACGATCCAGCTTTTCGGGGCAGTCGTAAGGGTTAATCACATCGTGCTCCACAAAGGTGAAGCGGGGATTGTCCATCAAATCCTGCACATTCTCCAACGAGCCTGTGTAGTTGTTGTCCAGACAGATGACGCGCTCGCCGTCGGCAATCAGGCGGTGGCAAAGGTTGGCACCCACAAAGCCGGTGCCGCCGGTAACAAGGATGGTTTTCATGCTGCCGTGCAGTCTAGCACACAACCCCCCGCGCGTCAAGCGGCGGATGAACGCGCGGTACAGGGAAATTTCACTGCAGGCGAATAACTTTCGGTTTTCGTAAAAATAAAGCTCGCCAAAATAATTTTTCTGTGCTAGGATTCGGTTATGTTCAGGGCGGTATGCCGCCTATAGTCTCTCATTACACTCAGTTATGAACGATTTGACAAAGCCTTTCAAGCGTCTTCCCGTCGCCCTTATCGGCACGGGTTCCTATGTTCCGGAACGTCGACTCACCAATGCTGATTTGGAGCAGATGGTCGACACCTCGAACGAGTGGATTATCACCCGCACGGGTATTGAAGAGCGCCGCATTGCCGCGCCGAATGAAACGACCTCCGATATGGCTGCCAAGGCCGCCGAAAAGGCCATGGAAGCCGCGGGTGTGACGGCAGAAGAGATTGACCTCATCATTGTGGGTACGATTACGCCCGATACCTACACCCCCTCTACCGCCTGTTATGTTCAGGCCAAGCTCGGTGCCGTGAATGCGGCGGCGTTCGATATTTCGGCGGCTTGCTCCAGCTTCCTCTTCGCCCTCAAGACGGCGGTGCAGTACGTGGGCTGCGGTCAGGCCAAGACGGCGCTCATCGTCTCTTCCGAAAAACTTTCCCATATCGTGAACTGGGAAGACCGCACGACCTGCGTGCTTTTCGGTGACGGCGCGGGTGCCGCCGTGCTGCGTACGGGTACGGGCAAGGCGGGTGACAGTGCCATTCTCGCTTCCCACATCGGTTCCGACGGTCGCCTTGCCGACCTTCTGCTGGTACCCGGCGGCGGCACCGCCATCCCCACGACAGAGGAGAACATTCACGAGAAGCTGGCCACCATTGCCATGCGCGGTAACGAGGTGTTCCGCCACGCAGTGGAGCACATGACGGAATCCGCCCTCTCCCTGATTGAACGCACGGGTATCAAGCCCGAAGACGTGGCGCTGGTGATTCCCCACCAAGCCAATCTGCGTATCATTACGGCGGTGACAAAGCGCCTCGGTATTCCCGCAGAGCGCGTGTTTGTGAACCTGCAGAAGTACGGCAACACCTCCGGTGCCGCCTGTGCCATTGCTTTGGATGAGGCTGTCCGCACGGGTAAGGCCAAGAAGGGTGATATCATCCTGATGGTGACGTTCGGCGCGGGGCTTACATGGAGTTCCGCTGCCATTCGACTCTGAGGCAACAAACGTTCTTTTTCAAGTCAAAAAAACCGCCGCGCTGCATGGGGCAGAGCGGCGGTGATTTTTATGGGAAAAACTTACAGCGGGTTGCAGGCGTTGTAGATAGCATAGGCTTCCTCCTGCCCGATGGGGTGAACCCCTGCCAATGTGTCACCGCCGTGCACATGGCAGGCTGCTGCAGCCATAGATTCAAAATCAGCATTGTGGGGAATGCCCAGCTCGTGCATGGTCTTCGGTAGTCCCAATTCGCTGTACCAGAGACGCAGACGGCGGATGCCTTCGCGAATCACAGCCTCACTGTCACGGGTCGGGGTGACACCCATCACGTTGACGGCCCATTGCTGGAAAATGCCGGGGTTGTGGGGGTAAACCTTCTCCATGTAGGCAGGGACGATAACCGCCAGACCGCCGCCGTGGGGTACATCGTAGACGGCGCTCAACTCATGTTCCAACGCATGGCAGGCCCAGCTTTGTTCGCGACCCACGCCCAACAGGTCGTTGTGGGCAATGGTGCCCGCCAAGGCCAGCTGCCCCCATGCCTTCACGTTGTTGGGGTCGCGGCGCAGAATGCCCGCCTGTTTCAGAATAGTGCGCATGGCGGCTTCACACAGCTCGTCCGATAAATCGGTGTCGGCCGTGTTGGTAAAGTAGCGTTCAAAGATGTGGCACATCATATCGCACGCGCCGTAGGACATCTGCATGGGGGGCAGAGAGAGGAAGAGAGTGGGGTCAACCACGCTCAACACGGGGCGCATGTTGTCGCCGCCGCGGTAACCCAGCTTGCGACCCGTTGCTTCGTTGGTCAGCACCGAGTTGGGGCTGTTCTCGCTGCCCGCTGCGGGCAGGGTGAGGATGCAGGCCACAGGAAGCGGCTCGGCATAAGGCTTTTCGGCTTTGGTGTAGAGATTCCACACGTCGCCCGCATGGGTAACACCCTGGGCAATGCCCTTGGCGGAATCAATGACGCTGCCGCCGCCTACTGCCAGCACAAAGCCGATACCTTCCGCACGGCAAATTTCAATACCCTTGCGTACCAGTTCGACCGTGGGATTGGCTTTTACGCCGCCCAGTTCGACGTAGTCAATACCTGCCGCCTGCAGAGAGCGGGTCACGGCATCGAACACGCCCGTGCGTTTCACGCTGCCGCTGCCGTAGTGCAGCAACACACGGTTGGTGTAGGACTTGAGCAAGGTGCCGATATTCTTGTGCTCACCCTCGCCGTAAACGTAGCGGGTCTTGTTAAAATAGTTGAAAGAAAGCATGCCGTATCTATAGCACGACAGCGGGTATTTGTCGATATTTTTATCATGCCGGGGCGTGCTGAGCAGAACGGCATTTAGCAACCGGTTCTCGTGGGGGATGATGAAACGTGGTGAAACGCGGCGTTTTTACCCTTGACGCTAGCGCGATATGCTGTAAAATAGACCGCATATGAAAGAGCCGAAGGTGCAGTTCAGAACGGAGGAAGAGTTGAAAAATGCCCGGAATCCGCGCATAAATGCTATGAAGGTGCGCAGTGCGGTAGGCTGCCTCATTCCCCTTGTCTGCATGGCCTGTGCCGGTGCCTTTGTTATGGCCGTTATCCGATTGGGTCCTCCCAAGCCTACATTGCCCCCCGGTAAAGAAGTGGTGACGAAGGCTGCTGAAGAAAAAGAGGCTGAGGCTGCTACAAAGAGAGCCGTTACCGAACGCGAGACTTTGGCTAACCTGACCGAGAACGGTGCTGCCCGCGGTGCTGCGTCCGGTGCTGCGCAAACGTCCTTTGAAGTGGGTGATGAAGTGCAGCCGGTAACTGACTGCATGGGCTTTTCAGAGGAAACGGATCTCAATGCCTTCCGTGCCATGCTGCGCCACGGTGATGCTGCCAAGGCTCGTTCTTATTTCGAGCAGATGTCGCTGCATCACAAGGGTATTAAGTTGCCTGCGCTGTTGCACATGACGGTGGCAGCCTCCGCATGGAACGGCTCGCTGCAGGTGATTGTCGGCACCGAGCAGTGGTGGGTAGCCAATGAGTGGGTGGAACTTGCTACGGAGGAGGATGGCTCACCCGAAGGCGCCCCCACCTCTGTCGAGCGTATCAATAAGAAAATTTCCGAAATCTCCGAAACCAATCGCAACGCAGCTGATGCGGCGGCGAATGAAATGGAGAAGATGAAAGACATCGAGGTCCCTGCGGCAGAACCCGCCAAGGAATAAGCAGGTAGCCCTGTTTCCCTTTGCCGCCGCAGCAAAAAACTGCGGCGGCTTCTTTCTATTTTTTTACGCAAGAATAATCATGATTTGGTATCCGTATGTGCAGATGAAGGGGATGAAAGCCCCCTACAAGGTGGTTGATGCCGAGGGTGTGTACCTGTACACCGAAAACAAAAAGCTCATTGATTCCGTTTCCTCTTGGTGGTGTGTCATTCACGGCTACCGCAATCCTGTCATTACGGCGGCCATGCAGCAGCAGATGCAGCGTTTTTCGCACGTGATGCTGGGGGGGCTGACCCACGAGTCTGTGGAGAAACTGGCGCAGAAACTCGCACAATGGCTGCCGGGCGACCTTGACCACTGTTTCTTCTCCGATTCCGGCAGCGTGGCGGTGGAGGTCGCGTTGAAGATGGCGCTGCAATACTACGTGAACCGCGGGGAGATGCAGCGCACCAAGGTGTTGGCGCTCACCCACGCCTACCACGGCGACACCTTCAAGGCCATGGAGGTGGGGGATGATGAGGATTACCACTTCATTCTCGAAGCCTACGGGCCCAAGACCAATGTCATCAACATTCCCACGGAAATCCCCGCGTTGGAGGAAGCCTTTGCCAAGCACCATGCAGAGCTGAACTGCTTTATTGTGGAGCCTCTGTTGCAGGGGGCTGGCGGCATGCGCATGTATGACATCTCTTTCCTGCAACGCGCCCGTGAGCTATGCGACCAATACGGCGTGCTGCTGATTTTCGATGAGGTGGCTACAGGCTTTGGGCGCACGGGACACCGCTTTGTAGCGGATGTCGTGCTGCCTGACATTATTGTGCTGGGTAAGGCGCTGACGGGCGGTCACATCGGTCACGCTGCCACGGTGGCTAATCACAAGGTGTATAATGGTTTCTACAGCGATAACCCCGACCATGCGCTGATGCACGGTCCCACCTTCATGGGTAATGCCGTGGCTTGTGCCGCCGCGCTCAAATCCATTGAGCTGTTTGAAACAGGGAATTATTTGGAGAAGATTCGCCGTATTGAGTATATCATGAAGCGCGAGATGGCGGGCTTTACCGACCCGCGTATCCGCGAGGTGCGTATCATGGGCGGCTGCCTGTGCGTAGAGGTGACGGAACCCGCCGTGCTGGATGGTTTCCAAGAGTTTGCCTACGAACGCGGCGTGTTCAACCGACCCTTCCTCTCCTACATGTACGCCATGGTGCCCTACATCATCACCGAGGAAGAGCTGGTGACGATTACCGACACCATGAAAGCGTGGTTCCGCCGCTGAGACAGCCTCAGTTGAGCTGCTTATCATTCAGCAGCACAGCTGCGCGGCGGGCGCAGAAGGTGATGCAGCGCTCGCAGGGGCGGGCGGCGTAGTAGGTTTCCGTGCGCTCTTCGGGGCGGGCGGGTTCAGTTTCGCCCTCTTTCAGGTGCAACAGCTCGCGGCAGAGCAGGGTGCCGAATTCGCTGCGGAACTCATCCGCCAGACCGCGGGTGAGGGTGTAGATGCGCTCCTTGCCCGCCGCCGTGCCCTCGGTGTTGCCGTGGCACAGCCCTGCCACCATGGAGAGGGCGGAGAAAGCCCCACAGGTGCCGCGCATGCGCCCCAACCCTGCACCGAAGGCGGAAGCGAGCCGCAGGGCGTACTCATCCGTCATGCCCAGCGCGGGAGCCAACGCCGCCAAGGTGGACTGGGCGCAGCTGTATCCTTGTCGGAAGAAGCGGCGGGCGCGTGTCTCTGCCTCCTGCGGGTTCATGGCGGGAAAAATCAGCGGTTCAACAGGGCGGGCAAGTCAATGCGCCCTTCATAAAAAGCCTTGCCGAAGACGACGGAGGGGATGCCCGCCGCGTCCAGCCTTTCAATATCCGCCGTGCAGCCCACACCGCCGCTGGCAATGAGACGACAGGCGGGGAACTCCTGCATGATACGGCGGTACAAATCGGTATTGGGTCCGGCAAGCGTTCCGTCTTTGCTGATGTCGGTGCAGAGCACGCGGGTGATGCCGTGCTGCATGTAAAAGGCAATGAACTCGCGCAGGGTCATGCCGCCGTCCTTGAGCCAGCCGTGGGTACGGATGCGCCCGTCCTGTGCATCGGCACCCGCGATAAAGCGGTCGGCGCCGAACGCTTCTGCCCATTGCAGCACCGTTTCCGGTTGCGTGGCGGCAATGCTGCCCAGCGTGACCATGGCGGCACCGTGGTCGAAGGCGGCGCGTAAATCGCTCTCCTGTTTGATGCCGCCGCCGAAGTCCACCACCAGATTGGTGGCGGTGGTGATACGCTCCAATGCTTCCAGATTCACGATATGGGCGGCTTTGGCTCCGTCCAAATCCACCACGTGCAGACGCTTCACCCCCATGTCCTCAAAACGCTTAGCTACGTCTTCGGGGTGCTTGTCGTAGGTCTTTCGGGCATCGTAATCACCTTTTGTCAGGCGCACGCAGCAGCCGCCGATGATGTCGATGGCGGGTATCAGCTCAATCATGGCAGAGATGGATGAAGTTGGAGAGGATGCGCTCGCCCACCGCGCCGCTCTTTTCGGGGTGGAACTGCGTGGCGTAGAAATTGCCGCAGCGCATGGCGGCGGTGTAGGTCGTCTGGCCGTAGGTGGTGCGGGCAATGGCGTAGGGGCTGTCGGGTACGTAGTAGCTGTGCACGTAGTACACGAAATCGCCGTCCGTCAGACCGTCGAAAAGCGGGGTTCTCAAGTCGCCGATGGTGTTCCAACCGATGTGCGGCACTTTCAGCCCCGCCTCGTTGAAGCGCACCACGGGTGTATCGGGGAAAATGCCCAGGCAGTCCACATCACCCTCGGCGGAGTGGCTGCACATGAGCTGTTGCCCGATGCAGATACCCAGCACGGGTTGCGTGAGGGTGGGGATGAGTTTGTCTAAGCCGCTCTCCCGCAGATAGGCCATGGTGGCGGATGCCGCCCCCTGACCGGGGAAGATGATGCAGTCCGCCGCGCGCAGTTCCTCCGCCTTGTCGGTCAGGACGGGGCTGACCCCGATGCGACCCAGCGCATTGAGGACGGAGCGGATGTTACCCGCGTTGTACTGTACCACGGCAACGGTTTTCATGGCGGAAAAAACGGTCAGCGTTTGCCGAAACGGCGGTTGCGGGCGGCAAAGGATTCGAGCGCGGCGTCAAACTCCGCCCGCCCAAAATCAGGCCACAGCACGTCCGTCACATAAATCTCCGCATAGCTGATTTGCCAGAGCAGGTAGTTCGAGATACGCAGCTCGCCCGATGTGCGGATGAGCAAATCGGGGTCGGGCATGCCCGCGGTGTACAGGTGGTTGCCCAGCATGTCGGGCGTAATGTCCTGCGGTTGCAGGGTGCCCGCCTGAACCTGCTTGGCCAGTTCCTGTGCGGCGTGTGTGATTTCCTGACGCGAACCATAGGAAAGCGCCAGAACCAGATTCAGCCCCGTGTTGTTCTTGGTCGTCTCCTTGCTGCGTTCAATGGCTTCCTGAGCCCCCTTGGGCAGCATGTACAGCTCGCCGATGGCGTGCAGACGCACGTTTTTCTCCATCATTTCGGGTGTACGCTCCTTCAGGTACTTTTGCAGCATGTGCATGAGGGCTGTGACCTCCAGCTTGGAGCGCCCCCAGTTTTCGGTGGAAAAGGCGTAGAGCGTGAGCCACTTCACGCCTTTTTCCAAGCAGAGGTCAATGGCGCGCTGTACGGTTTCACCGCCTTGCTCGTGCCCCTTGGCACGTGCCACGCCGTGTTGCTCCGCCCAGCGTCCGTTGCCGTCCATAATGATGGCAACGTGCTGCGGGATATTGGCTTCCTGATGGTTATCTGCCATGTGCGGTGCCGATTACAGTTCGTACTCGCCGTATTCGGCCAAGATAGCTTCTACGCGAGCCACGTCTTCGGGGGAGTCCACACCGCTGGTGGTTTTGCGACCGCGGTAGTTGACTTCCACCATCTTGACACGCAGACCGTTGTACAGGAAGCGCATCTGCTCCAGCCCCTCAATGCAGCCCTTTTCGTAATCGGATTCGGGCAGCTCAAAATAGTTCTTCAACGCGGCGTGGGTGTAGGCGTACAGCCCCACATGGCGGCGCACGGGGCTCTTCTCCATCGTTTCACGCGCCTTTTCGGGCTTGCGGATGGCGGGGATGGTAATCTTGGAGAACGCGAGGGCGTAGCCGTTCTTGTCCACCAGTACGGTTGTGCCGCTGAAGGGGGTGGTCTTCTTGGATTCCACCAAACGGTCGTATTCCGCCCAATCGAGGTGGATGCAGGGGGTGAACACATCGGCGGGGCAAGCCTTCCACTCGTCAATCAGCTGCTGAATGACCCACGGGGGGCACAGGGGATTGTCGCCCTGCAGGTTCACGATGAAGTCGGGCTTTACGTCCTGTTGGCTTACGGCATCCCAGCAACGTTCCGTGCCGCTGCGGCAGCTTTCGGAGGTCATGACAGCGGGTACATCCACACTGTTGCAGAAATCGACAATGCGCTGATCATCCGTGGCGACCACATAGCGGCAGTCGGCATTGTGGCGGCAGATGGAGGCGGCGATATCGGCCACGCGCTTAATCATTTCTACCCCGGCAATCTTGACAAGGGGCTTGCCGGGCAGACGGGTGGAGGCGTAACGGGCGGGAATGACGATAAGGATATTTTGTGACATAGTGAAAAACGGACGTTGAAGTTAATTTATTCTAAAGATAAACGATGGTGAAATCAAGCAGAAAAGGGTGAACTGCACGACTACCCGACCATTATTTGTTGTTTGTTTCGGTTTCGCTTTGTTTGCGCACTTCCTCGCGGGCTTTTTCGTAAACAATACGAGCCAAATTCATGGAGACTTTGGGCAACATCGCTTTCAATTCGCGCGATGAGGCATTGGGGTCATCCGGGTTATCCAACCCCAGCCAGACAAAGACACAAATGCCCTTTTTGCGGAACACCATAGAGAATTGGCCCATACCGTCGGGCAGGGCTTCGCTCAAACATACCGGGGCGCCGTCGGGACACACAAAGGGGGGCAGTTGAGAAACCGTCGTGGCACTTTCTCGGCGGATGTACTCCGGCGCCTTTTCCGGTTCGTATCGGTACAGTACGTTGCGGTTCAGTGTGCTCCAAATCGTGTTGACCAAGCTCAACTGATAGCCGCGCCCCTGATTTTGGAGAGAGAAAAGCAGTTTTGCCAGCTCAATTTTCTTAAGGGGGAATCGGCCGTTGTATAAATCCGTTTCGTGGGCGCGGTCGGGCAGGGGAGAGTTTTCCAGATGAAGCGATTCAAAGAAGGAACGCACAATATCATAGCCGAGACTGCTGCCGGTCACTTCTGCGCTGCGGGCAACAATATGAGCGTTGTCACCGCCGGGCAGACAGGCACAACAGAACACAAGGGGCGCTGCGGCACGACCGGGTAAAACGGGTTCCTGCCAACGGTCGCGACCGTCGGCTGCACAGCGACCGCCGCATACGGCTAAGACGTTGCCACGGTGGCTGTTGCGTGCATCGACTACCAAAACACAGCCTTGGAGAAGCCCTGTTAAATCATTGGTGTCACCGCGCACCTTGAGGTTCTTGGGGCGCTTCATCTTGTGGAAAGCCTTTTGCGCTTCCTCTGCCTCTTCCGGTGTTGCGGCGAGAGCTTTCCAGCTTTCGGGATAGTGAGTGGGTACCTCAATAGCAGTCAGACTGTCTTCCACCGCTTGTTCCAGAAATTGTTGCAGGGGTAAGTTCAGGTTCGATACAACAGCGATACCCGTTGTTTTGCCTGCTTCCTGCTGTAACAGGTTGTTCAGCTCGCGCCTGGCCCACATAGAGGGGTAGGTGGGGTCATTATTTTCAATCTCGCCGCGCTTGAGTTTGGTAGATGTTTCTTTAGAGGTTTTGTTAAACTCCTCCTCGGTAATCATCTCGCATTCCAGCATGCGCTGCAGGGTTTCGTTGCGCACCTTGATAGCAGCCTGCATGTTGTGCTCGGGGTTGAAGATGGAGGGCCCCCGCACCAAACCCGCCAGCATGGCGCATTCGCCTAAATCCAAATCGCGCACCGATTTGTCGAAATAACGCCGCGCGGCGGCTCGCACGCCGTAGCACCCCTGTCCGAAGAAAATGCGGTCAAGATATTGCAGCAGAATAGTTTGTTTGTTGTAGTTGCGTTCCATGCGCTGGGCAAGCATTACCTCCAGCATCTTGCGGTCGAGCGATTTATCGGTTGTCAGCTCAAACACGTTGCGGGTGAGCTGCATGGTGATGGTGGAGGCTCCCTGCTCGTAGCGCATGGAGGAGATATTTCGCACCAACGACCGCGCAACGGCACTCAACACCACACCGTTGTGATTGAAAAAATCCTCGTCTTCGCGTGCCACAAAGGCATCAATAAGGTGTTGCGGCAAGTCCTGCCATTGCAGGGGCGGCTCTTCATCTTCATCCAACGAGGCAATAGGCTGGTTGGATGAATCGTACAACATACTCTGACCGTTGCTCATCACCACACGCCCCATATCATAATCCATGGCTCGTGTGGTATAGAAGATAAGCACCGCTAACAGGGATAACACGATGCACCCCGAGAAAACGGCCAGCGCCAGCAATTTTTTCTGCCCGATGGTCAGCAGTCTGTACCAGCGTTTCCGTCGGTTGCTTTCCGGTGAATAAAACATTATTTAGAATTTTCGTTAACCGTGGGAACCGACGGCTCTTACTGCTTGCCGGCAGAGGAGGCCGCTGCAGCGTTCATCAGCAGCTTAATATCTGCATCAGGTTTCCAATCGGGGAATTCCGTTTCGAGGTTTTGCTCATATTGGGTGGCTTCACCGGCTTTGCCGCAGCGTTTCAGGGCAGCGGCAATTTTGTATAGAGCAATCGGTTTCAGCTCCTTATCGCTTACCACGTTGGCGGTTCGACCATAGTATTTGGCTGCGTCAGAGAAACGGCTGTCTGCAAAATAAGCATCACCCAAGGTAATGAAGAGGGATGATTTGATAGGTCCGTCGACACCGAGCGCGATTGCTTCTTCACTCAGCTTGCGGGCTTCTTCACAGCGTTTCAGGCGAATGAGCAGCAGGGCTTTATCGCGCAGCCCCTCTGCCTTGCGGTAGGGCTGGGTTTCCTGAGAAATGTAGTGGTTGGCACATTCCAAGCCGCCGGCATACAGCTCATTGGCTTGCGCAAAGCGGTTTTCAATGGCAGCTGACTGCCCCAGCTCCAGTCGCGCACGGGCCAGCGTCTTCCAGACAAGCGGTTCAACGCGGGCGCGTGTTTGCTCCTGCCCCTGTTCATCGGTATATTTTTCCTGCGGCTCACGCTCCAGCGTATCGGTCAGGTATTTGTTGGCCGCAACATAATCGCGGGCTTGGAAGCAGGACCAACCGCACCAGCGCAGAATGGCGGGCGGCAGGGCGCGGTACGAGGCAGCATTGCTCTTTTCAAGGGTACAGAGGGCATCTTTCAACCCTGCCGTGTCTTTCATTTTGAAGTAGCATTGAACAAGACGCAAATCAACCAGTGCGGCGTATTGTTCGGCATTGAGCGTGCGGGCATCGCGGAAATGCTCAATGGCCTTGGCCGGTTCTTCTTCGTAAAGAGAGCACGCAATGTTGTAATGGGCTTCGGCAAGGGCTGCGGGTTTGCTCTTCACCCCGCGTTTAACAGCCTTTTCGTAGTAGTCGATAAGACCTTCGTAGTATTTTACCGTGCGTGCAGAATCGGCTGCCTTGCTGCAGGCCTGGGCTGCCTGTTGCCAGCAAACGGCAGCTGCCTCCGTTTCCGGATAATCTTTGATGACGCGGTCAAAATCCGCCAAAGCCTGCCCGAAACGATTTTGCTTTGTGAAAGCCTGACCGCGCAGTGCCAGCGCATCGGGAAAACGCTTGTCTTCCGGGTAGGTGGCGATAAAGTGGTCGAGTGTCGGCTGCGGGTCGTATTGCTCACTTTGAGAGGCTGTCCAAGCCTTCTTGTACTCGGCGTCGGCGCGCACGGCCTGCGGCAGCTGCTCCATATTGATGGTTTGGAACAGACGCGCGGCATCTGCCGTTTTCGATTTGGCCATCATCAATCGGTCTGCGTACATAAGACGCACCAAATCAATGCAGGGCAGGCTGCAGGTCGGTGCCCCGGGCATGGCGTAGGTTGCCAGATACTTGTTGGCCTGATCAAAGAAATTGATATTGGCCTGCTGGTTAAACACAACCTGCTGAATGCAAATCAAACGGCGATAGCCTGCGTCAGCCGCCACGGGGGTGCGTGGATAGGCGGTTTCTGCCTTCTCAAACCAGACAATAGCCTTGGCGTACTCTTTGATTTCCATGAAAGACTGACCGATGATAACACAGCGGCGCGCTTCTTTCGATGGGTCTTCCAGCGGTGAAATGCGGGTAGCTTCGCTGGTGACGACTTTATCGTAATTCTTGTTTTTGAACTCGGTCACCATGCTTTCCATGTGGGCTTCTGCGGCATATTTCTCCATGCCCGAAATACGGGTGAGCCGCCCGTAGAGTTCCTTCGATTCCTCTGTCTTTCCGAGTCGTGATGCCAGGCGCGCTGCCTGCAACGTGGCCGTGCCGCGCATGTTGTTATCAATGTTGTTCTTCTCCAGAAGATTGCAGAACAGGGTGTAGGCTTCCACATCGTTGCCGTCTTCTGTCTTCATCTGCGCAATAGAGAGCAGGGCAGCATTGGCGATATCGGCCTTGACATCTTTCAGTACCAAAAGGCGGCGGAACGCAGCCTCGGCATCTTTTCTTTGCCCTGCCTGCAATTGGGCGCGACCCATGCGATAGGTCGAGTCATTCTTGAGGTCGGCGCGCTTCGATTCCTGAATAGCGATATGGAAGTAGCCGATGGCGGCATCCCACTTCGATTGGTTAGAAGCCTGAGTACCCAGCTTGTAGGCGGCGGCAGCGGCGTATTCGCCGTGGTAGGTATTGGCCAGTTCCGCCAGTTTGATGTTGGCGGAATCTGCGTTGCCCGCCTCTGTGAAACAGATGGCCTGCAGGTAGAGAGCCTTGACCTTTTTGTCAGAACGCGGGAAGTTGCGGATGAAATTACCGAAAGCTTCTGCCGCATACATCATGGCTGTGCGTCGTGCGGCACTGTCTGCCGTATTGCGGGCTTGGGCGTAAGCTTGTTCGGCAATGCCGTAGGCATCGGCTTCCTGATTGACAACCAAGGGTGCGTCTGTCGCAGACTGTGAGAGGGCGGGAACCGCTAAAGTGAGCAGAGCAAGAGCTGAGGGGACAAGTTGTTGTTGCATAGCTGAAAAGTGATAAGGGGTTATCGGTTAAGGTCGCAAGCCTCCGAAATGTCCAAGTTGAGCAGACCGGATTCTTTGCAGGCGGTGAGAATGTTGATGAGATGGTTCGGCGGGAAATCGCAGGGCACGCGGAAAAGCACGCGCGTGCGGGCATCCTGTGCCGCTTGAGCGCGGACACGTTCGACAAAGGCTTCGGGGGAGAGTTCGGTGTCCTCCTCCGCAATCTGCACCTCACCCTGTTCAAAACGCAGGGTGAACACCATTTCGGGGTGGGCGTTGGCTTCTGCCTCGGTGTTGGCGGCATCCAGCCAGATTTCCTTGTAGGGGTAGGTGCGGTCGGGGGCTTCAATGCCGTAGTTGGAGAAAGCGGGCACGTCCTCCATTGTGCTGCCGATGATGTCCTCCCACTGCTGCTCCGTCAGCTCATCCTTGGCGCGGAAGAGAACGGGCTGCTCCGCAATTTCCTCGGTCAGCTCGCGGATAAAATCCTTCAATTCGGGCAGGGTAATCGGCTCGCCGTTGTATTCAAGGACAGGCTCACCGTCCGCCAAATGAATGTCCACCACCACGGGTTGCAGGTATTCCTCTTCCTCATCGGCGGGAATGTCGGGTTCTTCTGCCGCGGCGGGCGCGGCGGGGCTTTCCGTTGCTGCCGCCTGTTTCATCTGCCACAGGCAGACCAACGCCGCCCCCGCACCGCACAGCAGCAGGCAGGCAAGGATGATAATGATTCGGCGGGTTGTCAGCATGGCGGCGGTGTAAACAGATTAAGATTCTTGCTTGATGGGGGAACAGGAAACGACCACTTCTACGTTCTTCACCCCTTTGTCCGAGAGAATGTCGGTCAGCTCGGTGATGAAGGAGAACGGCACGCGGCAGTCGATGCACAGCTTGTAGCGGACATCGGGGTTCAGCGTTGCCATTGCTTCCGCTCGCTCGGCGAAATCGGCAAGGTCGTACATCTCTCCGCCCAAAGCAAGGACAGGCTCGCCGTCCTCCATCCCCACCACAATGACCTGTGGCGTGGCGGCGTTCGATATATCGGGGCGCTTGGCGGGTACGAAATCGGCGGTGTCACGTTCCTCTTCCTCTTCGTTGGTATCAATCTCTTTCAGGGCTTCTCTCAGTTCGGGGGCGAGGTATTCGCTGCCGTTGCGGCGCACTACATCAAGGTTGTAAAAATCACCGCTCATTTCATCTGACAGCGGGGCGATAAAGTCATCCAACTCCTGCAGGGTGCAGACATCCTCTTCGCGAAGGGTCAGGTGAACATCTTCGTCCATCTCGGCCAGTGCGGCCATGGTTTCCGCCAGCTCTTCGGCGGTGTATTCCGTGCCGCCCATGTCAACCAGCAGCCCCGACGCACCGCGTTTGATGGTGCCTTCCAAATCGCAGAGGTAGGGGAAGGGGGTGCTGTCCTCGTCTTCGCAGAGGCGGGCAAAATCACCGTGCAATTTCAAGAACCCGCTGAACGTCAACGCCGTCAGCAGCAACTGTGTGACCAACAGCCCCCAGAACAGGGCTTTTTTGTAGAAGGGGCGTTGATACATGGCAGAGCAGGGGGAAGGTGGTTATTCGCTCTCCGGCATGCGGGAGGAGAAGTTCACATTGTACACACCCGCTTGGGTGCAGGTGGTAATCACATCGGCCAGTTTTTGGCAACGCATGTCGGCATCCATGCGGATGCGGACGGGCTGGTTGGGGTTCACCGCCACCATGCGGCGCAGCATGGTGTCCAGCTTCTCGCGGGTAAAGACCTCGCGGTCAATGGTAATGACCAGCTCGCCGTCCTCCTCGCGGGCGTTGATGATGATTTCGTCAATGGCGCGCGAGGTCTGTTCCTCCGTCTTGGGCGCGGTGGGTACCTTGACCTTCAAATCCTGCTCGTTGAGGATGATTTTCTGCGTCACCACAAAGAAAATCAGCAACAGGAACACCACGTCCAGCATCGGGGCGAGCTGGAAACCGATGGGCTCCGGTAACTTGGTGTTGAGTTTCATGCGCTTGACTTAAAATTCTTCGTCATCCATGCGTTCCTTGGCAGTGCCGCGGTTGGCCACGCTGCCCAAACGGCGCTCGCGGTCCATCTGCACACCGATAACGGAGAGAATGTGGGTGATAGCCACCTCCATGTCCGTAACGCGCTTTTGCAGACGGCTGCGGAAGAAGGCGTAGGCCGCCATGCTGGGAATAGCCAGCACCAGACCGCCCGCCGTGGTAATCATGGCCACGGCAATACCGTTGGCCATCTGCATCTGCTTCACGCCTTCAAAGTTGCCCTGTGCCATTTCCCAGAAGGTTTCCATCATACCCAGCACGGTACCCAGCAGACCAATCATGGGGGCGATGGAGCCGATGTCGGACAGCCAGTTGATTTGGCGGGTCAGAATGTTGGCTTGGCGGGAACCCTCGGCGTTGGCAACCTCGCGCACTTCCTCAATATCGGCGCGGGGGTTGCGTTGCAGGAACATGACAATAACGTGCATCGTGAGGGCGAAGCTGGAGCCGTCGCGCTCGCACATGTTCATGAGACCGCTGTAATCCTTGCGGCGCAGACAGCTTTCCACCGACATCACCATGCGCTGCGGCAACACGGCGGATTCGCGGGTGGTCCACAGACACACAAAGAACACCATGAGGGCAATGACGGACAGGAACAACAGCACCCACATCAGGGGGCCGCCCTTGTCAAACAATTCCAAGGCACCCCAAGTGCCGTTCACCAAGGTGTCTTTAACCAAATCTGCTGCAATGATTGTTGTCATCATACTCTTCTGCGGCTATTATACGGCAGAAACGCCCGCATTTCAAGTCTGATGACTGTCTGCCCCCTTTTTTTTACGCGTAACGCGCGCGTAGACGCGCGTTCGCGAAAAAAAGCCCGCAGACACCACACCGTTAGATGATGCCTGCGGCTACCAAATGCAATACGATTTTACCCTCACCAACCCCAAGGAGGAGGGTTAAGGGTTACATGAAGCCATAAACGTAAATCACAAGAATAATCGTAAGGAAACCAAGCACAAGACTGATATAGTAACCGGCCATCCCTGCCGGACTGCGGTCTTCTATTATTCTTCTCACGTATTTTCCGTGTTCTTCGATGAAGCTCATAGCCATCATTTATCAAAAAAAAGTAAAAATTTCAAGAAAAATGGGAATATCATGGCCATCCCATAGAGCAAACCGACAAATGGGGATTTGTCGAGGTTTTTGTTTTTAGATGCGCGGGCAAAGCCTGCGCGGAAATTTGATACATCAAACTTTCCTCCCCGCTCATTATCGCCCGTCCCCGTTTTTCGTCGGTCAATTTTTCGCTTTCAGGAAATTGACGCGGCGGATGTGGGTGGCCCACTTGGCAAAAACGGCGGTGCGTTCGGGGTCTGCGGCGTATGCCCATGTCGCAATCTCTTCCGCCAGCGCGGCGGCTACTTCGGGGTGTCCTGTCTGTTCCTCTAAATCCACGGCTCCTGCGGCGGCGGCAAACATGACCGCCCATTCAAAGGTATCGGGTGTCGGAGATTTCAGGGAAAGGACCTCGCGGAAATCGCGCACGGCCTGCTCGGTATTGCCGCTGCGGGCGCAGATGGCACCGTGGTGCAGCAACAGGGTGAGCAACTGGCGGTGATTCAACCGTTCTTTCTGCGTGAGCAGCGTGCCTGTTTCATCGGCGGCGGCTTTGATGCTGCTTTCCGTTCCCTGTAAGAGCAGGGCGGTGGAGCGCACAATGGCCTGCAACACCTGCTCCTGCATGCTGATGCTGTCGTTGCCCGCCTGAACGGGGGGGAGCAGTTGCAGGGCTTCTGCCTGCTTGCCGACGCGGGTGAAAATAGCGGCGCGGCGGATGGCGGCGCGGCGAGCCAGCGTGGGGTCTGCCGCGGCGCAGTGTTCGTACACCTCGGCGGCATGTTTCAGGGCGGCAAGGGTGCCGATGTCCTCTCCCGCGCGGGCGGCACGGAACAGCACGCGCGGCAGCAGCGCGGCGGGCAGGTCTTTCCGCTCAATCATGCTTTCCAGCAGCGCAAGACATTCGTTGTGGCGACCTTCTTCCGCCAACAGGTCTGCCAAGTGCAGTTGCAGCAGCGGTGTGTTGCCGATATTCTTCTGTAAGTCCGCAATCGTGGCGGCATGCGGGGTGCCTGACAGGTGGTCCGCCGCCTCTTTCAGCCCGAAATAGCGCAGTTTTTGCGCTTCTTCTTCGGGTTGCGGCAGGGCTTGGAGCAGTTCTTTGGCCTGTGCGGCATCCCCGCGGTGCAGGGCGAGCCACACCCTGTCCATCTGCCAATCGGGGGAGTCGGCAGCTTCCGTGGATTCTGCCGCAGCGACATCCCCGCCCACGACATCCGCCTCGTTCACCGCTTGGCAGTAGGCAATGCGGATGGGCAGCAGAGCCGCCGCATCGGCAGGGTGCTGTTCAATCAGCGCGTGAGCCAAATCGGATTGCCCGCTGAGCAACGCGCTTTCCAACGCATGGGTGAGGGCGGCGGTGCGCAGTATGCCGCCCGTTTCATCGGCACATTGCAGGAAGGCGTGGGCTGTTTCGCGGTCGGTTTCAGGCAGCAGTCGCGCGGCAATAAAATGTTTCAAGGCGCTGTCCTGCGGTACCATTTGCAGATAGCGTGCCGCCTCCTCCTTTTCGCCGCGGTCGGCTAAAACACGCGCCTGTTCCAAGAGCAACTGCGCGGTGAGCGGCTCCTGCGGGTACTGTGCGGCAGCGGTGTTGACCCATGTGGTGTCAAAGGGCGTATCGGTGCGCAGCGCGTGGGTGTTGTTCAGCTGCTGCATGACAGCCAACGCCTGTACGGCGCGCGCGGGTTTGCGGCTGTCCTCCGCCCAGATTTTCAGTTGACTGCGGGCGTATTCCCCTTTCTCGAAAGCGTGGTGGCTGTTGAGGCGGCGCAAGGCATCGCTCACCAAGGGTGAATCCGGGTTGGCGGAAATGAAATAGAGCAGCGTTTCCTCCCCCGTGCCGTGGGCGGCGGTGGCTTTGATGGTGTCGTCGTCATCGTCTTCTTCCGCCTGTCCTACGGGCAGCAGACGGCTCAGCGTGTTGCTGTCCTCTTCGGGCGTGCGGGCATCTTCCTCTGCCTCGCGGTCATAATACACTTCCGACAGGGTGAGGGTGGCGCGGTGGCGGACGGCGGTGGGCAGCGAGCGGTCGTCCATTAGGGAGCGGCACAGCTGCTCCGCCTCTTTCAGTTGTCCCTTGCGGCGTAAATCCTTGGCTTTCAGTAGCGTCACAAGCGGTTTGAGCTGCGGTTGTTGCGCGGCTTTGCTCTGCAATAAATCAAAAGCGGTATTTTCACCGCCGTGGATGATGTGGTATTCCGCCAACGCCGCCGTAGCCAGCGTGGCCAGCTCGGCATTCCGGCTCACGGTGAAAGGCGTGACGACGGAGATGAAATCTACACTCGGATATTGCCATGCAGCGTAAATCTGCGCCTTGGCGGCGTAGGGGTAAAGCGGGGAGCTTTCGCTCACCTTTTGCAGATAGCCCAAGGCTTCCGCAGGACGCTCCATGGCCAGCAGCGCCCGTCCGCGGCGGAAATCGGCAGCATCGCCCGTCTCCCCCGCCGACAGAGTGTAGGCCTGTAAGGCATTGCCCGCACGCAGGGCGGCATCGGCCTCGGCGTTGTCCGCAAAGGCGGGCAACAAGGCGGCACTGAACAGGAGGAGAGACAGCGTTTTATTCATGTCAATGACAGCGCGTTAGGGCGCGGGGGCGGGTTCACGCCCGGGCAGCCACAGAAATTGTTTGATGTAATTAAGCCCCGATACGGTGAGCGCGGCATCCTTACTGCTGTTTTTCAGGCGGTTGACCGTGCAGTTCTGTTGCAGCGTGGGCATGGGCTTACAGAAAATGACCTTGGGGGCGCTCACCGCTTCATCGGCGGGGTAAACCGCAATGGGGACCCCCTCTGCCGTGAACGCCATGTCCAGCGCGGCGGGGCGCTTGCTCCAATCCCCCTTGTACAGGAAGGGGTGGCGGTGCAGCAAATCCATGGTGCCCACGGCGGGCACGCGGATGCGGTAGTGCTCTTGCAGCGTGGCCATGTAGGCGCTCAGGGAAAGCGTTTCGCCGTCCTTGCAATGCAGCAGGATGGGCGCGGCATCCATGCCCGCCAGATTCAGCCCGTTGTACACGCCGTGCTTGTTGGCGGGCGGGGAGAATTGGTCGTAGCAGGAGTTAATCATGAGACACACCTCCACATGCACGTGAGAGCGCACGCGATCCAACCCGCGGCCTGTGTGCCCCAGCCGCCCCAGCTCGTTACCCGTGCCGACGTGCTGCCCTGTTTGGCAGGTGATGGAGGCCAAGTGGGCGTACAGGGTGTAGATGGTGCCTTCGGGAATGTTGTGGGCTACCACGACATAGCGGCCGTAGTTGCTGGCACCGGGGGCATCGCTGGTGTAAACGACCACACCGGGAGCCAGCGGACGCACCATATCCAGCGGCTCACCCGCAGCATCGCGGTGCAGGGGCTTGATGTCGATACCCTCGTGCACGTGGCTGAACATCACCTCTTGGTTGGACGCGCGGAAGGGATTGCGGACAAAACCGTAGCTACCCGCCTGCCAAGGTTGGGATTTCTCGCCCTCGAAATTGCGGTCGCAGTACATGAAGAACCCGTCGTTATCACCACGGAACAACGCATCGTTGTCCGTGGGCAGGCGGTAGGTCAAATCCACCGCAGCGGGGTCGGCTGCACAGGCGGCACCCGCCAGACAGGTCAGCAGAAAGGCAAGCTGTTTCATGACCGGACGCATCAATCGCGGTAAGAGGGCAGCTCGGCAAACACGCGGCCGCTGCGGTCTTTCATGTTGTGCTGCTTCTTGTTGTCAATCATGGGCAGGGGGCGCGGATTCTCGCTCAGGAAACGCTTTTTCTCCATTTCGGGTTCCGCAGGCTCAATATCCTGACTCATCATTTTGAGGTCGTAGCCGTTCAACCCGCCGCGAATGTCCAGCTCACCGTCCGAAATCCCCTTGTCAATCAACATGGGCTGGTAGGCCAGGCCGCCCACCACGGGCAGAATGAGACGCCCCTGATTCTCCAAGGTGGTGATGTAGAGACGATTGGCGTATTCAGGCTTGGTGTAGAGACGCACGCCGTAGGAGCCGTCCTCCGGGTTCAGGAAAGAGCGGAACTTGCCGAAATTCTTATGGGAGAGAATGGGCAGACGGTTGTAATACTTGCCGTTGTAGTACACGGTGAGCTTGGCGCCCTGTACGTTGGAATCCGCCTCTGTCAGAAAGAGCACGGGGTAGGGGTCATGGTTCTGGCAGCTGCAAAAACAGGCAGACACCGCAGCGGTGAGTGTCAGGAAAATGGTGCGCGTGATATTCATGGCTCTCTGCATTGTACACCATTGCCCGCCGTAAGTCGAGCCGCAAATTTGACCAATAGTGATACGTTTTCTGCCGGGCATGACCGCAAAATGCGTACCAATTAGCCGCGGTAACAACATTATGCTTGAATTTGTGTAACAATCCGCTATACTACGCCCGCGCATACACGCTGTGAGTATGCCGGTCTATTCCCGAATTGTGAACATGAACAATCCCAGAGTTGCTATTGTGGGCGCCACCGGTGCGGTGGGCGTTGAAATCCTGTCCTGTCTTGAGAGCCGTCAGTTTCCGCTGGTCTCTCTCAAACTTCTTGCCTCCCATCGCTCTGCGGGTAAACAGGTTGCCTTCCGCGGTCAGATGCTGACGGTGGAGGAGCTGACCAAGGATTCGTTCAAGGACGTAGACATTGCTCTTTTCTCTGCGGGCGGTGACATTTCCCGCGAGTTTGCCCCCATTGCCGGTGCCGCCGGTTGCGTGGTGATTGATAACTCCTCCGCCTTCCGTCAGGATGAGGATGTGCCGCTGGTGGTGCCCGAAATCAACGGCGATGCCGCGTTCAACCACCCCCGCAACATCATTGCCAACCCCAACTGCACCACCATCATCACGCTGATGGCGCTGTATCCCCTGCACCTGAAATACGGTCTGAAGATGATTATCGCCAGCAGCTATCAGGCGGTCAGCGGCAGCGGTCAGCACGGTATCACCGAGCTGGAGAATCAGGTGCGTGCCATTGTGGACGGTCACCCTGTGGAAATCTCCACCTATCCCCGCCAGATTGCCTTCAACGTGCTGCCCCAGATTGACAAGTTCACCGACACGGGCTACACCAAGGAAGAGCTGAAGATGCTCAACGAAGGCCGCAAGATTATGGGGCTGCCCGCGCTGAACGTGACCTGCACCTGCGTGCGCGTTCCCGTGTACCGCAGCCACTCCATCTCCTGTATCGCGCAGTTTGAAAAGCCCATCGATGTGGACGGCGCCCGCGCCTGCTACGACGGCATGCCCGGTGTGGCGCTCATGGACGACCCCGCCAACAACGTGTGGCCGACCCCGCTTGACTCCACCAACGGTGACACCTGCTACGTGGGCCGCATCCGCAAGGATCTCGCCATCGACAACGCCCTCAACCTGTGGGTGGTGGGCGATCAGGTGCGCAAGGGTGCCGCCCTGAACGCCGTGCAGATTGCCGAGCTGCTGGTGCAGGGCAAGGCGTAAGAAGGGTTGTAGGATTTTAGGATTCAAAATTTTTCGGATTTGCTGCGGCTTAAGCCGCCGAAGATAATCATCTGAAAAATCTTGAATCCGACAAATCTGAAAAATCCTGCCTATTCCCTACGCCTCTTTATAAAATCAAGTTTTGCCATATGTCAGACCTCAAAGAGCTCATCCGCGAAACGGTGCAGAAGGTGGAAGCCCGCTTGGATTCCCTTCTGCCCGGCGAGGATATCCCCCCTACCACCATTCACAAGGCCATGCGCTACAGCGTGTTTGCCGGTGGTAAGCGTATCCGCCCCCTGCTGTGTCTGGAGGCCGCCAAGGCCTGCGGCGGTTCGGAGGACGCTGCGCTGAATGCCGCCTGTGCCTTGGAGGTGTTGCACACCTACACGCTGATTCACGATGATCTGCCGTGCATGGATGACGACGACCTGCGCCGCGGTCGCCCCACCAATCACAAGGTGTTCGGTGAGGGGATTGCCGTGTTGGCGGGTGATGCTCTGCTGACGGAGGCCTTTGCCATCCTTGCCCGCGTGCCCGAAAACGAGCGCTACGGCGTGAGCGACTACGTGGCGGAACTGGCCTACCGCACAGGCAGTCTGCATTTGGTGGGCGGTCAGGTGCTGGACCTTGAAGGCGAGGGGCGCACCCTTTCGTTGGAAGAACTGCGCGCCATCCACAACGGTAAGACAACGGCGCTCATCATGGCTGCTGTCCGTATGGGCGGCATGTCGGCGGGCTGCACCGCCGAGCAGTTGGATGCCCTCACCGAATACGGTCGCGGGCTGGGCCTTGCGTTCCAGATTATCGACGATATTCTCGACATCACCTCCAGCCCCGAAGTGCTGGGCAAGAGCATCGGCAAGGATGCCCGCGAGCAGAAAGCCACTTATCCCGCCGTGGTGGGCATGGAACAGGCTCGCGAAGAAGCGCGTGCGCTCACCGCTTCCGCCCGCGCTGCGTTGGATGTGTTCTCCGCCAAACGCCGTGAGAATTTGTTGGCAATCAACGATTACCTGTTGAAGCGCGATTATTGATACCGCGCCGGAACCCTGTCAACAAAAACACCGCTGATACCGAAAGGACAGCGGTGTTTTTTTCGGACGGCGCGGTGCCGTTATTCCTCCGTTATCGGGAGAAGGAGAAGCACCTTGGCAGGTTGTTGCAGAAGGTAGCCGCTGTAGGTTCCCTCGTGAACAGAAGTGCAAAAGGGGGAAAGAGAAAAACCTTCTTGGTTGATAAATTGAAGGCAACGAGCGGTGTCTTTCGGGGCAGGGGTGACCGTGAAGTACCAGTAGCCTTTATCCTTATCTTTCGGGAGACTGTAATTCCGCGCGGTGCAGGCTGCCGCATATTCGCGGTGCCCCTGTTGCCATGCGGGCAGGGTGCCTGTCAGGCGGTGCCACAGCATGCAGATGCCGCTGTTGTAGTGCAGGGCATCGAGCCGCGAAACCTGTGCCTTGTGGGTGACTTGCAGCGTCATATCACCTAACTGCTGCGGTTCTCCCGTGGGGGAAATCGGGTAGGTTGAGTCTTGCTCAAAGTAGGCGGTGTGTGGACACTCCGCTTCAAAAGGATTGCCGTCTTCAAGCGGTGCCCGCAGCACCCATACCGACCCGAAGATAAGCCCGCAGCAAAGAAGAATGGGCAGGATGAACTGCGGAATCTTATAACAGTCTATGATGCCTTTGCCGAACCAGCGGAGAATGGCGCGAGTCGTGGCCGATTCCACCACGTTCTGCGGTAGATGGGAGATGAGGAAATCGCCCGCAGGGGCGGCATCGTCGGTGCAGGGTTCCCAATCGGTGTCGCGGCATTGAACGGACAGTTTATCCCATGTCAGCCAAAAGGTGGTAACGCCCTTTTTGTCCGTTTGTCTGTAAGCGGCGCGACATTCGCTGTAGGGCAGACGGCGGATAAGTTTCCCGCCTCGGTATATTTCCCATGCATCCTCGCACAGGTAATTTTTTACCTGAATCCAAGGGCGCAGCGCCTGAACCGCCAGCCAAAGGAGAACAAGAACCGCCATCAGGTCAACATTGTACCCCAACTCTCGTGTGGAAGACGGGAGCAACAAAAGGAGCACCGCCGCCCATATCAGGAACATCAGAGAAACCCTGCGGCGACTGCGGAGTGAAAGCTGATAGAGAAACTTGTGTGGCATGCTTTTTGATGAACATATTATAGCGCAGAATGGCGTATTGTGCAAGATAAGGTAAGTTTTTTTCTGCGGAGACTCATGTCCATTGAATTCTCTGTCTTTCTGCCCCCTTTAGCCCTCTTTTTATTTCATGGCGTGGCAGGTCGGAAGAACAGCGGGGTAATTCCTAAGGCTGCCGTACGTGCCGAATAGGATGTCTATATACGGCTCAGATAAACGGCACCATGCCGAACGGCAGACAGAGCAGTACCGCAAACAGCGCAGGCCACAGCGGGCTTGTTGCATATTGTTGAAGAGAGGGTGCAAAATGCTTTGCTGCGTACAGTATCAGCTGTGAGAGCAGTACGGAACCTAACAGAATCAGGGTAAACGTGGTTTCCTTCTCTTTCCATAAGCTGTAGCCTCCTATGCCGATGATTGCCGATATCAGGAAGATACGTAGGTTTCCCGGTTTGTTCCCGATTTTTGCCTGATTGTTCACAAATGCTGTTGAGTCTTGTAACCCCATCGCCGGAACAGCCATCCATATCAGCGGCTGCCCTACCATGAGAACAGAGGAGATTTCAAAAGAGTAGGCGTACGCCGGGGCTGCGCTGCTCAAGGCTATGGCGGCAAGATTGCCGAAGTCTCGCAGAAAGGGCCGCTGAAAGAATCTTGTCAGAAAATGCAGGAGAAAGGCGGGAAAGAAAAAGGACAGAAGATAGGAAGACAGCCCCGTATAAGTCAAAAGAGCCAATCCGACGGCAGGTAACGCCGCGATGGGTGAGAGTGGACGCACGCTCTGTTGACGGGTATTGATGACACTCATCAGCCAAGCCATGCAAGCTGCAGCAGCGGGGGCCTCCCACGGCAGTAACACTACTTCTGTGGCAGTCGAAAAAAACAGAGCCCAACCAAAAGCAGCCAAGGCAAAATCGGTCTTGCTGTCAAGACAGACTTTGCACCATGAAAGAAGGGGGCGGGACCGTGCAGGCATAGCAGAAAATACTTTCGTTAAACTAACATTCGTTTTACCTAATGACAAGATTTCTCGGTGTCATGTTTGTGCCGTGTTGTGAGATTGACAGACCCATTTGTATCCTGTATGATGCCTTGCGAAATATGCAGACCTACGAACAAGGCAATTCCCTGTGGGCGGATGCTCGGCGGCGCTTGATGAAGAACCGCGCCGCCACGGTGTCATTCGTGTTTCTGGTGCTCATGGTGTTGGCTTGTTTTGTATTGCCGCTTTTCCCCTGTATTGCCAATCCTAACACTACCGATTTGAACAACATTGCCGCCTCGTGCAGTTGGAGCCACCCCTTCGGCACCGACCAACTGGGGCGAGATTTATTGGCACGTGTGCTCTATGGCGGGCGCATTTCGCTGTTGGTGGGTGTGGTGGCCACAGTGGTGGCATTCGTTATCGGACTGGTGTACGGGCTTATCTCCGGCTATGCGGGCGGGCGTGTGGATGCCTTCATGATGCGTACGGTTGATGTACTGTTTGCCCTGCCGTTCATCGTTCTGGTGATTGTCTTTTCGTTGAGTATTGAGGAACCCAGCCGCAATCTCACTGACCGGGTGGTGGAGACAACGGGTTGGAGTCGCGAAAGTGTGGCCCCTATTCTGGGTTTGGTGCCGCTTTTTATCGCCATCGGTGCGCTGGGCTGGCTGACGCTGGCACGCATTGTTCGCACGCAGACCCTTGAGCTGAAAGCTCAGGAATATGTGTTGGCGGCCCGCTCGCTGGGGCTGGGGCATTTTCGGATTCTTTTCGGACACATTGCCCCCAACCTGTTGGGTACGGTCGTGGTATACACCACACTCGCCGTGCCGGGTATCATGCTCACCGAATCCACACTGTCGTTCATCGGTTTGGGTGTGCGTGCGCCCAATTCCTCATGGGGAACGTTGATTAAAGAGGGGGCAGACCGCATGGAAGCCTCGCCCGAGCTGCTGTTCTTTCCCGCGCTCTTTTTCTGCCTGACGCTCCTTGCCCTCAATTTCCTGGGTGACGGTCTGCGCGATGCGATTGACCCGAAATCTGCCAAAGATTAAATCTTTGCGGCTTTATTCCTTCGGCATTTTGCCGCTGTAGGGTTGCGCTTGGTTTGTGGTCAAATCCAGCTGCGGGCGGCGGTAGGGGGTGTCGATACCGAACAGCCCCAGCAGGGTGTGGAAAACGTGCTCATCACCGATGGGCATGGTGCGGTTGCTGTTGAGCTGTGCCAAGGCTTCTTCAAAATGGGGGTGCAGGGCGGCAAATTCGGGGGAGTAGAGGACGAACGCCCCCACCTTGCAGCCCGTGGTGCTGAAATAGGAAATGTGTTTTTCACCCAGCGCGGCACGCCCCCACAGACCGTCATGCCCCAGATACTCGCCGTGGTCGCTGATGTAGAGGTAGACGAAGGGGCGACCCTGCAACTCCTGCACCACGCGGCGGAAGAACTCATCCGTGTAGACAATGGTGTTGTCGTAGGCGTTGTTGATTTCCTCCGCATGGGCGGCGGGGTTCTGAAAATCGGCGGATGCGGGGGTGAAGGGGGCAGTCTCTTTATCAAAGTAGTTGAAGGGGGTGTGGCTACCCTCGTTGTTGATGAAGAACACCAGATTGTCCTTCGGGTGCTGCTCCAGCACGCCCTTCATCTGCGGCACCGCTGTCCACGGGTAGCCGGGGGCGTTGAAACGCTGCTTGGAGCAGCGCGTCAGCACGCGCACCACGCGGTCGTATTTCAACTGCTGCGCGCAGCGCTGACCGAAGAAGGAATACACGCCGAAACCGTTGGCGTTGAAGAGGTCGAGTACCGAACCCGTGGTGGGCTGCATGCCGGGTGTCTTGTCGCCCACGTAGCGGCGGCTGTCCGTCATGATGACGATTTGTGCCATGCTCGTATCGTGCGCGGCGGAGATACAGGTGGGGAAGTTGATGAGGTTGCTCTGCTGCCGCAGCCACGGGGTTGTGTCGCGCTCGTAGCCGTTCAGACTCATGCGGTCGGCGCGGATGCTCTCGCCGATGTGCAGCACCAGCACCACGCCCTCGCCGCCTTTCAGTGTGCTGATGGCACTGGGCTTGTCGGCGGGGGAGTTAAGTGACTCCACCTGATTGATGGTGGCTTGGTTGATGGACAGGGCTTCAATAAACGCATCCGTCAGCGCATAGGCGGCGGTGGGCGGCCAGTAATAATCCTTGCTTTGGTGGTGCGGCGGCATCAGCGCACCCAAAAAGAGCGAGCAGCCCGACATGAGCAGCCCCAGATGCAACAGCCCGCGGCGGGATGCTTGCCGCAACACGGGGATTTGCAGCCATGTGTACAGCACCGCCAACAGGAACAGCCCGCTCAACATCAGAAAGTTACCCCATGTCAGGTAGGTAAATACCTCCTCCTGCGAGGCTTCCAAGGTCTCGGCAATCGCCAGAGAGTTCATGCTGCTGCCGTATTCCAGAAAGCCGAGAATCTGAAACAGCTCCAGCACCAAAAAGGGGAACCACAGCAGCAGCGCCCAGCGTTTCAAGAGCGCCCATAACAGGCAGATGGTGCCGATGGTGAGCAGAATGGAGAGCGGCAGCTGCCAAGGCGAGGCAAAGGCAAAGAGGTTGGCGCTCACATCATACACCACCGCCAAGGTCAGCAACGACCACAGCGTGCGGGTGGGCGGCAGCACCTCGTGCCCGCGCTTGGCGGCCCATACCATCAGCAGCACGGCGAGCACCAGCGCGGCCAACCCTGCGCAGCCCCACGGCGTAAGATAAAAAGGCGTTTCCCACTTGCTGAGCCAAGAGTAGATGGTGATACCGGGATAGTAGGCCATGACGGTGGCCAGGAAAAATGCCGGATGCTTGACCCACGCGGGCATAGGGGAAACGATGAGAGAAGTTGATAAAGTAACGCGCCCCTCCGACTGAGGGGCGCGGGAAGAATGGAAAGAATCAGTGCTTGCCGCAGCAGCATTCGTGGTCGCCGTCGTGGTGACCGCCGCACTTGCACTCGTGCTCGCCGCCACATTCGCAGTGCTCGCCGCCGCATTCGCAGTGGTGGTCGCTGTCGCCGTGGTGCTTGCAGTTCTCGTTGTCGCAGCTGCCGCAGTCGCCGTGACCGTGGCAACCGCCGCCGCAGGAGCAGCTGACCTGCTGCGTCATGGCAGCGGCCACTTCTTCATCCGTGGGGGCGGCACCCTTGTCAATGGCAAGGCAGAGGTACTGGTTCACGGTGGAAAGCAGCTCCTCCAACTGCTGGCGGGCTTCAAGGAAACCGGCGCAGAGGGGATTCTCCACCACGTCCTGACGCATCTTGTCAAACTTAGCGATTTCTTCTTCAGAAGGCGTCATGCCCGCCATGTGCTTGTTACGCAGCTCTTCGCCGTACTCGCTCACCTTGCGGAACACATCGGTGGCTTCGGGGCTCTGGTAGAACAGCCCGATGCGGGCCTTGGCGGAGACAACTTTCTGGCTTTGAGCAAAGACGGAGGCCAGCTCGGTCACCGCTGCAACAAGATCGGGGGTCAGGGATGTATTTGCCATAACAGGGCAGAGCGTAACACAAAAAGCCCGCACGGGCAATCCCAAAGTGCGGCTGTATGCCGCGACCGTTCTTCGTCATGTCAGCAATATTCTGCTGCTGTACCCGATATTGCCGCTGCAGGATAGATATCAGCACCCGCCTGTAAACCATATTTTGCGTTTGAACCAAACGACATCGTATTTCGGAATGTATTCTGTGTATACCTCGAAATTCGCTGATTGGCGTGAGACGGGGGAACGATGTCGTTCACCACGAAATGCTACCTGTCTGTCTGCTGCGGAATGAAGTTCATCTCGGTTTTCACCGTGCCGCGCTCGCCGAAAGCGGCAAAATTGCTGAACTCGGGCGTTTATTCCTGTTGCTTGCGGGGCAGGGATGACAGGCGGTCGGAGTAGGCATTCAGACACGATACGGCAATATCCCTTTCCGCATGGCGGATACACATGACGTACGTCCAACACTCGGGATAACGCGGGTCAATCTGTTGATAGCAGGAAGTCAGCAACATCAGAATCGTCAGTAAAACAGAAAGAAAGCACCTTTCTTTTTTGCCGGAGTGCTCTTGTCCGCTTGACCGTTCCCGATGCAATGACACGCGAGCCATTCAGAATGCAAACATGTGTTCCCTCACATATCCAGAATGTCACCCGCAAGGCCTTGGGCGTCCTCGAAGGGCAGGATAAAGAGCTCGCCTGTCTCGACAATGCGACCGTAGAAGAAGGGCGTGTCGGAATCCTGAGAAGAGGGGGCGATTTGCAGGGTGCGAGTCTCGTGGCGCACGGCGCGTTCGCCGAACGCCAGTTCGCGCATCTTGGCATCAAGGTCGTTTTCCTGTGCTTCACCGCCGTCCAGCAAGTCCTCCGGGGTGTCGGCATGGGCGCGCTCGTCCTGCGTCTCCTCGATGGTGACTTGCTCCACATCGGAATAGTCCGTGATTTCCAAGTCGAGCTTCACGCCGAACGCCGGGTGGCGCAGGGCGGCAAGAGCATCGGCATCGTTGTCCTCCAGCCATTGACCGACCTTCATCTTTTGCAGACGGCGGATGTAGCTTTCCGCGCGGTGCGGGTTGATGCGGGGTGTCACGTCCTCCTCGCCCAGTTTGCCGTGCCACGACTCCTCTTGGTAGTCGTAGTCCAGCACCATGGGGGCTTCACGGAATTGCAGGGTCAGCCGACGCACGGCAGAGAAGGGGAACTCCATCATCTCGCGCTGCTTCCACTTTTCGGGGCGCAGGGAGAGCAGTCGGGTGAACTTGGTGCTGAGACGGCAGACGGACGCACCGCCCATTTCCGCACCGAACCACTTGTTCTTGCCTGTTTCGGGGTCGGGGTAGCGGCGCAGCAGGAACATGCGCGGCTTTCTGTCTTTCACCAGCGGCAAATCCAGCCCGAAGAGGTTGGCGCGCACCACGCAGGGGCGCGGCAGCACAGAGAGCATCAGGTCGGGGTTGTTCAGCCCGAACTTCTCCAGCGGCAGCGGGTCGCCGGGGCGGGCATCCGCCACCACGGCCTCCACAGGAATGTTACGCATGCCGTTCAAGAGACGCTGCACGGCAGGGCTTTCTGCCTTGCGGTAGGGGGCATCCTGCGGGGCGTACATCCAGATATCCTCCACATCACCCTCCGTATTGCCGGGGATGAGCAGCAGACGGATGGCGGATTGGGTGCGGGTGTCGCGCAGCGAGACGCGGGCAATGTCCTTGGCATCCAGCTCGGAGAAATGGTCGGAGCGCAGGTCGGCCAGCCCCATAGCCAGCTCGGCGGTGTAAATGATGTTGCCGTTGGCGTGTACCTGTGCCATGGCGCGTTCGGGCAGCACGGGCATCTTGCACACGGCGTTGATAAGCGCGGCGTAGCAGCCTGTGCGCTTCACGCGGCGTTCGGCGGGCAGTACAAAGACGACATTGCGGCTGCTCACCGTAGCGTAGCACACGCTGTTGTCCTGCTCCTCAAAGGCGGGGTAGAGGCACAGCTCCTCCTGTCGCCCCTCCACCGTCAGTTGCAGACGGCAGGCGGGGGTGTCGGGCAGGGTGACATCCGCCGTTTCCAATACCCGCAGAGCGGTCAGGTTGCTCAGGGCACGCACCAGCGTGTTCACTTTGTCATCATCCGCTGCGGTTAGCACGGGGCTGTCGATGCTCCACGGCGACTCGGCGCTGATGCGGGAAATCTGCAACGGCGGCTCGCTTGTATCCGCATCCCCGCGGCTGATGCTCAGGGCTTCCAGCTGCTCAGGGTCAAATTGCAGGGGGTGCGGGTCGCGCAGGGCTTCCAAGCCGTCCTTGAACAGGTCGAGAATGTTGCCGCTCACCACATGGATACGCTTGTCGCGTCCGTAGAAATCCGTGCGCAGATAGGTGGTGGGCAGCAGATCGGTGCCGTTGCCGGCATCCGCCAACCAAGGGGAGGTGCTGCCCAGCGTGTAGCGGGCGACGGTGGTCTTGTCCTCGCCGTCCTGCACTTTCAGCGTGATGCGGTGGGGGGATGTTTCCACGCCGAAATCGCGCATATTGCTGCGCGTCACGTTGTTGAGGGGCAGGGTATCCACCATGCGCGCCTGTGCCGTGAACGAAAGGATGGCGCGGGCAGCGTTGGGGGCCATGCGGTCTTTGAACGGCTTTTCAATCCACCAGTTGCCGTACTCGTCGCGCGAGCATTCAATACGGTCGTGCAGGTCCTCAATGCGCATCCAGCACACATTGTTCAGCTGTGCCGTATTCTCTTTGGAGAAGAGAGGCATGCCCGGCTCAAAGCGGTACCAGCCTGTCACGCGTGCCAAGTTGCCGTCCACCGCCAGAAAGACGGAGAGCGTTACCGACAGGGCAGCCAGCAGAAACAGGGTGATGGTGGTAAAGAGACGCATGGTATCAGCGGGGCGGAATTAGTGGCGGCGCGTGTTCCAGATGGCGAAGGCGATGAGCAGCGCACTCAGCGGCATGATGAGCAGGGTCAGGTACTCCAGCGCGTCACGGCTGTGGCGGTTCAGGTCAATCTTCATCGTCAAATCCTGATTCGCGCTCTTACCCGCATATTCGGGGCGGTTGCACATCCACGTCCACAGGGTGTACATGTAGTCGCGCTGCTCGGTGCGGGCGTTCTCCTGCGACAGCATGTCCGTGTTGCCCAGCACCACCAGAGTGGAGAGGTTGTTCGGGTCCTTGGCGTTGCCGCGCGTGACGGCGGCTTCCAGACACAGCGGACCCTCGCGGTCCTCATGCGGGGTGAACTTGGGCTCCAAATCGCTGCGGGTTTCGCCGTAATAGTCGGGCGTGGTCATCAGCAGCGGGTAGGTCGTCAGGCGGCGCAGGGTGGCTTCGTTATCATCCGCATGCTCCAGCGTCAGCGACATGCACTGCCCGTCCACATGCGTGGCGCCGTTCCAGAAGCTCTTGGTACATTCCAGACCCTTGGGGAACACGGCGGTGATGTCGTAGTAGGCGCGCTGGCGGTCGCGCAGCAGCACGCGGTCGCTGTTGGGGCGGATGCCCTGTTCGCGCAGGAAACGGAAGAGACGCGGCAGCTTGGCACCCGTGGGGTTCAGCGCCACAAAGAAAGCGTTGCGACCGTCGCGTTCCCAGAACTCGCGCAGAGCCGCCATTTCCGTATCGGTGAAATCGGTGTTGGGGGAGATGATGATAAGACCCTCGGCATCCTGCGGCACTTCGGCGGTTTCCGCCATGTTCAGCCATGCCAGCTGAATGTTGAGCGAGTTGGTAATCTGCCCGATGGATTCCAGCAGCGTCTGATCATCGCGCGAGACACCGCCCTTGCCCTCCACCACATACATGCGGCGCATGTCGCCCTCCACGGCTTCCGTCAGGGCAGAGCACACCACCTCGTCCATCATCAGCGCCACGGCGCGGCGGCTTTCATCCGGCAGCGTTTCGTACTTGATGAACGATGTGCCGGGGCGAATACGGACGTGCTTGCGGTCGCTCAAATCCTCCTCAAAGGTGTTCAACGCCACGGTGGGGTCTTTGCGGGCGTCAATCACGCAGAGATTCTGGCGGAAATCCACACCGTAGATGCCCGAAATTTCGCGGGCGCGGTTGGGTTGGCGCAGGGGGTCAAAGTATTCCACCGTCACCTTGCCCTTGCCGTAGCGTTCGTACTCCTCCAACAGAGAGCGCATACGCGAATAGTTGGGCGTGGTGCGCTGGAAGGCAAAGATGATGTGTACGGGCGTTTCGCGCTTCTGCACGCGCTCGCTGCTCAACACGTTCACCGTGCGTTCGGAGATGGTGTAGCGTTGCTCTTCCGTCAGGTCTTTGCGGCCGTATTCGCTGCAACCGATGTAGTTGCAGGCAATCACGATAACGGCCAGCAGAAAGAGGTTGACCCACGCCATCGGATTGCCCTTGATACGGCGGGCATCGGGGTGTCCCTGATAATCTTTTTTGCTCATGGAAAAATGGTTGCGGTTAAAGGTGAAACATCAGCGGTGCCAGCGGCGGTAATCCACAATGCGCTTGGTGAGTGCCAGCGTAAAGACGGCCAGCGACAGGTACAGCACCACGGGGCGGGTGTCAATCAGCCCGCGCGAGAACGCGCTCACCTGTTCCGTGCAGGAAAGATAGTGGAAAGCGGGCGCGGCGGGAAATTCGCCCCAAAGCTCCGTCACACGCCCGATGAAGTAGTACATAATCATGAGGCAGGTGCAGACTATGCCCGCGATAATCTGGCTGCGCGTCAGCGAGGAGCAGAGCACGCCCAGCGCAATGAAGAAGCTGCCCGACAGCGCCAGAATGGCGTAGGGACCCACCCAGTCCGCAAGGCGGTAGGTGATAGCACCCTCGGGGATAATGTTATAGCGCACGGAGGTGTAGAAGTTACCCAGCTCGCTCATCCACGGGTACAGCAACAGGGGCAGCCACAGTACCAGATAGAAAAGATAGGCGGCAAAATACTTACCCAGCACAATTTGTGTGGTGGTTACGGGGGCGGTGAGAAGCCCCTCCATGGTACCCATACGCTCTTCATCCGCAAGGGTACGCATGGTGATGAGCGGGAAAATGAAGATGAAGTAGAACCAGAAGTTCACGCTGTTGAGCATGTAGAACATCACGCCCTCGCCCGTGGCTTTGGTCATGGTTTGCAGCACCGCCTGCAGCCAGAAACCCTGCAAGCCCATCGTACAGGCCAGAATCACCCAGCCGAAGGGGGTGCAGAGGTAGGAGGCCAGCTCGCGCACAAAAATCGTGCGCAGCGTGGCAAAGTAACTGCGGGTGCGTTTGATGGAAGGTGTTTCGGTTTCCATAAGAACGAAAGAATGAGAGGGGAGAGAAAGAATCAGTCGCGGCGGGTCATTTCCACAAACACGTCCTCAAGGCTCGGAATGTGGCGGTAGATGTGGCGCATGGGATAACCGTGGGCGGCAATGACGGCGGCCGCCTTTTCGCGGGTGTCGGTGCCGGGTTCGGCGCGCACGATAAGACGGTTCCAGCCGCCGGGCATTGTGTCTTCCACAATCACCTTCTTCACGGGGGCAAAGGCTTCCAATTCCTTCACCACAGGCTCCGGCTCGCCCTTGTATTCAATGGAGACGCGCCCTGCGGCACGCAACCCGTGGGTGAGGTTGGCGGGGGTGTCCGCCGCCTTGATTTCGCCTTGGTCAATGATGATAACCTTGTTGCAAATCATCTCTACCTCACTCAGAATGTGGGTGGAGAGGATGACGGTGTGCTCCTCTGCCAGCGTGCGAATCAGCTCGCGGATTTGGCGAATCTGGTTGGGGTCAAGACCGTTGGTGGGTTCATCCAGAATCAGCAGGTCGGGGTTGCCCAGCAGGGCATCGGCCAAGCCTGTGCGCTGGCGGTAGCCTTTGGAAAGGGTGCGGATGAGGTCTTTGCGGCGGGCTTCCAAGCCGCAGCGCTCCATCGCCCAGCCGATTTGCTGACGCACGGAAGAACCGCAGATGCCCTTCAATTTGGCGCGGTATTGCAGGTATTCGTACACGCGCATGTCCTCGTACAGCGGCACGTTTTCGGGCATGTAACCGATGTGGCGGCGGCTTTCCAGCGGCTCGTCAATAATATCATGCCCTGCAATTTCGGCGGTACCCGCCGTGGGTGGCAGGTAGCCCGTCAGCATTTTCATGGTGGTGGTCTTACCTGCGCCGTTCGGACCCAGGAAACCTACAATCTCACCTTTTTCAACGGAAAACGTAGCATCTTTCACGGCCGTGAAGCGACCGAATGCTTTATGCAGATGCTGTGCAGTTACCATACTCATATCGTTCCCCCCATTCTAGCAGATTCAGGCGGCGTTTCAAGTTGAAAGTCCGCCGCTGCCATACATTGTGCCTTTCACAGCCCGATGAATGAGAAAAAGAGGTAATAATTTAAAGCCCCTTAGCGGGGCGGAATGTCAGCACTCGCTTGGCGGGAATGTTGAGCTTTTGCCCTGTGGCGGGGCTGTAGCCGATACGCGCGCGGCGTTCGGCTGTTTCAAACGTGCCGAAGCGGGCAAGGTGTACCTTTTCCTCTGCCGCCGCCTGTTGAATGCACGAAAGCACCGCCTCTACTGCAGCAGAGGCGGTGGCTCGTGTCGCGCCCCCCATATAACGTTGGACGCGGAGAATGAGTTGTTTCTTGTTCACGTTACTTTTTCAGCGCATCGCGAATCTCACGCAGCAGCAGGATATCCTCGGGCGTGGGCGGTTCGGGGGCGGGTTCGGCGGGCTTGGCATCTTCTTCCGTCTTACCCTTGGCACGCAGTTTGCACAGCATGCGGATGGCAAAGAAAATGGTGAGGGAGATAATAAGGAAGTCGATGACTGTCTGGCAGAATGCGCCGTATTTGATAACGGGGGCATCCTCTGCTTCGCTCAGACGGAAGACCAGTTCGGCAACGCCGGACTGCCCGCCCGTCAACATGGCAAAAGCAGGCATAATGACATCATTCACCAGAGAGGTGACAATTTTACCGAATGCGCCGCCGATGATGACACCGACCGCCATATCCACCACATTGCCTTTCAGGGCAAATGTCTTAAACTCCTCCACCCAAGCGGGTTTCACTTTGTTGATTTTATCGGAAATAGCCATAACGTAATTGAATCAAAAAGACCGATTTCCTTTCTAGCACACTCTACCGTGATAAGTCAAACTCTTTTTGCTTTTTTGGCGCATTTCCCGGTGCATCAGGCGGCACGCATAAGTAAGTTTTAAAACGGATACATTACCATCCCATAGAGCCGACGATGAGTCGGCTCTATCTGTATATACAGGGGTTTGTGAGGTACTATTTTGAAAAATAGGGTTTAGAACTTTTTTGCGAAAACAGACTCAAATGGCCATGTGCTGTCCCATATCATTCT